>NZ_JAOWDG010000006.1:0-281 GCF_030334745.1 Citrobacter sp. Cb080 | reverse complement strand
CACACTACCATCGGCGCTACGGCGTTTCACTTCTGAGTTCGGCATGGGGTCAGGTGGGACCACCGCGCTACAGCCGCCAGACAAATTCTTTTCTAAGTGCCAAACTTTAACCGAAAAACTGGTGCTGATACCCAGAGTCGAACTGGGGACCTCACCCTTACCAAGGGTGCGCTCTACCAACTGAGCCATATCAGCACACTAAATTTGATGCCTGGCAGTTCCCTACTCTCGCATGGGGAGACCCCACACTACCATCGGCGCTACGGCGTTTCACTTCTGAG
>NZ_JAOWDG010000005.1:0-201 GCF_030334745.1 Citrobacter sp. Cb080 | reverse complement strand
AAGTGGGTGATTAGCTCAGCTGGGAGAGCACCTCCCTTACAAGGAGGGGGTCGGCGGTTCGATCCCGTCATCACCCACCAATTTCTCGCCAGCTGGATTTCTTGTTAAAATGTGAAGTACCGAAGTGGGTGATTAGCTCAGCTGGGAGAGCACCTCCCTTACAAGGAGGGGGTCGGCGGTTCGATCCCGTCATCACCCACC
>NZ_JAOWDG010000004.1:0-259 GCF_030334745.1 Citrobacter sp. Cb080 | reverse complement strand
TAAATGTTCGTCTCATTCAAAAAACCTCCGCAACCCCATGTTTTCACATAACTGTTGCGTTGACCAATTGAATCTACAGTAGCCTTTTTTAATATCGTATTTTGCTCCTCCAGACGGCGAACCTGCTTTTCCAGCTCGCGGATACGTTGCTGGTCTGGAGTAATGGGTGTGGCAGAGGGCGTAATCCCCTGGCGCTCTCTCCTGAGCTGGCGTACCCAGCTCTCAAGCGTAGTAGAACCCACATTCATCGCTTCACTGG
>NZ_JAOWDG010000003.1:0-211 GCF_030334745.1 Citrobacter sp. Cb080 | reverse complement strand
TAATAAGTGGCGGAACGGACGGGACTCGAACCCGCGACCCCCTGCGTGACAGGCAGGTATTCTAACCAACTGAACTACCGCTCCACCGAATTTCTTTGTCACTACCCGGATTATTCATCCCGGTTTACTGCAATTTGATGCCTGGCAGTTCCCTACTCTCGCATGGGGAGACCCCACACTACCATCGGCGCTACGGCGTTTCACTTCTGAG
>NZ_JAOWDG010000002.1:0-228 GCF_030334745.1 Citrobacter sp. Cb080 | reverse complement strand
CCAGTGAAGCGATGAATGTGGGTTCTACTACGCTTGAGAGCTGGGTACGCCAGCTCAGGAGAGAGCGCCAGGGGATTACGTCCTCTGCCACACCCATTACTCCAGACCAGCAACGTATCCGCGAGCTGGAAAAGCAGGTTCGCCGTCTGGGTGATGCTGCCAACTTACTGATTTAGTGTATGATGGTGTTTTTGAGGTGCTCCAGTGGCTTCTGTTTCTATCAGCTGT
>NZ_JAOWDG010000085.1:44421-176143 GCF_030334745.1 Citrobacter sp. Cb080 | reverse complement strand
CATATGCTTGTGGAAATCCCACCCAAAATGAGCGTATCCGGCTTTATGGGGTATCTGAAAGGGAAAAGCAGTCTGATGCTGTATGAACAGTTTGGGGATATGAAATTCAAGTACAGGAATAGAGAGTTCTGGTGCCGGGGATACTACGTAGATACGGTGGGTAAGAACACGGTGAAGATACAGGAATACATAAAGCAGCAGCTTGCAGAAGATAAAATGGGTGAGCAGTTATCGATCCCTTATGCGGGTAGCCCGTTTACGGGCCGTAAGTAACGAAGTCTGATGCAAATGTCAGATCGTATGCGCCTGTTAGGGCGCGGCTGGTAACAGAGCCTTATAGGCGCATCCGAAAAACCTCCGGCTATGCCGGAGGATATTTATTCCAGGGCAGGAATGATGAAACGTCTTCTCAGTCTTGTAATGCTCATCCTTTTCACCAGCACTCTCCTGGCGGGGTGTAATACCGCGCGCGGCTTCGGTGAAGACATCAAACATCTTGGCAATTCAATCTCTCACGCCGCCAGCTAACACTCTCTCATAGTCTTAAAAACGGTTGTTTATCCATCACACTTCCGGATCTTGTCTATTATTAATGAGCTATACACAAACAATATTGGCTAGAAAAGGAAGACGTTATGGTTAAAAAGACAATTGCAGCGATCTTTTCTGTGTTGGTTCTTTCTTCAGTATTGACTGCGTGCAATACCACGAAAGGTGTTGGGCAGGATATCTCTGAGGGCGGTAGCGCAATCTCTGGTGCAGCGACAAAAGCTCAACAATAATCATGAACGGTACGACGTCACGTCGTACCGTTAATTCCCCTTCCCGGGGAGTGAGAGAAACGGTGAGAAGCGGTTCCCCATGTGCAGTTTCATGCGGATATTCCGTTTATAGGTGTAGACCGTCTTGCCATGAATGCTGAGTGCGGCGGCTATCGCATTGTTACTCACACCATCCATCCACATTGACAATACTTTTTCCTCCTGCGGCGTAAGCAGCGGAGTCGCGTTTTCGGCTATTTCTAATGTGGGGCGAAGCTGTAGCGCCTCCTGAATCGTGTGTGAGAGCGCGTTCAGCGTGGTGTGCTTGGTTAAGACCGAATAGGCGACGGATTGAGAGGAAGCCATTGAGGTGTGCTGTCTTTCAACTGATTGCAGTAAAATCAGCGGGATGACGCCGCAGCTCATGAAAAAGGGTTTAATTGGCGGACTGGTATGCGTCTCGCTAATAAAACTGTATAAATCCGCGATCACCAGATGCGGCTTCCACTGCAAAATATGCTCTTTTGCTAACAGGAGATTATTGATCCCTGACACAAGAAATGAGGAGCTGAACCTGCCAGAATGATTAAGCAAGGCCTCAATCCCTGTGCGGGTAAAGTGGCACCGGTCAATCACTAAAATTTTAAGCATAACCTTTTCGCATTCAGAAGAGAGGCAATCGACTTTCCGGATTCAGAAAGCCCTTCATCATAGAGAACTCCGATGAGTGCCAAATGCGGGAACTACGCCGCTAATTATGCTTAATTCTTGCTTTTAGCGGGCAGCGAATAAAAAGGTTGAAATTCATTTTCTCTCGGGCAAAAATGCCATTTCACACATCAGCTTTGCAGGACGACCTGCAAACGCTTCTTTCACCGGGGACGGCCCCATTGTTCTGGAGCCTGATATGTCCTGGATCGTTTTATTAATTGCAGGTCTGCTCGAAGTTGTCTGGGCGATTGGCCTGAAATATACCCACGGTTTTACGCGTTTGACGCCAAGCATTATCACTATTGTGGCAATGATCGTCAGTATCGCCATGCTCTCCTGGGCAATGCGTACGTTGCCTGTAGGAACCGCCTATGCCGTATGGACGGGTATCGGCGCAGTCGGCGCGGCCATTACAGGGATTCTGCTGCTGGGTGAATCTGCCAGCCCGGCGCGGTTACTGAGCCTCGGGCTGATTGTGGCCGGTATTATTGGCCTCAAGCTGAGCACCCACTAAGCACCAGGCTGTTTTACCCAAATCAGCTTATTCACCTCAAACCCTTCCCGGGTCGCGATGGCCAGCATTTGCTGTTTCATTTCATCTGAAATAGTAGGGGTCCGTGAAAGGATCCACAGGTAGTCGCGATCCGGCCCGCAAACCAGCGCGTGACGATATTCCCTGTCGAGGGCAATCACGTTATACCCGCCATAGAAGGGGCCAAAAAACGAGACCTTGAGCGCAGCGCGGTTTGGGTCGCCAGTGAAGTAGGCTTTCCCCTCCGTTTTCTGCCACATTCCTCTGTCCGGGTTATAGCCCTTGTTAATAACATTGATACCGCCGTCGTCGCGCAGGCTGTAGGTAGCAGTCACTTTTTCCAGTCCGCGTTCGAATCGATGGTCGAAACGCGCAATTTCATACCAGGTGCCCAGATAGCGTGTGGCATCAAAGTTATTTACTACGGTAACACCTTTCGGGGGTGTTGGGGTGCTGCAAGCGACAACCAGAAATGCAGCCGTAACTGCAGCAACGACGGGCAGAATGCGCATGGGATTTTCCTTGCTGGATTTTTGTTAAGTGTAGATGACAGCAGGAAAAAAAGAGAAAGAAAGGAAGCCCAATATCCAGGGCCTCCTTGTCCGTTACTGCAGTTTTTCAAGAATGCGCCAGGCGGCCTCGACGCGAACAGGGTTTGGGTAGCTCTTGTTTGCCAGCATCACGATGCCAAGGTTTTTTTCTGGAACGAAAGCAACGTAGCTGCCAAATCCGCCAGTGGAGCCCGTTTTATGCACCCATGAGGCTTTCACGGCAGGCGCGGGCGGGTTTACCTCAACGGCAGGAAGCGCTGCCAGTGCCACTTTGCTGTCGCTACCGCTAATTATCGAGTCGGCTTTCACCGGCCAGTTCAGCATCTCCCAGCCCAGGCCCTGGTACATATCGCCAACACGCCAGTAACGTGACTGCGCAAGCTCGATGCCCTGCTGGAGCGTTTTCTCCTGAACCTGGCTGGCGTCCATGTTGGCCTGAACCCAACGGGTCATATCGATAACGCTCGATTTCACCCCGTAGGCTTCGGCATCAAGTTGGCCAGGGGATACATGCACTGGCTTTCCTTCGCGATAACCCCAGGCATAATCTTTTTGTTCGCTCTGCGGAACCGTAATCCAGGTATGCGCCAGTTTTAAGGGGCGCAGGACGCGTTTGGTCATCGCCTCTTCGTAGCTCATGCCTGAGGGTTTGACCGCCAGGGCACCAAACAGACCAATGCTGGAGTTAGCATAAAGACGTTTAGCGCCTGGGGCCCATTGCGGCTGCCAGTTTTGATAAAAGCGTAGTAACGCGGCTTTATCCGTAACGTCGTCCGGAACCTGAAGCGGCAGGCCGCCTGCCGTGTAGGTGGCTAAGTGCAGCAGGCTGATACCTTGCCACTGCTTACCAGTCAGTTCAGGCCAGTACTGCGTGACCGGATCGCTGAGCTTAATTTCGCCGCGGGCGATAGCATCGCCGCCCAGCACGCCGTTGAACGTTTTACTGACCGATCCGAGTTCAAACAGCGTTTGTTGAGTGACTGGACGGTTATTGGCGATATCGGCTTTACCCCAGGTAAAGTAATAAGGTTTCCCCTGATAGATAATCGCAACGGCCATACCCGGAATAGCCTGCTCCTGCATCAGCGGTGTGATGGTGCGGTTAACGATATCGGCAATTTGTTGTTCTGTTTTTGCGGCGGCAAACGTGGAGAAAGAAGCTGTCAGCAGCAGCGCGCAGCAGATCGATTTTTTCATCATGAAATCAGTTCCGTAATTAAAAGCGAAAGGGTGTCCGGGCCCGTCAGACGTAATCAGTGTGTTTGATTTGCACCGTGTTGACAAACGGTTAAATTTAGCAGCAGATATAAGTTTTTCTAACAGGCCAGATAATGACACGTAGCTATATCCCCCTTAACTCGCTGCGGGCTTTTGAAGCAGCGGCCAGACATCTCAGCTTTACCCGCGCTGCGATTGAGCTCAACGTGACGCATTCTGCAATAAGCCAGCATGTGAAAGCGCTGGAGCAACAGCTGAATTGTCAGCTTTTTGTGCGTGGTTCTCGAGGGTTAATGTTGACGACTGAAGGGGAAAGTCTGTTACCTGTACTTAATGACTCTTTCGATCGTATGGCGGGGATGCTGGATCGTTTTGCCACTAAACAGACTCAGGAAAAACTAAAAATTGGCGTGGTGGGGACCTTTGCGGTCGGCTGTCTTTTCCCTCTGTTGAGCGACTTTAAGCGCCACTATCCGCATATTGATTTGCATATCTCCACCCACAATAACCGTGTGGATCCCGCCGCCGAAGGGCTGGATTATACTATTCGCTACGGAGGAGGAGCCTGGCACGATACCGATGCGCAATATTTGTGTAGCGCGCTGATGTCTCCGCTGTGTTCACCGACATTGGCCTCGCAGATTAAAGCACCTGTGGACATCCTGAAATTTCCGTTATTACGATCGTATCGGCGTGATGAATGGACGCTTTGGATGCAGGCCGCCGGAGAAGCGCCTCCGTCACCGACGCACAACGTGGTGGTGTTTGACTCGTCCGTCTCAATGCTGGAAGCCGCGCAGGCGGGGATTGGTGTGGCAATTGCACCGGTAAGAATGTTCACGCATTTGCTCAGTAGTGAACGTATCGTGCAGCCTTTTTTAACGCAGATTGATCTGGGGAGTTACTGGATAACGCGTTTACAATCTCGTCCGGAGACGCCCGCGATGCGTGAGTTTTCCCGCTGGTTGACCGGGATGCTGCACTAATAAAAAGGCCCGCCATTGGCGGGCCTGATAATTAACGCATGCGATTAGATGGTCAGGATCCCAATAGCCGTTACAACGGTCAGGATAGCTGCCAGTCCGTAGAATACCCATTTGCCCGCAGGCACGTGGATTTTCAGGTCATGCATCGCGTGGTGCATACGGTGTAAACCACACCACAGCGGCAGAACGATCATCAGGAACAGAAACGCACGTCCGATGAAGCTCTGAGCGAATGCCAGTACGCGTTCATAGCTGAAAGCATCAGGAACAAAGCCCAGCGGCAGCATAATGCCGACCAGCAGGATCATCACCGGCGCAATGATTGCGCTCCACATACCGCCTGCACCAAACAGGCCCCAGAATACGGGTTCGTCAGAGCGTTTTGGATTTGGATTAATCATTCCGGACTCCTTACCAGAACAGGGCAACAAACAGTATTACTACTGTCGCAACCACAGTAACTGCCCAGAGACCTTTGATGATCGGCTCTGGCCCCATTTTTTCGTCTTTTACGATGATGTTGGCAGCTTTTGGCGCCAGCTCAAACCAGGTTTTGGTATGCAGCAGCGCTGCTGCCAGGGCGATAATATTCAGGATCACCACCACCGGGTTTTGCAAAAAGGCGACAAAGCCCATCCAGGACTCTGCACCATGCTTGAGTGCAAACAGGCCGATAATCAGTTCAATGCTGAACCAGACTGCCGGAACCGCCGTGCCTTCGCGCAGCATGTAAAAACGATAAAATGGCAGCTTTTTCCACCAGGTGGACGTCATTGGTCGCACATAGGGTTTGCGTTTAGTCGTCATCGTGCACTCCTTAGCGTGGTTTCAGGGTAGCGATAAGAAAGTCTTTTGAACTTTCAACTTTACCCTGCTGAATGGCCGCAGCCGGATCGACGTGTTTCGGGCAGACTTCGGAGCAGTAGCCCACAAAAGTACAGGACCAGACGCCGTTCGGGCTGTTCAACTGAGCCATACGCTCCTTCTTACCGTGGTCGCGGCTATCTTCGTTGTAACGATGCGCCAGCGTAATCGCAGCCGGTCCAATGAACTCTGGGTTCAGGCCGAACTGCGGGCACGCGGCGTAGCACAGACCACAGTTGATGCAACCGGAGAACTGATGATACTTCGCCATCTGCGCCGGAGTCTGGGTGTTTGGACCCTGATCCGGTGTACGCGGGTTACCGATGATGTACGGTTTGATCGCTTCCAGGCTTTCGATAAAGTGCGTCATGTCGACGACCAGATCGCGCTCAATCGGGAAGTTGCCCAGCGCTTCAACCTTCATGCCGCTGGTGTAATCACGCAGGAAGGTTTTGCACGCCAGTTTAGGTACATTGTTGACCATCATGCCGCAGGAGCCGCAGATCGCCATACGGCAGGACCAGCGGTAGCTCAGGTCCGGTGCCAGGTTATCCTTGATGTAGCCCAGCGCATCCAGCAGTGACGTGGTTTCATCATAAGGAACTTCGTAGAAAGCACTGTGCGGCGCGGTATCGGTTTCCGGGTTATAGCGCACCACCTCAACTTTCAGGTTTTTCATCTCAGCCATTCGCCTTCTCCTTCTTATCGGCTGCTTCCGCTTCGCCACCGTAAACACGTTTAGCCGGTGGCAGAGTGGTGATTTTCACGTCGCTGTATTCCAGGCGAGTCGTGCCGTCAGCATCGCGGAAGGCGAGGGTGTGTTTGAGGAAGTTCACATCGTCACGCTCGGTGCAGCCTTCATCCAGACGCTGATGCGCGCCGCGGGATTCTTTACGCGCCAGAGCAGAGTGCGCCATACATTCAGCAACGTTCAGACCGTGACCCAGTTCGATGGTGTACAGCAGGTCGGTGTTGAAGACGCTGGAGGTATCAGTGATACGTACGCGCTTGAAGCGTTCCTGCAGCTCCGCCAGTTTATCAACGGTTTTCTGCATGAGTTCCGGTGTACGGTAGATACCGCAACCTTCTTCCATGGACAGGCCCATTTCGTCACGGATCTTAGACCAGTTTTCGTTACCTTCCTGGTTAACCAGATCTTTCAGACGTTTTTCAACGCCAGCAACCTGCGCATCGAGCGCGGCACTGTTTGCAGCGCCAGCCGTTGCAGCACGTTCTGCAGCCTGTTCACCGGCCATACGACCGAAGACCACGAGTTCCGCCAGGGAGTTAGAACCCAGACGGTTAGCGCCATGCAGACCAACAGAGGAACATTCGCCCACAGCGAACAGACCTTTAATGCGGGTTTCACAGTGCTGATCGGTTTCGATACCGCCCATGGTGTAGTGCGCGGTAGGACGTACCGGGATCGGCTCTTTAACCGGATCGACACCCACGTAGGCTTTCGCCAGTTCACAGATGAACGGTAAACGTTCGAGCAGTTTTTTCTCGCCGAGGTGACGGAGGTCGAGGTGAACCACATCGCCACGCGGGGTGGAAATGGTGTTGCCTTTACGCCATTCGTGCCAGAAAGCCTGAGAAACTTTGTCGCGCGGACCGAGTTCCATGTATTTGTTTTTCGGTTCGCCCAGCGGGGTTTCCGGACCCATGCCGTAATCTTGCAGATAACGGTAGCCGTTTTTGTTGACCAGGATACCGCCTTCACCACGGCAGCCTTCGGTCATCAGGATACCAGAGCCTGGCAGACCCGTCGGATGATACTGAACGAATTCCATATCACGCAGCGGAACGCCGTGGCTCAGCGCCATGCCCATACCGTCGCCAGTTACGATGCCGCCGTTGGTGTTGTAACGGTAAACACGACCTGCGCCGCCCGTTGCCATCACAACAGCATTAGCACGGATCTGCATCAGCGTGCCTTCCATCATGTTCATGGCAACCAGGCCGCGAGCATGGCCATCATCAACCAGGATATCCAGAACGAAGTGTTCGTCAAAGCGCTGAATCTGCGGGAACTGCAAAGATGTTTGGAACAGCGTATGCAACATGTGGAAGCCGGTTTTATCCGCGGCAAACCAGGTACGCTCGATTTTCATACCGCCGAAGCGACGTACGTTGACGCTACCGTCTTCACGGCGGCTCCATGGGCAGCCCCATTGTTCCAGTTGCGTCATTTCAGTTGGGCAGTGGTGGACAAAGTAATCCACGACATCCTGCTCACACAGCCAGTCTCCGCCTGCTACCGTATCGTGAAAATGGTAGTCAAAGCTGTCATGATCCTGCGCGACAGCAGCAGAGCCGCCTTCGGCAGCAACGGTATGGCTGCGCATTGGGTACACTTTTGAGATCAGTGCGATTTTAGCGTTGGGATTTGCTTGTGCGGCAGCAATTGCAGCACGTAATCCCGCGCCACCGGCGCCTATAATGGCAAGATCGGCTTGAAAGGTTTGCACGACATTCCTCCAGATTGTTGTTATTTCATTCCTGCCTGAAATCAGATGCTTCATCGGCTTCAAACAGGTTATGAACGCGTTTCCACTGCTCCTTTATAGGTACAATAGTATAGTCTCAGGGATGTGCGGGAAATTTGACGTGTTCGATTTTTTTAGCGTGTCAAAGGGGGGAATTATCATTGAATTTGATTAATTTAATTACTAAACCACCCCATGTCGCTTTTTTTATCCAATTGCCAGTGTGGATTATTGGCGCGCGAAATTTGTCTCGTTAACGCGATACGAGTAGACTTCGTGCCCTTGTCTTAAATCGGAGAAACAACCATGAGCGAAACGGCAACCTGGCAGCCGAGCGCGTCCATCCCCAATCTGTTAAAACGTGCAGCAATTATAGCGGAGATTCGCCGCTTTTTTGCCGATCGTGGCGTGCTTGAGGTTGAGACCCCTTGTATGAGTCAGGCAACGGTAACGGACATCCATTTGTTCCCGTTCGAAACGCGTTTCGTCGGCCCTGGACACTCCCAGGGAATGAATCTCTATTTAATGACCAGCCCGGAATACCATATGAAGCGCCTGCTGGTGGCAGGATGCGGCCCGGTGTATCAACTGTGCCGCAGCTTCCGTAATGAAGAGATGGGGCGTCATCATAACCCTGAATTCACTATGCTCGAGTGGTATCGTCCGCACTACGATATGTATCGCCTGATGAATGAAGTGGATGATTTGCTCCAGCAGGTGCTGGACTGCTCACCTGCGGAAAGTCTCTCTTACCAGCAAGCCTTCCAGCGCCATCTGGAGATAGACCCGCTGTCTGCGGATAAAACCCAACTGCGGGAAGTGGCGGCGAAATTGGATCTCAGCAATATCGCCGATACCGAAGAAGACCGGGACACCTTACTGCAGTTGTTGTTTACGATGGGCGTTGAGCCGCATATTGGCAAAGATAAACCGACGTTTGTATATCATTTCCCGGCCAGCCAGGCATCACTGGCGCAAATCAGTACCGAAGATCACCGCGTGGCTGAACGTTTCGAGGTTTACTACAAAGGTATTGAGCTGGCGAATGGTTTCCATGAATTGACCGACGCGCGCGAACAGCAGCAGCGGTTTGAGCAGGATAACCGCAAACGTGCCGCACGTGGCTTGCCGCAGCAGCCTATCGACACCAACCTGCTTGAAGCGTTAAAAGTGGGTATGCCGGATTGCTCTGGTGTGGCGCTGGGCGTTGACCGTCTGGTGATGCTGGCGTTGGGCGCAGAGAGCCTGGCCGAGGTTATCGCATTTACCGTCGATCGCGCGTAACGCACTCTCCTTCAATACAAAGTGGCGGTGAAATAGCCACTTTGTAGCATATTTTTTCATTTACCCTCTAATAGCCACAATTTACTCCTGGATATTTGATATCGTTCAGGTATCAATTCTGTGTTGATTTTTCTATCGCTGAACTCTGAAAAGAGGGCAGTGCCAACAGGTGAGTGGCGTTTGTTAAACGCTTGCCAGAGTAAGGGATGGTTTAATGACCCAAACAATAAAAAAGATGAGCCTTATAGGTCTCATCCTCATGATATTTACGTCTGTTTTCGGTTTTGCGAATAGCCCCTCCGCATTCTATTTAATGGGGTATAGCGCGATTCCGTGGTATATATTTTCTGCATTATTATTCTTTATCCCATTTGCTTTAATGATGGCGGAAATGGGGGCTGCCTATCGGAAAGAAGAGGGCGGAATCTATTCGTGGATGAATAATAGCGTTGGGCCACGCTATGCGTTTATCGGCACGTTTATGTGGTTTTCTTCCTATGTGATATGGATGGTAAGCACCGCAGCGAAAGTCTGGGTACCTTTTTCAACCTTCTTATTTGGCGCAGACATGACGCAGCACTGGCGTTTTGCGGGGCTTGAGCCTACGCAGGTCGTCGGGTTGCTCGCCGTCGGTTGGATGATTCTGGTAACCTGCGTGGCCTCCCGGGGTATTAATAAGATTGCTCGTATTACGGCTGTAGGCGGAATTGCCGTAATGTGTCTTAATTTAGTTCTGTTGTTAGTGAGTGTCGCTATTTTGTTATTAACTGGTGGTCACTTTGCGCAGGATATTAATTTCATCTCCTCACCTAATCCGGGATATCAGTCCGGTCTGGCCATGTTGTCATTTGTTGTGTTTGCCATTTTTGCTTACGGCGGAATAGAAGCCGTGGGTGGATTAGTTGATAAAACAGAGAAGCCAGAAAAGAACTTTGCGAAAGGCATTGTCTTTGCCGCGATTGTCATTTCTGTCGGTTATTCACTGGCCATATTTTTATGGGGCGTTAGCACCAACTGGCAGCAAGTATTAAGCAATAGTTCGGTCAACCTCGGCAATATAACGTATATCCTAATGAAAAGCCTCGGGATGGCGTTAGGTAACGCGCTGCATCTTTCTCCTGAAACCGCGATGACGACGGGGGTGTGGTTCGCGCGTATCACCGGGCTTTCTATGTTTCTCGCTTATACCGGCGCTTTTTTCACGCTCAGCTATTCGCCACTGAAAGCGATTATTCAGGGAACGCCGAAGGCGCTGTGGCCAGCGCCGATGACCAAACTGAATGCCGTGGGGATGCCGACGACGGCAATGTGGTTGCAGTGCCTGCTGGTGAGCCTGTTTATCCTGCTGGTTTCGTTTGGCGGCGATACGGCTTCAGCGTTCTATAACAAACTGACGCTGATGGCGAACGTCTCGATGACGCTACCGTATCTGTTCCTCGCGCTGGCGTTTCCGTTCTTTAAAGCCCGTACGGACCTGGAAAGACCGTTTGTTGTCTTTAAAACCCGAGCGGCGACGTTGCTGGCCACATCGGTGGTTGTGCTGGTGGTGACGTTTGCCAATGTGTTCACCATCATCCAGCCGGTGATTGAAGCTGGGGACTGGAACAGCGCATTGTGGATGACCGGAGGCCCGATCTTCTTCTCGCTGTTGGCAATGGCGATTTATCAGAACTACAGCCGTCGTATGGTGAAACTCCCCCGGTGGGTGACAGACTAAGGAAAGATAAATATTGAATTTCCGCAAAGCCCGATAGGGATACCGTTCGGGCTTTGTTCGTAATAAATCATTTTTATAATTTATCAAAATGAAATTCGTGTGTATATCTATGATATATTTATTATGACAATCATCTTGGGGTGATATTGTATAATTGGAAATGATTGCTGCTATGAATTTATTTTAAAAAATATAACTTCTGATTTTTCCTTTTATGCTTGTGATATCTGTCTCATTACTGGTTGAGAATCATGGCTATTGTTAGGTCAATGTTTACATTGCCTTGGTGATTAAATTTTTATGATGATCAGCTCTCCGCCATTTTGTGAGATAGACGAATATGGTTTTCCTCATTGGAACGGGTTGGATTTTTTCCGTTGGTATGCCCTGCCTACCAATTGGCGTTTTATGACTGGGAAATCATATCTTTGGTATTATAAAACGGCTTGGTTAATTCACCATAGAACTATTATAAAACAATGTGCTTATGAAGCAAGAGTCCCAGAATTACTCCTTGCAGGTGTTGCTGTCGCAGAAGTTGGCGGAACTCCAGAGAGATTTAAAGGTGTTGGTGTTCTGCAATTTAGACAGGTAATTGAAGAAGTATTGGGAAAGAGCAGCAATGAATGGTCGAATGCTACATCTGTCGGTTCAGTTGCTATCCAGATAGGCGTTGCAGCAAGAACAATAGGTATTCACCCAGATAAACTGACTCATTTTCAGCAATTCCGCTTGTCGCAGTGTTTGCTTGATAACCACTTTAATATTCGGGTTGTAGCATTCCATTTACGCGATCTTATTTTATATGACAATCCAGATTCTGATACTATGTACTTGACAGATGAACAAATAATATTGGCTGGTTCTAGATATAATCGTGGAACCATGAGAAATAAAAAGGATATTATCCAATCTATTAGTGAACAACCCGGTTTTCCGGATCGTGAGTATAGTGAATATGGTCGTCGAATTATAGAAAAGAAAGATGCAATACTTAAAATTATGCGAGGCGGCTAATGAGTTGGAAGTCTTTTACATTGAATTTCATCTGGGGCATAGTTAGCATTATATTGATAATTATGTTTTCAACTCAGGACAAGGAATGGTTTATTGACGGTAGGGGAATTAATAATGTCTGTGATGTCATGAATTATATTGAGGACGACGATGTTCGTTCTGTGGGCATAATCTTAACACTACCTCTGTTTATTCCTTTTATCTATGCGATCGTATGGAGAAGACAGCGCGGTATCTGGCAATATTCTATCATGGCGACTCTCCTGCTTTTTTGGTTATGGCGTTTTAACATTAGATATCAATTATGCTGGTAAATAAGACGCTGGGTAGTGTAAGCACACCTCACGTCTTATTGTGGCATGACTTACAAACTCCCCGCCGGGCGACTGCTTCTGCCCGCAGAACTTAAGGTTCTTCCCGTTTGCTTACCGCCGAGGCTCTCCAGACGCATCTGGAACGGTGGGAACGGCATATCGATACCGTGCTCACGGAAGCCAGCCAGAATCAGCTGGTGGATTTCGTGGCGCAGCGGCATACGATGCCCCATCTCAGCGGCATAAATACGCAGTTCGAAGATTTGAATCCCTTGCTGCAGGTCAACCAGGAAGACTTCTGGCGCCGGGTTATCGATAACCAGTGAGCAGCGTTGTGCGGCAGTAAGCAGGATCTGCGTAACCTCCTCGCTGTTAGCCTCCGACGGTGCCGGGATGGTTAATACCACACGGGTGACCGAATCCGATAACGACCAGTTGATAAACTGCTCGGTGATAAAGGCTTTGTTGGGCACGATGATCTCTTTGCGGTCCCAGTCGCTGATGGTCGTGGCGCGGGTATTAATTTTCGTCACGCTACCGGTAAGATCGCGAATCGTCACCGTGTCGCCAATGCGGATTGGTTTTTCAAAGAGGATAATCAGGCCGGAAATAAAGTTGGCGAAGATCTCCTGCAAACCAAAGCCCAGACCGACACCGAGAGCCGCTACCAGCCATTGCAGTTTGGACCACTCAATACCGATCATTGAGAAGCCCACCAGACCGCCAATCAGCATCAGCAGGTACTTGGTGATGGTGGTGATGGCGTAACCGGTGCCGGGGGTTAAATCGAGATGTTGCAGCAGCGCCAACTCCAGCAGCGCGGGCAGGTTGCGCACTAATTGGGTAGTGATGATAAACACCAGGATTGCGATAAGCACTGCACCCAGCGTTATCGGCTCTAAACTTTCCACACCCTGCACCGTGGAGGTGACATCCCACAACGAGATATTTTCCAGGAAGCCGAAAGCGGAATGAATTTCTGACCACAGCACAATGACCGAGAGCAGGGCGATAAGCATCAGGATAGAGCGCACCAGGCGCAGTGATTGCGCGCTGATAGCATCCAGATCCACTTCGCTTTCATCAACATCAATCGTGCCTTCAAGGCTGGTGGAATGCGCTGGTTCTTCTTCACCCCGTGCGCGCTGCGCCAGCATTTCGGCACGTCGATGCTTGGCGCGGTCAAACGCCAGCCGGCGGCGCTGGATCAGCATCCAGCGGCGGATAACGTGATACACCACCAGTAACAAGAACCAGATAGCTACGGACGTTTCCAGACGCGCCAATAAAGCTTGCGACGTGGCGAGATAGCCCACTACCGCAGCGAGAATGGCAATCAGCGGTGCGCCCATCAGCATATTCCACAGCATGCTGTTGACCATGTTATCGCTGTTGCCTTCTTTATCGAGGTACAGCGGTATTCCGGCGCGTTTCAGGCTCAGGGTTACGACCGTCAGCGCACCGCAAATCAGAATAAAGCACAGACGCCCCAGTGAGGCGGAGAATTCCCGGTCATTGAGATTATCAAACATAATCACCGCCATGATCAGCGGCACAATCAGCCCGATACTCATCAGGTAATAGTGCATGGCTTTCGCGACGCGGTTACGCGGCCAGCCAAAGTGGGCAATGAACAGACCGTTGGGGCGCGCAAAGGTGGCGCAAATCATTACTGCCCACAGCATGGGCACCGTGGCGGTAACGCCATCCCCGATAGCGACAGCCAATGGATAAGGCCAGGCTTCCTGCAATCCGTAACCGAGCGTTGCCCACAGCACCGGCAACGGAGAAGCGACGAGTATCGACCAGAACACCGTGCGTATCGTCAGCCAGAAGTGGTCCTGGGTGACTTTCCCGACCCGGGCAGATGAACGCTCCAGAAAACGGGTGAAGTGTTTGCGCGAAGAGAGGCTAAAGCCAACCAGCACCAATGCCGCGAAAAGCGGCAGCAGCGTTTCTTTGCTGGTCAGCATCATGATGCTGGCTTTGCCCAACTGATTAAACGTATCTAATGAGATCAGACGCCGCAGATCCTGGACGATGTCGACAGGCCAGGAGAGGGAGATGGGGCTAACGTCCGACGTCCAGAACAGATAACGGTGCGTTGCTTCGTTGACCTCTTTTAGCGCATCTTCCAGTTGGCTATTAGAGACTTTGAGCTTGGTCAGCTCAAGGATCAGCGTATCGCCGCCCTGTAACAAAGAGTTCAGCAACTCACGCTGGGTGCGTAACTGGGCGTTGAGAATGCTGCTCTGTTCAGCGGTCAGCGGTTGTCCATCGGCCTGATGAATCTGACGCAACTGCGGCTGTTTGTTGAGGAGATCCTCATAGCGCATACGGTGCACGCGAAGCTGCGCCATTTCGGTATCCAACTGCTGAGGCTTGGGCATTTCCGGTAAACGGGATACCTGCGCGCGCAGCGCTTCTCCCAGCATATTTGAGACCCCAAGCCACTGAGACTGCTCTCGCAGCGTATTCAATGCCTGGCGCACCTGCAGCGTTTGGCTGGCGGCTTGACGCTGTTGCGAGGCGACAAGGTCCATACGTTGCGCCTGCTGGTTTAATGCCTGAGACAGTTCGCGGTTAACCTTGAACTGGTCGACAATACCTTCCGGCAGTCCCGCGCTGTTTTCCGCCAACAGTTCGGTGCTTTCCAGCGCTCGCTCTGCCTCACGCTGACGTTGACTGTTGAGCTGGTTGCGCAAAGCCTGCAGGTAAGTATCGAGCTGCTGGCTCTGTTTTTCCGCCAGCTCTGAGCGCATGCGCGCCAGCTCCTGGCGGTTATTAGCGGAAAGCTGCGCCAGCTCCAGTTCATCGACCAGGGCTTTGAGTTTGGCGGATTCAGCCTGCATCGCCTGATTCTGCGCGGGATTAGCGTTGGCGGTACCAATACGTCGCTCAAGCTCATTTAGCTGGCGGCGGGCATCGGTTTGCTGTTGAGGAAGCTGGCTTAACGAGTCGGCGATTTCCCGGGCGCGATCCTGCTCCTGCTGGGCCTGACGACTCTTTTCCAACAGTTGGCTGCTGACCTGGAGGATCTCCTGGTTTAACGCATCGGTGGTGAGTCCGGTTGGCACATTGCGCGGTTCGTCGCGCAGGTTGCTAAGCTGCGCGCGTAATGTTGCGGACAGCTTGGGGAAGTTATCAATAACCTGCTGATATTGCTGGGTACGCTCGAGAGAACCTTTACGCTCCTCGAGGGCATTCAGCGCGGACTGGAGCGCCTCGACGGTTTCTGGCTGAGCAGGTTTCGCCGCTTTTGCCTGCTCCAGTTCCTGGGTGAGTTGTTTGGCATCGGGGGCCGTCGCAGCGTACGCCCCCAGGCTGAGGCACCAGGCCATCAGAAAAGTGATAATCAGGCGCACAGCAGCGATTCCTATGTTTAACTTTCGTCTTTTTTGTCGTCAACCAGCGGGCTGGCGTCATGTTCTGCTTCGATCTCTTCTTTCGCAAGCGGGGCAGGTTCTGCCTCTGGCGTCACGAATGTCTCGGTCGAGATGGCCATTGGCTGGCCGATTTTGGTCACTGAAAGGTCCTGTAACTGCTCAACCAGGTTAACTTTACCAGGCGCGAACAGGTTGATAACGGTGGAACCGAGCTTAAAGCGGCCCATTTCCTGACCTTTCAACAGCGCCACCGACCCTTCGCTTTCGCCTTCCGGCCAGGTCCAGCGTTTGATGACGCCTTCACGCGGTGGGGTAATGGTGCCAGCCCATGCGGTTTCAATACTGCCGACGATGGTCGCGCCGACCAGAATCTGCACCATCGGGCCAAATTCGGTATCAAACAGACAGATTACGCGTTCGTTGCGTGCAAACAGGTTTGGAACGTTTTGCGCAGTCAGGATATTTACAGAGAAGAGATCGCCTGGCACGTACATCATTTCACGCAGGATACCGTTACACGGCATATGTACACGGTGGTAATCGCGTGGAGATAAGTAAGTGGTCACAAACGTACCGTTGCGGAATTTGTCCGCCATCTGATAGTTGCCGGCCAGCAGTGCTTCAAGGGTATAGCTGTGCCCTTTGGCCTGCAGCAGTTTGTCTTCTTCGATGTTTCCTAACTGGTTAATCACGCCGTCAGCAGGCATGACCAGTACGTTTGGATCGGTGTTAATCGGGCGAACGTCGTCGCGCAGTGGGCGAACAAAGAAGTCGTTAAAGGTACGATAGCTGGCGGTGTCCGGCTTTTGCGCCTCTTTCATATCGACCTTGTAATATTTCACGAACAGATCGATAACCAGTTTAGTCAGCCATCCCGCTCGTTTGCTCGCACCCCAACCCGCCAGGCGAGTGAGCCATAGTTTCGGCAGAATGTATTGTAGCGAAAGCTTAAATGAGTTTAACAAGGTAGCCTCCAGGCCATAATTTGTTCCCGATCCGGCATACGGGCCGGATCCTGAAAAAAGGGGGACGATTCTAGCGATGCTTAGCTTAGTTGTCAGTTGTCTGTATCAGAAAAGTTTTTACGTGTTTTTACCTGCGCCATGCTTTCCAGGATGCGGTGATAATTTTCAAACCGAGTTTCAGCTATTGCCCCTTTTTCTACGGCCTCACGGATAGCGCAGCCTGGATCGGTATCATGCTTGCAGTCGCGGTATTTGCAGTGGCCCAGGTAGTCATGGAATTCGACAAAACCATGTGTGATTTGTTCCGGCTCCAGATGCCACAACCCGAACTCACGTACGCCAGGGGAGTCGATAACGTCGCCACCGTGCGGGAAATGATACAGGCGAGAGGCAGTGGTGGTGTGCTGTCCAAGGCCGGAGTTGTCGGAGACATCGTTGGTCAGGATCTCTTCCTGCAGACCGAGAAGATTATTGAGCAGGCTAGATTTACCAACGCCCGACTGACCGGCAAAAATGCTGATGCGATCGGTTAATGCTTCTTCAAGCGGTTTCAGGCCGTCTTTCGTGCGGCTTGATACCATCAACACGCGATAGCCAATGTGGCGATAAATATCCATCTGTTCGTTAACAAAGGCCATGCCTTCGTCATCTAGCAGATCGATCTTATTCAATACGATAATTGGTTCAACGTGTAGCGTTTCACAGGCTACCAGATACCGGTCGATAATATTGAGTGACAGCTCGGGTAAGATGGCTGAGACAATAACGATCTGGTTGATGTTGGCGGCAATGGGTTTCACCCCGTCGTAAAAGTCGGGACGTGTCAGTACCGAGGTACGCTCGTGTACCGCCTCAACGATGCCTTTGACATTCACGCCTTCTGCTGCTGCTTTTCCCGGGCGCCAGACAACGCGATCGCCGGTCACCAGCGAGCGAATTGTACGGCGGATGTTGCAGCGGTGAATCTCACCGTCAGCAGATTCCACGTCGGCATGCATGCCAAAACGGCTGATAACGATGCCTTCAGCGGTTTCGCCAAACAGGTTGTCGTCGTAGTCTGGCTTCTCCGTGGACGTTTTCAGACGACGCTGGTGATTGGCGTTCACACGGCGCTGTTGGCCTTTGGAGAGTTTATTCTTACTCAATCGGACTGACTCCTGGTCGCCCATAATGGGCAAAACATTTATGATACACGCAATTTTAGATGAATATAGTCACACTGAATGTGACGCTGAAGGGTGGAAAATAGCATGAGTGCCAATGAAAACAACCTGATTTGGATCGATCTGGAGATGACAGGTCTGGATCCCGAGCGCGATCGCATAATTGAGATAGCCACGCTGGTGACGGATGCCAACCTGAATATTCTGGCTGAAGGACCGACAATTGCGGTGCACCAGTCCGACGAACAGTTGGCATTAATGGATGACTGGAACGTACGTACGCATACCGGTAGTGGGCTAGTGGATCGCGTGAAGGCGAGCACCATGGGGGATCGTGAAGCTGAACTGGCTACGCTGGCTTTTTTGAAAGAGTGGGTTCCAGAAGGGAAATCACCTATCTGCGGCAACAGCATCGGTCAGGATCGTCGTTTCCTGTTTAAATACATGCCGGAGCTGGAGGCGTATTTCCATTATCGCTATCTTGACGTCAGTACGTTGAAAGAGCTGGCGCGTCGTTGGAAGCCGGAAATTCTTGCTGGCTTCACCAAGCAGGGAACGCATCAGGCGATGGACGATATTCGTGAATCTGTTGCTGAGCTTGCTTACTATCGCGAACATTTTATTAAGCTTTGATTTTGTGGATGGCCGGACGGCGCTGCGGCTTACCCGGCCTACGAATATCGTTCCTGCGCGCTTGCACTGAGGCTGGATTGTCGCTAAATTAGACGACTTGCCGATAAATTCAGCATTTAAACAGAAAAACGAAAAAATCGCTTTTAGGGGGGTTGCAGCTAAACGGATTTCTCGTATAATGCGCCTCCCGTAACGACAGAGAATTACACGTTACGGCAGCAGCAAAAGCAGTACAAATTTGCGGGAATAGCTCAGTTGGTAGAGCACGACCTTGCCAAGGTCGGGGTCGCGAGTTCGAGTCTCGTTTCCCGCTCCAAAATTTGAAAGTGCTTGTAAAGCACAGACCACCAATCGCAGAATTTCGAATTCCGACAAGGCGGCAACTGAATGAGTCCTTAGAAGCTTACTAAAGTAAGTGACTTAAGCGAATGAAGGCAGCCAACGCAGTAGCGGTTCGAAAGACGAAGATTAAGCGGGAATAGCTCAGTTGGTAGAGCACGACCTTGCCAAGGTCGGGGTCGCGAGTTCGAGTCTCGTTCCCCGCTCCAAAATTTGAAAGTGCTTTTGTCTACAAAGCACAGACACACCCAAGCGGGAATAGCTCAGTTGGTAGAGCACGACCTTGCCAAGGTCGGGGTCGCGAGTTCGAGTCTCGTTTCCCGCTCCAAATTCTTACCCCAATAAAAATATCCACAACGAATAAATACGTTGGGGACGTTTTGTTTCGTCATTGACATACTCTTGTAAACAGACTTATCCACAGGTTCGGGTATTATTCCTGGAATGCAAAAAACTTAGTCGGGTGAATAGTATCATTTTAACTCTTTGAAAATATTGAATTAATTATCATTTCAAATTGTTAATGCGATCACTTGACGATTTTTTCCCTCTTGAATATCAATGTGTTTTTATTTTTATACACAAGCTGTGGATGACTTAAGCGTCACGCGGCAGACCCTTTTCAATGACCCTGACCAAACGTTGTTTCTTCGGTAACTGCACTTCAACTACGCAGGCATTTCGCTTCTCGATTTGCTGAGCAACCGCCCACTCTATGTGTTCGTTGAGAAGTGGGTGCTCACCTCTGCGACTTTCCAGCGCGTGAATAACGGCTTCATCCCATGGGGCATTACCCAGCGCAACAGCGATATTTCGCAGCCAGCGCAGGTGACCAATACGACGAATAGCAGACCCCTCCGTGACTTTTAAAAACCACGCTTCGCTCCAGCTAAACAGCTCTATTAACTCTGGAGCATGAAGTTGTTTGCGTGGGTTGAAGTCATCCTCTGTCGTCAACTGAGAGTAACGGTTCCACGGGCAAATGAGTTGGCAATCATCGCAGCCGTAAATTCGATTCCCCAACAGGGGACGAAACTCTTCCGGGATCGCACCTTCCAGTTCGATAGTGAGATAAGAGATACAGCGGCGCGCATCTACCGTGTAGGGTTCAACGATGGCTCCGGTGGGACAGATGGTCATACAGGCGACGCATTTCCCGCATCCTTCTTCTACTGGGTTGTCGACCGGCAGGGGCAAATCGATCAGTAATTCCCCGAGGAAGAAAAATGAACCAGCTTCGCGATTGAGGATAAGTGAGTGCTTACCTGTCCAGCCAAGCCCGGCTTTTTCCGCTAATGGACGCTCAAGAATGGGCGCAGAATCGACAAAAGGTCTAAAATTCAGCGAAACGCAGTGCTGTTGAATCCTCTCTCCCAGCTTTTTTAAGCGGTTACGCAGCAGTTTATGGTAGTCGCGCCCAAGCGCGTAACGGCTGACGTAACCCAGAGAGGGGTTTTTCAACGTGCTGGCAAAGGCCGCATTGGCAGGAAGATAGTTCATACGTACGCTGATGACACGTAACGTACCGGGTAATAATTCGTGAGGTCGGGCGCGCATCATGCCGTGACGGGCCATCCAGTCCATCTCGCCGTGATAGTGTTTATCCAGCCAGGCCTGCAGTTTGGGCTCCGCTTCGCTGAGGTCGGTGTCGGCAATACCGACCTGCTGAAAGCCAAGCTCCAGCCCCCACTGCTTAATATTTTGCGCTAACTGATTGAGATCGAGGGGCTCTGACATGACGGACCATACAATGAAGAAAAACCCCGCAAGTATACCACACTCCATTTGGCACGCCGATGACATCAGGCGGATGGAGCGAGAGGCGGCAGACAGTTTAGGACTGACGTTGTACGAGCTGATGCAACGGGCGGGAGAGGCGGCGTTTCAGGTCACCCGCAAGACATATCCAAACGCTCAGCACTGGCTGGTGCTATGTGGTCATGGCAAAAACGGTGGTGATGGTTACGTGGTGGCAAGGCTTGCCAAAGCTCAGGGTCTTGATATTACGTTGCTGGCACAGGAGAGTGATAAAGCGTTCCCCGAGGAAGCACAGCAGGCGCGCGACGCCTGGCTTAACGCCGGTGGCGTCATTCATGCTGCGGATATCAATTGGCCAGATCGCGTGGACGTCATTATTGATGCGCTGTCAGGCACAGGCTTAAAACACGCGCCGCGTGAGCCTCTCTCGGCATTGATCGAACGTGCCAATCACCATCCTGCCCCTGTCGTGGCGATAGACATTCCATCCGGCTTGCTGGCGCAGACGGGCGCGGCGCCGGGCGCGGTTATCAATGCTGCGCACACCGTGACCTTTATTGCGTTAAAGCCTGGTCTGCTAACCGGTAAAGCGCGCGATGTCACCGGACGCCTGCATGTTAACGCACTCGGACTGGACGACTGGCTGGCGGGGCAGAACGCGCCGCTGCAACGGTTTGATGCTCAACAGCTTGTAAACTGGTTAACGCCGCGTCGACCCACCTCGCACAAAGGCTCCCACGGTCGGCTGGTGATCATCGGTGGTGACCACGGCACGGCTGGCGCAATACGCATGGCCGGTGAAGCGGCGCTGCGTGCAGGAGCCGGGTTGGTCAAAGTGCTGACCCGAAGTGAAAATATTGCGCCTATTCTGACTGCCAGACCGGAACTGATGGTCGATGCGCTGACGCCGCAGACTCTGGAAGAGAGCCTGGCGTGGGCGGATGTTGTGGTGATAGGACCAGGGCTTGGTCAGCAGGAGTGGGGTAAAAAAGCGCTGCAAAAGGTAGAGAATTTTCGCAAACCGATGCTCTGGGATGCGGATGCGCTGAACCTGCTGGCAATCAACCCCGATAAACGTCACAATCGCGTGATCACGCCGCATCCTGGTGAAGCCGCGCGACTTCTGGGCTGTTCCATTGCAGAAATTGAAGACGATCGATTACTTTGTGCACAACGTCTGGTAAAACGGTACGGAGGCGTCGTCGTGCTGAAAGGCGCGGGTACGGTTGTTGCTGCCGAACAGGCCGAATTGGGTATTATTGATACCGGCAATGCTGGAATGGCCAGCGGCGGAATGGGTGATGTGCTTTCCGGTATTATTGGCGCATTGCTCGGACAGAAGCTTACCCCGTATGATGCGGCATGTGCGGGATGTGTCGCGCACGGTGCGGCGGCGGATGTGCTGGCAGCGCGTTATGGTACGCGCGGCATGCTGGCGACAGATCTCTTTACCACGCTACAGCGTATTGTTAACCCTGATGTGATTGACGTTTATCATGATGAATCGAGTAATTCCACTACCTGATGAGCAGGCGACTTTAGACCTGGGACTGCGGGTAGCCAAAGCCTGTGATGGCGCGACGGTAATTTATTTGTACGGCGACCTGGGGGCGGGTAAAACCACTTTCAGCCGGGGATTCCTGCAGGCGTTAGGTCACAAAGGAAATGTAAAAAGCCCCACCTATACGCTGGTTGAACCCTATTCGCTCGATAATTTGATGGTATATCACTTCGATCTGTACCGACTTGCGGACCCAGAGGAGCTGGAATTTATGGGGATCCGCGATTATTTTGCCAATGACGCCATCTGCCTGGTGGAATGGCCGCAACAAGGTAAAGGTGTACTGCCAGACCCGGACGTCGAAATACACATTGAATATCAGGCGCAAGGTCGAGAGGCGCGCATAAGCGCAGTCTCCTCATCGGGTGATTTATTGCTGGCGCGTTTAGCCGATTAACCTTAAGGGTGGCGGGATGATTTATCGCATCAGAAACTGGCTGATGGCAACACTGGTCCTGCTGTGCGCGCAGGCAGGGGCCGCCAGCCTCTCCGATCTTCAGGTGTCCAATGGCGATCAACAAGCGCGGATTACGCTGAGCTTTATTGGCGATCCTGAATACGCAGTTTCGCAGGACGGGAAACGAACCGTCGCGTTGGATATTAAACAAACCGGTGTGATTCAGGGGTTACCGCTGCTGTTTAGCGGCAATAATCTGGTGAAATCTATCCGTTCCGGCACGCCAAAAGATGCGCAGTCTCTGCGCCTGGTGGTGGATTTAACCGAGAACGGCAAAGCCGAAGCCGTAAAACGCCAGAACGGCGGCAATTATACCGTCGTGTTTACCATCAAAGCTGATGCGCCTCCGCCGCCTCCACCACCTCCAATGGTTGCGAAGCGTGTTGAAGCGCCGGTTATCGCCCCGCGCCCTGCCGAGCCTGCGCGTAATCCGTTTAAAGCGGAAAACGATCGCACCACGATGGTAACCAACAGTAATACCTCCACACGACCTGCGGCGCGCTCCAGTACCAGTAACGGCGAAAAAGTAGTTATCGCCATTGATGCCGGACACGGCGGGCAGGATCCTGGCGCTATTGGTCCCGGTGGCACACGTGAGAAAAACGTCACGATTGCCGTGGCGCGTAAACTGCGCAGTTTGCTCAATGATGACCCGATGTTTAAAGGCGTACTCACCCGTGATGGCGATTACTTTATCTCGGTGATGGGGCGTTCAGACGTTGCGCGTAAACAAAACGCCAACTTCCTGGTCTCTATTCATGCGGATGCTGCGCCAAACCGGGATGCCACTGGTGCTTCCGTCTGGGTACTGTCAAACCGTCGGGCAAACAGTGAGATGGCCGGCTGGCTGGAACAGCACGAAAAGCAATCGGAACTGTTGGGTGGGGCGGGCGATGTTCTGGCAAACAGCCAGTCCGATCCTTATCTCAGCCAGGCCGTGTTGGATCTGCAGTTCGGTCATTCGCAACGCGTTGGGTATGATGTGGCGACCAGCATGATCGGCCAGTTAGAACGTATTGGCTCGATG
This sequence comes from Citrobacter sp. Cb080, assembly GCF_030334745.1. Lineage (NCBI taxonomy): Bacteria > Pseudomonadati > Pseudomonadota > Gammaproteobacteria > Enterobacterales > Enterobacteriaceae > Citrobacter > Citrobacter sp. Cb080. Next base: position 152,410 of record NZ_JAOWDG010000085.1, on the reverse strand, counting down.
CATAAGCGTCGTCCGGAACACGCCAGCCTTGGGGTATTACGTTCGCCTGATATCCCGTCAGTGCTGGTTGAAACCGGCTTTATCAGTAACAACAGCGAAGAGCGTCTGTTGGCGAGTGATGACTACCAGCAGCAACTGGCCGAGGCAATTTACAAAGGATTGCGTAACTATTTCCAGGCGCACCCGATGCAAACCGGGCCTCAGGGCACACAGGCGCAAACCGCCAGTGCGGTATCGCCTGGTAACACGTTAACAAATTAAGGATTAGCCATGCCGATTCAGGTTCTACCGCCACAGCTGGCGAACCAGATTGCCGCAGGCGAGGTGGTAGAACGGCCTGCGTCAGTGGTGAAGGAGCTGGTGGAAAACAGTATCGATGCCGGTGCGACGCGCATTGATATTGATATTGAGCGCGGCGGCGCGAAGCTTATCCGTATTCGTGACAACGGCTGCGGGATTAAAAAAGACGAGCTGGCGCTGGCGCTGGCGCGTCATGCCACCAGTAAAATTTCCTCGCTTGACGATCTCGAAGCCATCGTGAGCCTCGGGTTTCGCGGCGAAGCGCTGGCCAGTATCAGCTCCGTTTCTCGTTTAACCCTGACGTCGCGTACGCAAGAACAACCTGAAGCCTGGCAAGCCTATGCCGAAGGGCGCGACATGGATGTGACGGTTAAACCCGCTGCGCATCCGGTGGGAACCACGCTGGAGGTGTTAGATCTGTTCTACAACACTCCGGCGCGGCGCAAGTTTATGCGCACCGAGAAAACTGAATTTAATCATATCGACGAAATAATCCGCCGCATTGCGCTGGCACGTTTTGATGTGACGATTAATTTGTCGCACAACGGCAAAGTGGTGCGTCAGTACCGGGCAGTGGCTGCGGATGGGCAGCAAGAGCGCCGACTGGGCGCGATTTGCGGCACGCCGTTTCTGGAACATGCGCTGGCGATTGAATGGCAGCATGGCGATTTAACGCTGCGCGGCTGGGTGGCCGATCCTAACCACACAACGGCGGCGCTGGCGGAAATCCAGTACTGCTATGTGAATGGCCGGATGATGCGCGACCGGTTGATCAACCATGCTATTCGTCAGGCCTGTGAAGATAAGCTGGGAGCCGATCAGCAGCCCGCTTTTGTGTTGTATCTGGAAATCGACCCACATCAGGTGGATGTTAACGTACATCCCGCCAAACATGAGGTCCGTTTTCATCAGTCCCGCCTGGTGCATGATTTTATTTACCAGGGCGTCGTTTGCGCTCAGCCGTTACTGATCCCTTTACGTCTAAAAGTAAACGCTGATGAAAAAGCGGCGCTGCAAAAAGGGCAGAGCCAACTGGCTGAGTTGGGTATTGAATTTCAACTGGATGCACAGCATGTGACCATCCGGGCGGTGCCTTTACCCTTACGCCAACAAAATTTACAAATCTTGATTCCTGAACTGATAGGCTACCTGGCGCAGCAGTCCGAATTCGAACCGGGCAATATTGCACAGTGGATTGCACGTAATCTGATTAGCGAGCATCCGCAGTGGAGTATGGCTCAGGCGATTACGCTGTTAGCGGATGTTGAGCGGCTTTGCCCACAACTCGTGAAGGCGCCGCCGGGTGGTTTGTTACAACCTGTTGATTTACATTCGGTAATGAATGCCCTGAAACATGAGTGATACCCGTAAGGCGAGCCTGCCAAAGGCGATTTTTTTGATGGGGCCGACGGCCTCCGGTAAAACGGCACTGGCAATTGAATTGCGTAAAGTTTTGCCTGTAGAGTTGATAAGCGTTGATTCCGCCCTTATTTACAAGGGGATGGATATCGGTACAGCCAAGCCTGATGCAGATGAATTACAGGCCGCGCCGCACCGGTTGCTGGATATCCGCGATCCGTCCCAGGCGTACTCTGCTGCGGATTTTCGCCGCGATGCGTTAGCCGAGATGGCCGATATCACCGCCGCGGGGCGTATTCCGCTGCTGGTGGGCGGCACAATGTTATATTTCAAAGCCTTGCTTGAAGGGCTGTCGCCGTTACCGTCGGCAGATCCGGAAGTCAGGGCCAGAATTGAGCAGCAGGCGGCAGAGCATGGGTGGGACGCGTTACACCGACAGCTTCAGGAAATAGATCCGGTGGCTGCGGCGCGTATTCATCCAAATGATCCGCAAAGACTTTCCCGGGCACTGGAAGTTTTTTTCATTTCGGGTAAAACTTTAACGGAGCTGACGCAAACGTCAGGAGATGCTTTGCCGTATCAGGTGCATCAGTTTGCTATCGCCCCGGCGAGCCGTGAACTGCTCCATCAGCGAATTGAGCAGCGTTTTCATCAGATGTTGGCTTCAGGTTTTGAAGCAGAAGTCCGGGCGCTATTTGCCCGTGGAGATTTGCATACGGATTTGCCTTCCATTCGTTGTGTAGGGTATCGCCAGATGTGGTCATACATTGAAGGCGAAATTTCATACGATGAAATGGTTTATAGAGGTGTTTGCGCCACGAGGCAGTTGGCGAAGCGACAGGTAACCTGGTTGCGTGGTTGGGAAGGGGTGCACTGGCTTGACAGTGAAAAGCCTGACCAGGCGCGAAACGAAGTATTACAGGTTGTTGGTGCTATCGCGAACTGAATGTGTACAATTGAAACGTATCGTGCGCAATTTTTCAGAATCGAAAGGTTCAAAGTACAAATAAGCATATAAGGAAAAGAGAGAATGGCTAAGGGGCAATCTTTACAAGATCCGTTCCTGAACGCACTGCGTCGGGAACGTGTTCCAGTTTCTATTTATTTGGTGAATGGTATTAAGCTGCAAGGTCAAATCGAGTCTTTTGATCAGTTCGTGATCCTGTTGAAAAACACGGTCAGCCAGATGGTTTATAAGCACGCGATTTCTACTGTTGTCCCGTCTCGCCCGGTTTCTCATCACAGCAATAATGCCACCGGCGGCACTGGCAGCAACTACCATCACGGTAGCAACGCGCAAGGTTCATCTGCGCAACAGGACAGCGAAGAAACCGAATAAGGTTGTTAGCTGTTTTACACACGGGGAGCCAGCGATCCTGCGTTCCCCGTTGATATATATTAAGGGGTTGACGCTTGTTTGACCGTTATGATGCCGGTGAGCAGGCGGTACTGGTACACATCTATTTTTCGCAAGACAAAGATATGGAAGACCTCCAGGAGTTTGAATCTCTGGTTTCTTCCGCCGGTGTCGAAGCAATGCAGGTGATTACCGGGAGCCGTAAAGCACCGCACCCGAAGTATTTTGTTGGTGAAGGTAAGGCAATCGAAATTGCGGAAGCCGTAAAAGCGACTGGCGCTGCGGTGGTGATTTTTGATCATGCTCTAAGCCCCGCCCAGGAACGTAACCTGGAACAGTTGTGCCAGTGTCTTGTTATCGACAGGACAGGTCTTATTTTAGATATTTTTGCCCAGCGTGCGCGCACCCATGAGGGTAAGTTGCAGGTTGAGCTGGCGCAGTTGCGCCATATGGCTACTCGTCTGGTCCGTGGCTGGACCCACCTTGAAAGGCAAAAGGGCGGGATTGGTTTGCGCGGTCCGGGTGAAACCCAGCTCGAAACCGACCGTCGTTTGCTGCGTAATCGCATTTTGCAAATACAGTCGCGCCTGGAAAAAGTTGAAAAGCAACGTGAGCAGGGGCGACAGTCGCGCAAGAAAGCGGATGTCCCAACCGTATCACTGGTGGGATATACCAACGCCGGAAAATCCACCCTGTTCAACCAGATCACCGAAGCCCGGGTTTACGCAGCGGATCAGCTGTTTGCAACCCTGGACCCAACGCTGCGCCGTATAGACGTAGCGGACGTCGGTGAAACCGTGCTGGCGGATACCGTAGGGTTTATCCGTCATTTGCCGCACGACCTGGTGGCGGCGTTTAAAGCCACCCTGCAGGAAACGCGTCAGGCGACATTGCTGCTGCATGTTATTGATGCTGCAGATTTTCGTGTGCAGGAAAACATCGAGGCCGTCGACACGGTGCTCGAAGAGATCGATGCGCATGAGATCCCGACTCTGCTGGTGATGAATAAAATCGATATGCTGGATGATTTTGAACCACGTATCGACAGAGATGAAGAGAATAAACCCATTCGCGTTTGGGTTTCAGCGCAAACGGGAATAGGTATACCACAGCTTTTTCAGGCTTTGACTGAGCGACTTTCCGGTGAGGTGGCGCAGCATACGTTGCGTTTGCCGCCGCAGGAAGGGCGTCTGAGAAGCCGGTTTTACCAACTTCAGGCAATAGAAAGAGAGTGGATGGAGGAGGACGGCAGCGTGGGTCTGCAGGTTCGTATGCCGATCGTAGACTGGCGTCGCCTCTGTAAACAAGAACCGGCACTGGAAGACTATATTGTCTGACCTGACGGATATGGCCTGAAGATTTTTTCGCCTCTATACCTTGTGGGTTTTGTGCAGCATGAAGGTGGCAAGTCCTGAAATCTTCAGGAGCATAGTCAACTATGTGACTGAGATTAAGGGGCGTAGCCAACGCATCGGCAGCGCAAAATACGCAGGTATAGCATCGCATAACAAATATGGAGCACAAAAATGGCGTGGAATCAGCCCGGTAATAACGGACAAGACCGCGACCCGTGGGGAAGCAGCAAACCTGGCGGCAACCCTGAGGGAAATGGAAACAAAGGTGGTCGCGATCAGGGACCTCCCGATCTGGATGATATCTTCCGCAAACTGAGTAAAAAGCTCGGTGGTCTGGGTGGCGGTAAAGGTGCTGGTTCTGGCGGCGGTAGCTCATCGCAAGGCCCGCGTCCGCAATTGGGTGGTCGAGTCTTTACTATCGCAGCGGCAGCTATCGTCATTATCTGGGCGGCCAGCGGTTTCTACACCATTAAAGAAGCGGAACGCGGCGTGGTGACACGCTTCGGTAAATTCAGCCATTTGGTTGAACCGGGTCTGAACTGGAAACCGACCTTTGTCGACGAAGTGACCCCGGTCAACGTGGAAGCCGTGCGTGAACTTGCCGCATCCGGCGTGATGCTGACCTCTGACGAAAACGTCGTACGCGTTGAAATGAACGTGCAGTACCGCGTGACCGATCCGCAGCGTTACCTGTTTAGCGTAACCAGCGCGGATGACAGTCTGCGTCAGGCAACCGACAGCGCCCTGCGTGGGGTTATCGGTAAATACACCATGGACCGTATCCTGACCGAAGGGCGTACCGTTATTCGTAGCGATACCCAGCGTGAACTGGAAGAAACGATCCGTCCGTACAACATGGGTATCACCCTGCTGGACGTCAACTTCCAGGCAGCACGTCCGCCGGAAGAAGTAAAAGCCGCGTTTGACGATGCCATTGCAGCACGTGAAAACGAGCAGCAGTACATCCGTGAAGCAGAAGCGTACACCAACGAAGTTCAGCCACGTGCTAACGGTCAGGCGCAGCGTATTCTGGAAGAAGCGCGTGCTTACAAAACGCGAACCATCCTGGAAGCACAGGGTGAAGTGGCTCGTTTCGCAAAAATTCTGCCGGAATATAAAGCCGCACCGCAAATTACTCGCGAGCGTCTGTATATCGAAACCATGGAAAAAGTGCTGAGCAATACCCGCAAAGTCCTGGTTAACGATAAGGGCAGCAATCTGATGGTTCTGCCGCTGGATCAAATGCTGAAAGGCGGTAGTGCGCCAGCAGCAAAGAGTGACAGCAGTTCAAACCTGCTGCGTCTGCCGCCAGCAACGACGTCCGGCACTGGAGCAAGCAATACCTCGTCCACCAGTCAGGGCGATATTATGGACCAACGCCGCGCGAACGCGCAGCGTAACGACTACCAGCGTCAGGGGGAATAACGATGCGTAAGTCAGTTATTGCGATTATCATCATCGTTCTGGTAGTTCTGTTCATGTCTGTCTTTGTGGTCAAAGAAGGCGAGCGCGGGATTACTCTGCGCTTTGGTAAAGTTCTGCGTGACGATGAAAACAAGCCGCTGGTTGTTGCACCAGGCCTGCACTTCAAGATTCCGTTTATTGAATCTGTGAAGATGCTGGATGCGCGTATTCAGACCATGGACAACCAGGCCGATCGCTTTGTTACCAAAGAGAAGAAAGACCTGATCGTTGACTCCTACATTAAGTGGCGCATCAGTGACTTTAGCCGTTACTACCTGGCAACGGGCGGTGGCGATGTTTCTCAGGCAGAAGTCCTGCTGAAACGTAAGTTCTCTGACCGTCTGCGTTCTGAAATTGGTCGTCTGGACGTGAAAGACATCGTTACCGATTCCCGCGGTCGTCTGACGCTGGAAGTTCGTGATGCGCTAAACTCCGGTTCTGCTGGCACGGAAGATGAAGTCGCGACACCAGCGGCAGATAGCGCGATTGCCGAAGCGGCTGAGCGTGTTCAGGCTGAAACAAACGGTAAAGTACCGGTCATCAACCCGAACAGTATGGCGGCATTGGGCATCGAAGTGGTTGACGTGCGTATCAAGCAAATCAACCTGCCTGCTGAAGTGTCTGAGGCTATCTACAACCGTATGCGCGCTGAGCGTGAAGCGGTAGCGCGTCGCCATCGTTCACAAGGTCAGGAAGAAGCGGAAAAACTGCGTGCCACGGCGGATTATGAAGTGACTAAAACGCTGGCAGAATCTGAGCGTCAAGGCCGCATCATGCGCGGTGAAGGCGATGCAGAAGCCGCTAAACTGTTTGCCGATGCGTTCAGCCAGGATCCTGACTTCTACGCCTTCATCCGTAGCCTGCGTGCTTACGAGAAGAGCTTCGAAGGCAACCAGGACGTGATGGTCATGAGCCCGGACAGCGATTTCTTCCGCTACATGAAGACACCGAGCACTACGACACGCTAATAAAGTTCCAGCGGTTTTAAACCAGCAAAACCACCGGCATCCCCAGGGATGCGGTGGTTTTCTTTTTATAAAAGGACGATGGATGAATTCAACAATTTTGCTGGCGCTCGCGCTGGTTTTGGTGCTGGAAGGCCTGGGCCCTATGCTTTATCCCCGCGCGTGGAAGAAAATGATTTCCGCAATGGCGCAACTTCCCGAAAATACTTTGCGTCGTTTTGGTGGAGGTCTTGTGGTTGCGGGCGTTGTGGTCTACTACATGTTGAGGAAAACGATTGGCTGATCAATAAGTAGCCTATTTTGCGGATTTTCGCATGCAAAAAGTGCTGTATATCTGAAAAAGCGGTGGTAGAATCCATTTTTAAGCAAACGGTGATTTTGAAAAATGGGTAACAACGTCGTCGTACTGGGCACCCAATGGGGTGACGAAGGTAAAGGGAAGATCGTCGATCTTCTGACTGAACGGGCTAAATATGTTGTGCGCTACCAGGGTGGTCACAACGCAGGCCATACTCTCGTAATCAACGGTGAAAAAACCGTCCTCCATCTTATTCCATCAGGTATTCTTCGCGAGAATGTCATCAGCATCATCGGTAACGGTGTTGTACTGTCTCCGTCCGCGCTGATGAAAGAAATGAAAGGACTGGAAGATCGTGGCATCCCGGTTCGCGAGCGCCTGCTGTTGTCTGAAGCTTGTCCGCTGATCCTTGATTATCACGTTGCGTTGGATAATGCTCGTGAGAAAGCGCGTGGCGAGAAAGCGATCGGTACTACCGGTCGTGGCATCGGTCCGGCTTATGAAGACAAAGTAGCTCGTCGCGGTCTGCGCGTTGGCGATCTGTTTGATAAAGCAACCTTCGCTGAAAAACTGAAAGAAGTGATGGAATATCACAACTTCCAGCTGGTGAATTTCTATAAAGTTGAAGCAGTTGACTACCAGAAAGTGCTGGATGATGTGATGGCGATTGCCGACATCCTGACCTCTATGGTTGTTGATGTTTCCGATCTGCTGGACCAGGCGCGTAAGCGTGGCGATTTCGTCATGTTCGAAGGCGCACAGGGTACCCTGCTGGATATCGACCACGGTACCTATCCGTACGTAACGTCTTCCAACACCACCGCAGGTGGCGTGGCGACCGGCTCCGGCCTGGGTCCACGTTATGTGGATTACGTTCTGGGTATCATCAAAGCTTACTCTACACGTGTAGGCGCGGGTCCGTTCCCGACCGAGCTGTTTGATGACGTTGGCGAGTTCCTGTGCAAACAAGGTAACGAGTATGGCGCGACCACCGGTCGTCGTCGTCGCACCGGTTGGCTGGACTCCGTTGCGGTACGCCGTGCAGTACAGATTAACTCCCTGTCTGGCTTCTGCCTGACCAAACTGGACGTACTGGACGGTTTGAAAGAGGTGAAAATCTGTGTCGCTTACCGTATGCCGGATGGCCGTGAAGTAACGACTACCCCGCTGGCTGCAGACGACTGGAAAGGTATCGAGCCGATCTACGAAACCATGCCGGGCTGGTCTGAATCCACCTTCGGTGTGAAGGAACGTAGCGGTCTGCCGCAGGCAGCACTGAACTACATCAAGCGTATTGAAGAACTGACCGGTGTGCCGATTGATATTATCTCAACTGGCCCAGACCGTACTGAAACCATGATCCTGCGCGACCCGTTCGACGCATAATTCTGGTTATAGCGTGGCGTCGAATGGCGCTGCGCTTGCACTATCTTAGGCCGGATGAGGCGCTTTGCATCATAATCCGGCTTAAAATCACGTAAGTTCCTCGCTTTTTTCCTTCCTGAACTGAAATAAATTAGCGACCTGGCTGGTGGCTGGTTTATCATCAATGTAATTAATACCACCAGGTTTATCCGTTTTGTCCCTTTTCCTGAGGTTGATGTGCAGTTAACAAGTTTCACCGATTACGGATTACGTGCGCTAATCTACATGGCGTCACTTCCCGAAGGACGTATGACCAGTATTTCTGAGGTGACAGAAGTCTACGGCGTGTCCCGTAATCATATGGTCAAAATAATCAATCAACTTAGCCGTGCGGGCTTCGTTACTGCTATTCGAGGAAAAAATGGCGGTATCCGCCTGGGTAAACCAGCTAAGGATATTGGTATTGGTGATGTGGTTCGCGAGCTGGAACCACTATCGTTGGTCAATTGTAGCAGCGAGTTTTGCCACATTACCCCAGCCTGTCGACTTAAACAGGCGCTTTCTAAGGCAGTGCAAAGTTTTCTCACGGAACTGGACAACTACACACTTGCTGATTTGGTTGAAGAGAATCAACCGCTTTATAAATTATTGCTGGTGGAGTGACGAAAATCTTCATCAGAGCTGACAATGGAGGAACCTCGATGTCACAAGATCCTTTCCAGGAACGCGAAGCAGAAAAATACGCGAATCCTATCCCGAGCCGGGAATTTATCCTCGAACATTTAACTAAACGTGAAAAACCGGCCAACCGCGATGAGCTGGCCGCTGAACTCAACATTGAAGGTGAAGAGCAGCAAGAAGCGCTGCGTCGCCGCCTGCGCGCCATGGAGCGTGACGGGCAACTGGTCTTCACTCGTCGTCAGTGCTATGCGCTGCCGGAGCGTCTTGACCTGCTGAAAGGTACCGTTATTGGCCACCGTGATGGCTACGGCTTTCTGCGCGTTGAAGGCCGCAAAGATGACCTGTACCTGTCCAGCGAGCAGATGAAAACCTGCATTCATGGCGATCAGGTGTTGGCACAGCCGCTGGGAGCGGACCGTAAAGGTCGTCGCGAAGCGCGTATTGTGCGCGTACTGGTACCGAAAACCAGCCAGATTGTCGGTCGCTACTTCACCGACGCTGGCGTTGGGTTTGTCGTCCCTGACGACAGCCGCCTGAGCTTTGATATCCTGATCCCGCCGGAAGAGGTGATGGGTGCTCGTATGGGTTTTGTGGTCGTGGTTGAGCTGACCCAGCGTCCGACGCGTCGCACTAAAGCGGTGGGTAAAATTGTTGAAGTCCTGGGCGACAACATGGGAACCAGCATGGCCGTTGATATGGCTCTGCGTACTCATGAAATCCCGTATATCTGGCCTCAGGCGGTCGAAAAACAGGTCGCCGGACTGAAAGAAGAAGTGCCGGAAGAAGCGAAAGCCGGACGTGTCGATCTGCGCTCCCTGCCGCTGGTCACTATCGATGGCGAAGATGCGCGTGACTTCGACGATGCGGTTTACTGCGAGAAGAAGCGCGGCGGCGGCTGGCGTTTATGGGTGGCGATTGCTGACGTAAGCTATTACGTTCGCCCGCCGACTCCGCTGGACCAGGAAGCGCGCAGCCGTGGCACATCCGTCTACTTCCCATCGCAGGTTGTTCCGATGCTACCGGAAGTGCTGTCTAACGGATTGTGTTCGCTCAACCCGCAGGTGGACAGGCTGTGTATGGTCTGTGAAATGACCATTTCGTCGAAAGGCCGCTTAACAGGCTTTAAATTCTACGAAGCGGTTATGAGCTCCCATGCGCGTCTGACCTACACCAAGGTCTGGCACATGCTGCAGGGCGATCAGGAACTGCGTGAGCAGTACGCGCCGTTGGTTAAACACATTGAAGAGCTGCATAACCTCTACAAAGTGCTGGATAAAGCGCGTGAAGAGCGTGGCGGTATCTCGTTTGAAAGTGAAGAAGCGAAGTTTATCTTCAATGCTGAACGCCGTATTGAGCGTATTGAGCAGACGCAGCGTAATGACGCGCACAAACTGATTGAAGAGTGCATGATCATGGCGAACATCTCAGCGGCGCGATTCGTTGAGAAAGCCAAAGAGCCGGCACTGTTCCGCATTCACGATAAGCCGACGACCGAAGCGATTAATTCGTTCCGTTCGGTGTTGGCGGAGCTGGGGCTGGAGCTGCCCGGCGGTAATAAACCCGAGCCGCGTGATTACGCCGAACTGCTGGAGTCGATTGCTGACCGTCCTGACGCAGAAATGCTGCAAACTATGCTGCTGCGTTCAATGAAGCAGGCGATTTACGATCCGGAAAACCGCGGTCACTTTGGCCTTGCGTTGCAATCTTATGCACACTTCACCTCGCCGATCCGTCGTTACCCGGATCTCTCCTTGCACCGGGCGATTAAGTATCTGCTGGCGCAGGAGCAGGGCCATAAAGGCAACACCACGGAAACGGGGGGCTACCATTATTCGATGGAAGAGATGCTGCAGCTGGGTCAACACTGTTCGATGGCCGAGCGCCGTGCTGACGAAGCCACACGCGACGTCTCTGACTGGCTGAAGTGCGACTTTATGCTGGATCAGGTAGGTAATGTCTTCAAAGGCGTGATCGCCAGCGTGACCGGGTTTGGTTTCTTCGTCCGTCTTGATGAGCTGTTTATCGACGGTCTGGTGCATGTCTCCTCCCTGGATAACGACTACTATCGTTTTGACCAGGTTGGGCAGCGTCTGACGGGGGAATCCAGCGGTCAAATGTATCGCCTGGGCGATCGCGTGGAAGTTCGCGTGGAAGCGGTCAACATGGACGAGCGTAAAATCGACTTCAGTTTGATCTCCAGCGAACGTGCACCGCGCAATGAAGGTAAAACCGCGCGTGAAAAAGCGAAAAAAGGCGATGCGGGTAAAAATACCGGTAAGCGTCGTCAGATGGGCAAAAAAGTAAATTTCGAGCCGGATAGCGCTTTCCGCGGCGAGAAGAAAGGCAGAGCCAAACCTCAGGCGGATAAAAAAACGGCTGAGAAGAAAGGCGATAAAAAAGCGAAAAAGCCATCGGCAAAAACGCTTAAAATCGCTGCCGCCACCAAAGCTAAACGCGCGACGAAAAAGAAAGTCGCGCAATAACAGCCATAAACAGTAAGTCGGGCAACCTCGCGTTGCCCGCGTTACGCATAAACTATTAACGAGTACATTCATGAGTGAAATGATTTACGGCATCCATGCGGTGCAGGCTCTGCTGGAACGTGCGCCTGAGCGCTTCCAGGACGTCTTTATTCTCAAAGGTCGTGAAGATAAACGCCTGCTGCCGCTGATCCACGCACTGGAAGCACAGGGTGTTGTCATTCAACTGGCTAACCGCCAGTTCCTGGATGAGAAAAGCGAGGGTGCGGTACATCAGGGAATTATTGCTCGCGTGAAGCCGGGTCGTCAGTATCAGGAAAACGATCTGCCGGATCTGATTGCTACGCTCGATCAGCCGTTCTTTTTGATCCTCGATGGTGTTACCGATCCGCATAACCTGGGGGCATGCCTGCGTAGCGCCGATGCTGCTGGCGTCCATGCTGTTATCGTACCGAAGGATCGTTCTGCGCAGTTGAATGCAACGGCGAAAAAAGTGGCCTGCGGCGCGGCAGAAAGCGTACCGCTGATCCGTGTGACCAACCTGGCGCGCACTATGCGTATGCTGCAGGAAGAGAATATCTGGATCGTCGGAACCGCAGGTGAAGCTGATCATACTCTCTACCAGAGCAAAATGACCGGACGTCTGGCGCTGGTGATGGGCGCAGAGGGTGAAGGTATGCGTCGTTTGACCCGCGAACACTGTGACGAACTGATCAGCATCCCGATGGCTGGGAGCGTTTCGTCGCTGAACGTTTCAGTTGCGACGGGCATCTGCCTGTTTGAGGCGGTACGCCAGCGCGGCTAAACTATCTCCCTCATTTCTCTCTTCTCTCAAGCCATCCTTCGGGATGGCTTTTTTGTGACCGTTGTCCCATGCGTGCTCCCCTCTGCCTGACCATACTTAAGGTGACGGCCATTGACGGAGGGAGACACAATGCACTGGCAAACGCATACCGTTTTTAACCAACCTGTACCGCTCAATAACAGCAACTTATATCTGTCCGATGGCGCGCTGTGTGAAGCGGTTATCCGTGAAGGCGCTGGTTGGGACAGCGATCTTCTCGCCAGTATTGGTCAGCAGCTAGGGACTGCCGAGTCGCTCGAGCTTGGCCGTCTGGCCAATGCTTTTCCACCCGAGTTGTTGCGCTACGACTCGCAGGGTCAGCGGCTGGATGATGTGCGTTTTCATCCTGCCTGGCATTTACTGATGCAGGGATTGTGCGCCAATCGCGTACATAATCTGGCCTGGGAAGAAGACGCGAGGCAGGGAACATTTGTTGCCCGGGCGGCCCGTTTCATGCTGCATGCGCAGGTGGAAGCGGGCACGTTGTGTCCGGTTACCATGACTTTTGCCGCCACGCCGTTGTTACTTCAGATGTTACCTGCACCCTTTCACGACTGGTTTACGCCGCTGCTAAGCGACCGTTATGACTCGCATTTACTGCCCGGAGGGCAAAAGCGTGGGTTATTGATCGGCATGGGAATGACCGAGAAGCAGGGGGGGTCAGATGTGCTAAGCAATACCACTCAGGCAGAACGTCTTACAGACGGCTCGTATCGGCTGGTGGGACATAAGTGGTTTTTCTCCGTGCCGCAAAGCGATGCCCATTTGGTACTGGCCCAGGCAAAGGGAGGCTTATCCTGCTTTTTTGTACCGCGATTTTTACCCGACGGGCAGCGTAATGCTATCCGTCTGGAGCGGCTGAAAGATAAGTTAGGCAATCGCTCCAACGCCAGCTGCGAGGTTGAATTCCACGATGCGATTGGCTGGCTATTGGGTGAAGAAGGGGAAGGTATACGTCATATCCTGAAAATGGGCGGGATGACGCGTTTTGACTGTGCGCTCGGCAGTCATGGCATGATGCGACGTGCTTTTTCTGTCGCGATTTACCATGCGCACCAGCGACAGGTTTTTGGCAAACCATTGATCGAACAACCGATGATGCGCCAGGTATTAGGTCGGATGGCGCTCCAACTGGAAGGTCAGACTGCGTTACTGTTCCGACTGGCACGGGCCTGGGACCGTCGCGCTGATGCCAAAGAATCTCTGTGGGCCAGGTTGTTCACGCCAGCAGCGAAATTCTCTGTTTGCAAAGCCGGTATGCCGTTTGTTGCAGAGGCGATGGAAGTGCTCGGCGGGATTGGCTACTGCGAGGAGAGTGAATTGCCGCGCCTGTATCGTGAGATGCCGGTAAACAGTATCTGGGAGGGCTCTGGCAACATTATGTGCCTCGATGTATTGCGGGTGCTGACAAAACAACCCGGCATATACGATATGCTCAGCGAAGCCTTTGCTGAGGTAAAAGGGCAAGACCGGCATTACGATCGAAGGGTACGTCAACTACAGCAGCGTTTACGTAAACCGAGCGAGGAGTTGGGACGGGAGATTACACAGCAGCTTTTCCTGCTCGGTTGCGGGGCGCAGATGTTGCGCTATGCCTCTCCGCCAGTGGCGCAGGCCTGGTGTCAAATGATGCTCGATACGCGTGGTGGACTACGATTGTCCGAGCAGGTGCTGAACGACTTGCTCCTGCGGGCAACGGGGGGATTACGGTAATAATATACCTGATGGCGACGCTGGCGCGCCTTATCATGCCTACATTCAATGTAGGCCGGATAAGTTTACGCCATCCGGCAATCTGTTAAGCATAGAGTATGGCCTGTACGCGCCAGTTGTCGGGCTGCTGGTCTTCGTACATCTGAATGATCCGATACCATGAGGCACCCTGTTCATCCGCTTTTAACGCGATTACTCGTTCTACATCCTGCGGATTCCCTGCAATGTTACTGACAGATATCAGGCCAATTTCGTTCAGGCCTGTAACGCAGTCAGCACTGGCGAACTCGGCAGACTGCGCCGTAGTACCTACCAGTCCGGCAGAAAGCAGCAGTGAGGATAAGGCAAGTGATTGTTTCATCGTCAGCTCCATTATTCGTACCCCTACACACGGCAGGGCATTCCATCGCGATAATAAACCTCAAGCTTCCTGCTGTTGGTTTATTGTGCACAGGTAAACGCATAGCGGCGCAAAGCAATGTAAAGCTGACTAAATTCCAACCCAATGTTATTTACGATACAAAATAGCCTGTGAATACCATTGGCCTGTCACGATGGTTTCATCCACTAATAAAACCACGTAGTAATCAGCTTTAGCCGCGACGGCTTTGTCACGGATCTCTGCCAGCGCATCATCCGGAGAGCCTCTTACCAGCGCGCTGACCGTTCCTATTCGCTGTAACCCATTACTCTGGTCACGGCGGATCTCCTGCGGGTGGTCGGCAACGGGCGGTGCGGGTTGCGGCGTTCCCTGTAGCACGCTACAGGCGCTTAAAAGCATCACCAGCAATAAAGAGGCAAACCGACGCATAACTCTATCTCGTTTCCTGATAGCCATAGTGTAGTGCCTTATCAATTTCCCTTTAGGGGAATGCTCCCGAAGTGTTATCTCTCACGCGATTTTCGAATGAAAATGTTGCGAAAGCGTAACCCAGTTCTCAACATTATGAATCATTGCCGAACACATTCGCTTGCGTTAAGTATTGCTGCATGGCATACCAGAAAAAAAGAGGCGACAAATGATTGAAATTGAAACACGACAGTTGGCTGGTATCCCTGTCCTGCACGCCGTTCCGGCTGGTAAACGCGAGTGTTCACTCCCTTGCATTATTTTCTATCACGGGTTTACATCTTCAAGTCTGGTTTATAGCTATTTTGCCGTTGCTCTGGCTCAGGCCGGATTCCGGGTTGTCATGCCCGATGCGCCTGACCATGGTGCCCGCTTCAACGGTGATGCTCAGGAGCGAATGTTCCGCTTCTGGCATATATTGCAGCAAAACATGCAGGAGTTTACGACGTTACGTGCGGCGCTGGTGGCGGAAAATTGGCTATCAGATGAAAGACTTGCTGTTGCGGGGGCGTCGATGGGAGGCATGACGGCGTTGGGCATTATGGCCCGCCATCCCGAGGTTAAATGTGTAGCCAGCCTGATGGGTTCGGGCTATTTTACCCGTCTTGCACAAACGCTTTTTCCCCCTTTACGGGTCCAGACGCCAGAGCAGCAGGCAGAGTTCGATGCCGTTATCGCACCGCTCGCCGAATGGGACGTTACGCATCAACTACAACGCCTGGCCGACCGACCGTTGCTGTTGTGGCATGGACAGGAGGACGATGTGGTGCCCGCGGTTGAAACCTTCCGCTTACAGCAGGCGCTGATTCAGGCAGGGCTGGATAACAATTTAACCTGCCTGTGGGAAGCGGGCGTGCGCCACCGCATCACGCCAGAGGCGCTGGCTGCGACGGTAACGTTTTTTCGCCAGCACCTTTAAACGCGCATGATGCTTACGCCCTGAGCTTCAAGTTGTTGCAGAATCTCAGGGTTAGCGTTTTTGCCGGTAATGAGCATATCGATTTGATCGGCGCGACTGAACAGCATCCCCGCGCGTTCACCGACCTTACTGCTATCGACCAGCACCACCAGTTTACCCACTACGTTAAGCATCTTCTGCTCAGCCATCGCGGTTAGCATATCGGTTTTATACAGTCCGTCCGCGGTCAACCCTTTACCGCTGGTAAACATCCAGTGTCCGGCATACAGGCTATTTTCGCTGCCTTGCGGACTAAGCGTGATGGACTGGCTTTTGTTGTATTGCCCTCCCATGATGATCACGCTGTCATGCTCCTGGTCGATCAGATAGTTCGCCAGCGGCAGATAATTGGTGATGATCTGCACTGGCTTGCCGCACATTTCACGACCAAGCAGGAAGGCGGTTGATCCGCAGTTGATCACCACGCTTTCACCCGCATTTACAAGCTGGGATGCGGCCTTGGCAATGCGAACTTTTTCATCGTGGTTCTGCGCCTGATGCAGATTCATAGGTGTCCAGCGCGGACGTTGCTGGGTGATGGCTTCTGCGCCATTGCGGACTTTCTTGAGTTTGCCGCTTTCGTCGAGTTTATTGATGTCCCGGCGTGCTGTGGCTGGTGAAATCCCCAGACGCTCAATCACGTTCTCAACGGTAACAAAGCCCAACTGCGCCAGCATATCCAGCAATATTTGATGTCTTTGTGCTTCAGTCATGAGCTATTCCGATACAAATTGATTTGAAAAGATGATATTTGAAATAGCCTGGAAATACTAAAGTAAATGGGAAAAAATGCCGGAATAGCCCGGCATTTTGTAGGGGTCACAAGAAGGATTTAAACGGCAGATCCGGTTCAATCGTGAAGCAGTCATCAAAGCCGCGCGGATAGTGATATTCAAAGTTGTCTTTGTCCAGCGGCCAGGTGAACTTACCGCCCACCTGCCAGATAAACGGCTTAAAGCCATACTTCAGTCGATCTTTTTTCATCTCCCACAGTACGCGGATCTCCTGAGGGTCGGCCTGGAAGTTTGACCAGATGTCATGATGGAAAGGGATCACCACTTTCGTATTCAACGCTTCCGCCATGCGCAGCATGTCGGAGCTGGTCATTTTGTCCGTAATCCCGCGCGGATTCTCACCATAGGAGCCGAGCGCAACGTCGATCTGGTGCTCGTTGCCATGCTTTGCGTAGTAGTTAGAGTAGTGCGAGTCTCCGCTGTGGTACAGCGTACCGCCCGGTGTTTTGAACAGGTAGTTTACCGCACGGGCATCCATACCATCCGGCAGCACACCTGCCGCTTTTTGATCGGCAGGTAGCGTGATTAATGCCGTACGATCAAACGCGTCAAGCGCATGAATTTCAATATCTTTCACTTTCACCACATCGCCTGGTTTTACCACGATGCAGCGCTCTTTTGGCACACCCCAACCGATCCACAGATCCACACAGGTTTGCGGCCCGATAAATGGCACGTCATCAGCGCAGTTTTGCATGACGGCGGCCGCGACATTCACGTCGATGTGATCGTTATGATCGTGTGTCGCCAGCACCGCATCGATCTGTCGAATTGCAAACGGATCAAGAACAAACGGCGTGGTGCGCAGGTTTGGCTGCAGTTTCTTCACCCCAGCCATGCGCTGCATCTGGTGGCCGGTTTTCATTAGCGGGTTACCGTGACTCTGTTTACCCGTTCCGCACCAGAAATCGACGCAGATGTTCGTCCCGCCTTCCGACTTCAGCCAGATGCCGGTACAGCCAAGCCACCACATAGCGAATGTGCCCGGGGCGACCTGCTCCTGTTCGATCTCTTCATTCAGCCAACTTCCCCACTCCGGGAATGTGCTCAGGATCCATGATTCACGCGTGATGCTTTTTACTTTACTCATCGCATTTACCTTCATGTCTATTCAGATTAAGTCAATTTGTGATTTATTTTGATTGATATTGACATCATTTTTTCAAGAAGGCAATGCGTTGATTTTACCTGTTCAACGGGGAAATGTGATCAAATCACAGCGTGACAGGATGGTTTGCATGAGTGTTTGTTTTGTATTTTATTGTTTTAATAGGTTTTATTTTGGAAACGATGAATTAGAAGTAAAGCCGCTCTGCAAGTGTGTGAATTATTTGCGTACTGCATCACATTTAATCAAATTCAATCTTGTTGTGATTACTTTTGAAAATTAGAGTGAGGGCACAACATCCTGGGCATCTGTAATGAATGTTCAGCAACTTCGTCTACTGGAGATCGTTATGGAGATCCTCTACAACATCTTTACCGTCTTTTTTAATCAGGTTATGACCAACGCGCCCTTGCTGTTGGGTATTGTGACCTGTCTTGGTTACATCCTGCTGCGTAAAAGCGTCAGCGTTATTATCAAAGGCACGATCAAAACGATTATCGGTTTTATGTTGTTGCAAGCGGGATCGGGCATTCTGACCAGCACGTTTAAACCGGTGGTGGCGAAGATGTCCGAAGTTTACGGTATCAATGGTGCGATTTCCGATACCTATGCCTCCATGATGGCAACCATCGAACGTATGGGCGATGCCTATAGTTGGGTGGGTTATGCTGTGCTGTTGGCGCTGGCGATGAATATTTGTTACGTACTGCTACGGCGTATTACCGGCATTCGCACCATCATGCTGACCGGCCACATTATGTTCCAGCAGGCGGGCCTGATTGCCGTCTCTCTCTACATCTTTGGTTACCCGATGTGGACCACCATCATCTGCACCGCGGTGCTGGTGTCCCTCTACTGGGGCATTACTTCCAATATGATGTACAAGCCGACGCAGGAAGTGACCGACGGCTGCGGTTTCTCCATCGGTCACCAGCAGCAGTTCGCTTCATGGATTGCCTACAAAGTCGCGCCTTATCTGGGTAAGAAAGAGGAGAGTGTTGAAGATCTGAAGCTGCCGGGCTGGCTGAATATCTTCCATGACAACATCGTTTCTACCGCGATTGTTATGACCCTCTTCTTCGGCGCGATCCTGCTCTCTTTCGGCATTGATGTGGTTCAGGCGATGGCGGGTAAAACCCACTGGACGGTCTATATTCTGCAGACCGGTTTTTCGTTTGCCGTCGCTATTTTCATCATCACTCAGGGCGTACGTATGTTCGTTGCTGAGCTTTCAGAAGCGTTCAACGGTATCTCTCAACGTCTGATCCCGGGTGCAGTGCTGGCTATCGACTGCGCGGCGATTTATAGCTTTGCGCCCAACGCGGTGGTCTGGGGCTTTATGTGGGGCACCATCGGCCAACTGATTGCGGTGGGCATCCTGGTGGGTTGCGGCTCTTCTATTCTGATTATCCCTGGCTTTATTCCGATGTTCTTCTCGAACGCGACTATCGGCGTGTTTGCTAACCACTTTGGCGGCTGGCGTGCGGCACTCAAGATTTGCCTGGTGATGGGGATGATCGAAATCTTCGGCTGCGTCTGGGCGGTGAAGCTCACCGGGATGAGCGCCTGGATGGGCATGGCGGACTGGTCAATTCTGGCGCCGCCGATGATGCAGGGCTTTGCCTCCATCGGCATCGTGTTTATGGCCGTCATTATTCTGATTGCACTGGCTTATATGTTTTTCGCAGGACGCACCTTGCGCGCTGAGGAAGACGCAGAAAAACAACTGGCAGAACACTCTGCTTAATAAGGAGTTCCGATTATGACCGTACGTATTTTGGCTGTATGTGGCAATGGGCAGGGGAGTTCCATGATCATGAAGATGAAGGTGGATCAGTTTTTAACCCAGTCAAATATTGACCATACGGTAAACAGTTGCGCAGTAGGCGAATACAAAAGTGAACTGAGCGGCGCGGATATCATCATCGCTTCTACCCATATCGCCGGTGAGATTACCGTATCGGGCAATAAATATGTTGTTGGCGTACGCAACATGCTGTCTCCCGCCGATTTTGGACCAAAACTGCTGGAAGTGATCAACGCGCATTTCCCTCAGGACGTGAAGTAAGGAGGCGGCCTATGAAATTACGTGATTCGCTGGCAGACAATAACACCATCCTTTTACAGGCCGAGGCCAGTTCCTGGCAGGAAGCGGTAAAGCTGAGCGTGGATCTGCTGGTTAAGGCTGATGTGGTTGAACCACGCTACTACCAGGCCATCCTCGACGGAGTCGAACAGTTCGGCCCGTATTTTGTGATTGCGCCCGGCCTGGCAATGCCGCACGGCCGTCCGGAGGAAGGGGTCAAGAAAACCGGTTTTGCGCTGGTGACGCTGAAAACACCGCTGGTGTTTAACCACGAAGATAACGACCCGGTCGACATCCTGATCACCATGGCGGCAGTAGACGCCAACACACATCAGGAAGTCGGCATCATGCAGATCGTGAATCTCTTTGACGACGAAGCCAATTTCGACCGTTTACGTGCCTGCCGTACCGCGCAGGAAGTGCTGGATTTAATTGATAACGCCACTGCGGCGGCTGTTTAAAAGGATACCAAAATGTCATTACCTATGTTGCAGGTTGCGCTGGATAACCAATCAATGTCTTCCGCCTATGAAACGACGCGTCTGATTGCCGAAGAGGTCGATATCATTGAGGTGGGGACGATTCTTTGCGTGGCTGAGGGGGTGCGCGCCGTACGCGATCTGAAGGCGCTTTATCCGCATAAAATTGTGCTGGCGGATGCCAAAATCGCCGACGCGGGTAAAATCCTCTCGCGCATGTGTTTCGAAGCCAATGCTGACTGGGTTACCGTCATCTGCTGCGCGGATATCAACACCACCAGGGGGCGCTGGAGGTGGCGAAAGAATTTAATGGCGACGTGCAGATTGAACTGACTGGTTACTGGACCTGGGAGCAGGCGCAGGAGTGGCGTGACGCGGGCATTGGGCAAGTGGTATATCACCGCAGCCGTGACGCGCAGGCGGCGGGTGTGGCATGGGGAGAGGCAGATATTAGCGCCATCAAACGCCTTTCTTATATGGGCTTTAAGGTCACCGTCACCGGTGGCCTGGCGCTGGAGGATCTGCCGCTGTTCCAGGGGATCCCTATCCACGTCTTTATTGCCGGACGTAGTATTCGCGATGCCGCCTCTCCGGTAGACGCTGCGCGTCAGTTCAAACGTTCCATCGCCCAACTGTGGGGATAAGGAGCGACTATGTTGTCGAAACAGGTCCCGCTCGGTATCTATGAAAAAGCGCTCCCCGGCGGGGAGTGCTGGCTGGAACGCTTGCAGCTGGCGAAGGAACTGGGCTTTGATTTTGTCGAAATATCGGTTGATGAAACCGACGATCGCCTGGCGCGTCTTGACTGGCGCCGCGAGCAGCGACTGGCGCTGGTGGCCGCTATCGCTGAGACAGGGATACGCGTACCGTCCATGTGCCTGAGCGCTCATCGTCGTTTCCCGCTTGGCAGTGAAGATGATGCGGTGCGCGAACAGGGGCTGGAGATCATGCGTAAAGCCATTCAGTTTGCGCAGGATATCGGTATTCGCGTTATTCAACTGGCGGGTTACGACGTCTATTACCAGCAGGCCAATAACGAAACGCGTCGTCGGTTTCGCGATGGGCTGAAAGAGAGCGTGGAGATGGCGAGCCGCGCGCTGGTGACGCTGGCGATGGAAATCATGGATTATCCGCTGATGAATTCGATCAGCAAGGCACTGGGTTATGCCCACTATCTCAACAATCCGTGGTTCCAGCTGTATCCCGATATTGGCAATTTGTCGGCGTGGGATAACGACGTGCAGATGGAGCTGCAGGCTGGGATGGGTCATATCGTTGCCGTACACGTGAAGGATACCAAACCCGGTGTATTCAAAAATGTGCCGTTTGGTGAAGGGGTTGTTGAGTTCGAACGTTGTTTTGCGACGCTCAAACAGAGTGGGTACTGCGGACCATACCTGATTGAGATGTGGAGTGAAACGTCGGACGACCCGGCACGTGAAGTCGCGAAGGCGCGCGACTGGGTGAAGGCTCGAATGGCCAGCGCAGGTCTGGTGGAGGCGGTGTAATGCAAAAACTTAAACAGCAGGTTTTTGAGGCCAATATGGATTTGCCGCGCTACGGGCTGGTGACGTTCACCTGGGGGAACGTCAGCGCCATTGACCGCGAGCGCGGTCTGGTGGTGATTAAGCCTAGCGGCGTCGACTACCAAACGATGCAGGTAGATGACATGGTGGTTGTGGATCTGGCCGGCAACGTAGTGGAAGGGCGCTATCGTCCTTCTTCTGATACCGTCACCCATCTGGAGCTGTATCGCCGCTATTCTTCTCTCGGCGGCGTGGTGCACACCCACTCAACGCACGCGACGGCATGGGCGCAGGCGGGTCTGGCAATTCCCTCGTTCGGCACGACGCATGCGGATTACTTCTTTGGCGATATTCCTTGCACCAGGGCGTTAACTGAAGCTGAAGTTCAGGGCGAGTATGAGCTAAATACCGGTAAGGTGATTGTCGAAACGCTGGGGGAGGTGGAACCTTTGCATACGCCTGGCGTAGTGGTGTACCAGCATGGCCTGTTTGCCTGGGGCAAGGATGCTCACGATGCGGTACATAACGCCGTGGTGATGGAGGAAGTGGCAAAAATGGCATGGATTGCGCGTGGCATTAATCCGGCGCTTAGCCCCATCGACAGTTATCTGATGAATAAGCATTTCATGCGTAAGCACGGTCCAAACGCCTATTACGGACAGAAGTAACGACTAAGTCCTGGAGCCCAATCATTCAGGGGATGTTATTGATCTGGCTGTGGGACTTTGTTGCAAAAAAAGCCCCCTGTGAAGGGGGCAAATTAAACTGCGGCAATGTTCTCGTTGGTTATTTCTGGTGCTAGCGGTAAATATCTGCACTGGCGTGCATATTTCCGTTACTACCGGGTTCCCTGGTGAGGATCACGTGGTAGTAGGTTGCGCCTTGCGCATCGGTCTCTTCATTCAGGGCCTGAGTGGCTTCACTTTCAGTGGCGAAGTTATGATTTATGTAAATGACGCCTAAGCTCTGCACATCATCCATATTCCTGGCCTGATGATTGTCAATTTTGATGGCTGCCGTTGCATTTGCACTAAGCAAAAGCATAGCCAGAAGGGTCAAAACACGGGCTCGCATATGTACCTCCTCGACTGCGGTCTCTGGTTGCCTCTCTCCTGTGAGTGATTAGCTTCTGATGTAATTTTAACCGTTACCGGCGCAGTCGATAGCGACCATTTCTGATGCAGTTGTTCAAAAAATTACCGCATGACCATCTTTTCTTTTATTAACAGGCCGCTGGTGTGTACCGCGCGGTGAAAAATACCTGTCTTTCGCGCATAAGCACTTACCAAATAGTCAATTTAATCGGGTGAGTACGCCGTTTATAGTGAGCCGGATAATTAATATAACTTTATGATAATAAGGCAAAAACTTATGGATACTTCATTCATGGATTTCAGCTACTTTGTGATTATGTTTATGGTCGCGCTGGTGGCAGGCTTTATTAACGTGGTGTCGGGCGGCGGTGGTTTTCTCTCGATTGGCGCACTGTTAATTTCTGGTTTACCCCCGGCGAATGCGCTGGCAACCAATAAAATTCAGGCGCTGGGCAGCTCGCTGACCTCCGGGATTTATTTTTTACGCCGGGGGCATATCAACGTGCAGGAGCACAAGTATGTGTTTTTATCTGCCTTTATCGGTTCTGCGATGGGAACGACGCTTATCCAGTTCATTGAACCGGAACTGCTGAAGAAACTGCTCCCGATCCTGATTATCGCGGTCGCTATCTACTTTATTTTTGCGCCAAATCTCAGCGAACCGAAAAGAAAGCAGCAGGTATCCCTGTTTCTCTTCTCATTGATTGGCGGGGGATGCATTGGTTTTTATGACGGCTTTCTCGGTGCCGGGGCTGGCTCCTTTTATACCCTCAGCTATATCCTACTGTGGGGATACAGTATCGATAAGGCGCAAATTCACTCGAATTTTATTAACCTGGCGTCCAACATCGCCTCGATTTTGTTCTTCATTTTTGGCGGTAAAATGATCTGGTCGCTGGGGCTGGTGATGTTTGCCGGGCAGTCCCTCGGCGCACGTCTTGGCGCGACGGTCGTACTAACGCGCGGCAAGAAAGTTATCCGACCCATGATTGTCATTGTCTCCATTTGCATCAGCGTCAAAATGCTGCTGGATATGTATTAATGGCGACATGATAAATAATCGTACAATTACCTTGAGTTTAGTGGCAGGCGCCAGTATTATGACGCGTCAATTTTTCAGCCGACCTTTAACACGTTCCTTGCCTCCCCGGGCCTCGGCTGACCCAGACAGGAGGCTGAATAATCCGTAAGGAGCAATTCGATGCGTCATTACGAAATCGTTTTTATGGTCCATCCTGACCAGAGCGAACAGGTTCCGGGTATGATCGAACGCTACACTGCTGCCATCACTGGTGCAGAAGGCACGATCCACCGTCTGGAAGACTGGGGCCGCCGTCAGCTGGCTTACCCGATCAACAAACTGCACAAAGCTCACTACGTTCTGCTGAACGTTGAAGCGCCGCAGGAAGTGATCGATGAGCTGGAAACTACCTTCCGCTTCAACGATGCCGTTATCCGCAGCATGGTTATGCGTACTAAACACGCTGTTACCGAAGCATCTCCGATGGTTAAAGCGAAAGACGAGCGTCGTGAACGTCGCGATGATTTCGCTAACGAAACCGCAGATGATGCTGAAGCTGGGGATTCTGAAGAGTAATTTCTGATGACCAACCGTCTGGCGTTGTCCGGCACCGTGTGCAGGGCTCCCCTTCGAAAGGTCAGTCCATCAGGAATTCCTCATTGCCAGTTCGTGCTTGAGCATCGTTCTGTGCAGGAGGAAGCCGGGTTTCACCGGCAGGCGTGGTGCCAAATGCCCGTTATTATTAGCGGACACGAAAACCAGGCCATTACTCACAGTATAACGGTCGGTAGCGCAGTGACCGTTCAGGGGTTCATCTCTTGCCACAAGGCAAAGAACGGCCTGAGCAAAATGGTTCTGCATGCCGAGCAGATTGAATTGATAGATTCTGGAGACTAGCCATATGGCACGTTATTTCCGTCGTCGCAAGTTCTGCCGTTTCACCGCGGAAGGCGTTCAAGAGATCGACTATAAAGATATCGCTACGCTGAAAAACTACATCACCGAAAGCGGTAAGATTGTCCCAAGCCGTATCACCGGTACCCGTGCAAAATACCAGCGTCAGCTGGCTCGCGCTATCAAACGCGCTCGCTACCTGTCCCTGCTGCCGTACACTGATCGTCATCAGTAATCGGTCACGGTCCATTAATACGACTTTGAGAGGATAAGGTAATGCAAGTTATTCTGCTTGATAAAGTAGCAAACCTGGGTAGCCTGGGTGATCAGGTTAACGTTAAAGCGGGCTATGCTCGTAACTTCCTGGTACCACAGGGTAAAGCTGTTCCTGCTACCAAGAAAAACGTTGAATTTTTCGAAGCGCGTCGCGCTGAGCTGGAAGCTAAACTGGCTGACGTTCTGTCCGCTGCTGAAGCTCGTGCTGAGAAAATCAACGCACTGGAAACCGTAACCATCGCGTCTAAAGCTGGCGACGAAGGTAAACTGTTCGGTTCCATCGGTACTCGCGACATCGCTGACGCTGTAACTGCAGCTGGCGTTGAAGTAGCTAAGAGCGAAGTTCGTCTGCCGAACGGCGTTCTGCGTACCACTGGTGAGCACGAAGTGAGCTTCCAGGTTCACAGCGAAGTGTTTGCTAAGCTGACTGTAAACGTAGTTGCAGAATAAGTTTTTATTCTGATTACCGCGTAAAAGCGCCGGCCTTGTGTCGGCGTTTTGCTTTTCTGTTCCCTCCGCTTTTCGCTCTGGCTATTCTTTATCCTTTTCGGGATAATCATAAAAATAAAACATTATTTTAAAATGGTGATGGAATGGAACCAACGCACCAACCTCTGTTTGCGCGTAAAAATGTTGTCTACCTGAGCGCAGCGTTCTGCTGTCTGCTGTGGGGGAGCGCCTATCCGGCGATCAAAAGCGGATATGAGATCTTCCAGATTGCCACGGATGACATTCCTTCAAAAATTGTCTTTGCCGGTTATCGCTTCCTGTTTGCTGGATTATTGCTGCTATTGCTGCTATTGCTGGCGGTGGCGCAGCGTAAACCGATTGGCCGGTTAAGCCCGCGTCAGTACGGTCAGCTCACGCTGTTGGGACTGACGCAAACCTCGCTGCAATACATCTTCTTCTATATTGGCCTGGCGTTCACGACGGGGGTGAAAGGGTCGATCATGAACGCGACCGGCACCTTCTTCAGCGTGCTGCTGGCCCATTTTATCTATCAGAACGACAAGCTGAGCTACAACAAAGTGCTGGGCTGTATCCTGGGTTTTACCGGCGTAATGGTGGTGAACTTTAGCAGCGGACTGGATTTTAACTTCAGCCTGTTAGGGGACGGTTCAGTGGTGATGGCGGCCTTTATTCTTTCTGCCGCCACGTTATACGGTAAACGCATTTCTCAGACGGTAGACCCGACGGTAATGACAGGATATCAGTTGGGTGTCGGCGGTCTGGCGCTGGTTATCGGCGGCTACGCTTTTGGTGGCACGCTGACCGTACACGGCGCGTCTTCAGTGGCGATTCTGGGCTACCTGACGTTACTCTCTTCGGTCGCTTTTGCGTTGTGGAGTATTCTGCTCAAGCATAACCGCGTGGGGATGATTGCGCCGTTTAACTTCCTGATCCCGGTTTCGGGGGCGGTTCTGTCGGCGATATTCCTCGGCGAAAACATTCTCGAATGGAAATATGCGCTGGCGCTGGTGCTGGTCTGTTCCGGGATCTGGTGGGTGAACAAGGTGAAGCGCTGACGCTTCACCTTGATGTCTGATGCGCTGTGTTTATCAGGTCTACAGGTGTGCTGGTTAACGGGCGCGAATAAAACTGCCGTTAGGTTGTCGAGTAAACAGTACCTGCTGACCATTACCGGTATCAATGGTTAATCCCGTTACCACGCCGTTGGCATTCTGCCTGATTTGTACCATCTGGCCGTCTTTCAGGTTGCTCAGCGGTTTTCCGGCACCTTCAACCTGCGCCATTGCGTATACATCGGTTGGCGGGAGGTTATGGTCACGGAATACCTGCGCCAGCGTTTTGCCCGAGTCTACGCGATAGGAGCGCCACTGCTGCTCAATTCCACTATCCTGTTGGAAAGGTTGCGTCTGCGGCTGAGATTGCTGAGCCTGCGGCTGCGCGTCTGGTTCTCCTTCCTGGATTGGCTCTGGGGCAAGCGGAGCGACCTGGCCCGGATCGTTTTGCGGGGCGACCAACTGTGCCTGCAGTTGAGCTTCGGTCGGTGGCTGCGACTGTGACTGTAAATCCAGCTGGGCAGTACGCGTAACCACAGGGGCATCGCTGGTGTCACTGGAGGGCAGCAGGAAGCCTATCACCAGCACGATAGCAGCAATTATAATGCCGCGTCGGTGCATAGGCGGTAGCGGATCCATAATGCGAAAATTGTCCGGTGCATGCCAGATTTTCGCCAGGGTTGGTTTTAATTCAAAGCGCCCGGGCATGGCTTTCCTCCTGCTCCGCGTCTCGTTCCTCGATCATAGAGTATAGATGGCTAATGCTATGATGTTCGTCATATTACCCGCTTTCGTGACGTCAACGCGGGGTATTCCTATTGTTTATGTTTCCTCGCGATTTGTCATCTGTTCCCGAGACAAAGTTTTACCGGATGCGGCATGGCTGATATGCTGCCCGCTACTTTACATCCGATGAAAGGAAATATGATGGCTAACCCGACTTTTGACACTATCGAAGCGCAAGCAAGCTACGGCATTGGTTTGCAGGTAGGACAACAGCTGAGTGAATCCGGACTGGAAGGACTGTTGCCTGAAGCGCTGGTAGCGGGTATCGCTGACGCGCTGGAAGGTAAGCACCCGGCAGTGCCGGTTGATGTTGTGCATCGCGCACTGCGTGAAATCCACGAACGCGCTGATGCAGTTCGTCGCGAGCGTTTCCAGGCTATGGCGGCTGATGGCGTCAAATATCTGGAAGAAAACCGTGAGAAAGACGGTGTGAACAGCACTGAATCCGGTTTGCAGTTCCGTGTTCTGACTCAGGGCGAAGGTGCTATTCCTGCGCGTACTGACCGCGTTCGCGTGCACTACACCGGTAAACTGATCGACGGTACCGTGTTTGACAGCTCTGTCGCACGCGGCGAACCGGCTGAATTCCCGGTTAACGGCGTGATCCCTGGCTGGATTGAAGCGCTGACCCTGATGCCGGTAGGTTCCAAATGGGAACTGACTATTCCTCAGGAACTGGCTTACGGCGAGCGTGGCGCTGGCGCGTCCATTCCTCCGTTCAGCACGCTGGTGTTCGACGTTGAGCTGCTTGAGATCCTGTAAGCAGTGACTTCTGTTCCCTCCGAGGCCGGGGGGAACAAAAAAATAGCGTGAAAAGCTATAGTTACGTGGTTGTCGATATTTTATTTTGCAAATGCCTCGTTAGCGTGTATTTTTGTGAGCTGATTCGCGCTATCAGAGTGATATGACACTCACTTTAAACATTAAATTAACATTATATCTAAATCTTAGTATTCATCCCGCCAATTCTTACCTAATATCGATGAGTCCTGATAATCAGGAACGTCGTATCATAGACACACTAAAGGCCGTAGAGCCTGAACAACACAGACAGGTACAGGAAGAAAAAACATGGTAGATCAGGTAAAAGTCGACGCCGCTGAAGAGGCTTCGTCTGAACAGTCGCTACGGCGCAATCTCACAAACCGTCATATTCAACTTATTGCCATTGGTGGTGCTATTGGTACCGGCCTGTTTATGGGCTCTGGTAAAACCATCAGCCTCGCCGGACCGTCGATCATCTTTGTGTATATGATCATCGGTTTTATGCTGTTTTTCGTGATGCGTGCAATGGGTGAATTGCTGCTCTCGAATCTGGAGTACAAATCTTTTAGTGATTTCGCCTCTGACCTGCTCGGGCCATGGGCCGGGTATTTTACCGGCTGGACTTACTGGTTCTGCTGGGTTGTTACCGGGATGGCAGACGTTGTCGCCATTACGGCGTATGCGCAATTCTGGTTCCCCGAACTTTCAGACTGGGTCGCCTCGCTGGCGGTGATCGTGCTGCTGCTGAGCCTCAACCTTGCCACTGTAAAAATGTTCGGTGAGATGGAGTTCTGGTTTGCGATGATCAAAATCGTCGCCATCATCGGCCTGATTGTCGTTGGTCTGGTGATGGTGCTGACGCACTTCCAGTCGCCAACCGGCGTTCAGGCATCGTTCACGCATCTGTGGAATGACGGTGGCTGGTTCCCGAAAGGTCTGAGCGGCTTCTTTGCTGGCTTCCAGATAGCCGTGTTCGCGTTTGTGGGGATTGAGCTGGTGGGAACGACCGCTGCAGAAACCAAGGACCCGGAGAAATCTCTGCCGCGCGCCATTAACTCGATTCCGATCCGTATCATCATGTTCTACGTTTTTGCGCTGATCGTGATTATGTCTGTAACACCGTGGAGCTCGGTAGTGCCAACCAAGAGCCCATTCGTTGAACTGTTTGTGCTGGTCGGTCTGCCTGCCGCGGCGAGCCTGATCAACTTTGTGGTGCTGACTTCAGCTGCCTCTTCCGCAAATAGTGGCGTGTTCTCTACCAGCCGTATGCTGTTCGGCCTGGCACAGGAAGGCGTAGCGCCTAAAGCGTTTGCCAAACTGTCTAAACGCGCAGTTCCGGCGAAAGGTTTAACCTTCTCCTGTATCTGTCTGCTGGGCGGCGTGGTGATGCTTTACGTGAACCCGAGCGTGATTGGCGCGTTCACCATGATCACCACCGTGTCGGCGATTCTGTTCATGTTCGTCTGGACCATCATTCTTTGCTCGTACCTGGTGTACCGCAAGCAGCGTCCGCACCTGCATGAAAAATCAATCTACAAGATGCCGCTAGGCAAGCTGATGTGCTGGGTATGTATGGCGTTCTTCGTCTTCGTACTGGTACTGCTGACGCTGGAAGATGATACCCGCCAGGCGCTGATCGTGACGCCGCTGTGGTTCATCGCGCTGGGTCTGGGTTGGTTGTTTATCGGTAAGAAACGTATGGCAGGTATGCGTTAATTTTAGTGCCCGGTAGCGCGATGCTTACCGGGCCTGAATTCCGTAGGCCGGATACGCGTTAGCGCTATCCGGCGATATCTTTACTCCCCGGCGAGAGCTCGCGGGAACAACACATTATTTTCCAGACTGATGTGTTCCATCAAGTCGTCGATCATCTCGTTAATGCCGTTATACATGGCTTTCCAGGTGGTGCAGGCTTCTGGCGGCGGCGTCACGTTATGGGTGATGTGTTTGATCACTTCGACCAGTTCACCGGCATCGTCATGTTCGCTTTCCATCACGCTGATTGGTCCCATCGCCTGGCTACCCATGCCCTGTTTGATCATCGGGAACAGGATCTGCTCTTCTTTCATCATATGGCTGGACAGCTCTTCATGCAGCATGGTCAGGTTTTTCGCCAGACCGCGTGGTACGTTCGGTTTATCTGCGTGAACGCGTTCAACTTTCGTGGCCTGCAGAATCAGTTCCGGCAGTTGTTCGCGGTGTCTGTCGTGATAACGCACGATGATATGATCGATGATTTCAGCCAGTGCCACGGTACGCCAGTCTTTCTCCAGCGGCTGTTCAGCCAACTGCGCGAGCTGTGCCTCAATAAAGTCTAAATCCAGCTCTTTACGCGCAGCAGCGCGTGCCAGCGTTTGCTTACCGCCGCAGCAGTAATCCATATCGTATTTACGAAACAGGGCCGAAGCGCGAGGAATAGAGAGCGCCAGTTCACCTAAAGGTTGATCGCGATAAGACATTGCCGTTACCTCATTCTCAATAATATAAGATGTATTTTAAATGCAACTTATGGCGAAGGATATAACCCTTTCGGGGTGGGGTGTTTTGTGAGGAATGTCACGAAAATTTCTTGTTTCGTTAAGGTGCTGAATCTTATTAGAAAGGAGAGGGGCGGCGAAAAAAGCCGCGCGACAGGATTAAATAAGCGCACGCCGCTGCCGATAGTTAGACCTCAGACAATACCTGCATAATAAAAGGCTACAGATGTTTAAACGAATCAAAGTGATAACCCTACTTATCACCGTGTTACTCGCCCTTGGCGCGATGCAGCTCATCTCCGCGGGCGTCTTTATTGGCGCGCTCAATAACGATAAGCAAAATTTTAACGTCTCTCAGCTTTCCAGCCAGAACGTGGCCGAGTTTACCGATGCGTGGATTAGCCTGAACCAGGCTCGCGTCACGCTCAACCGGGGCATGTTGCGTTTACAGGGAACGATGGCCAGCGAGATTAACGGCGGTCAGTTGAAGGAACTGGTGAACACGGCAAATCGCCTGTTAGCCGAATCGAAAGAGCATTACGATAAATACTACGCCCTGCCGGAAACGCCGGGGCTTGATGAACATCTGGCCGATCGACTGGAAGAGCAGTACGGCATCTATTCTGCGACGCTGGCTAAAATGAACGCGCTGCTGGCTGAAGGTAAGCTGGAAGAGATGTTCAAGCAGAATGCCGAGCAAAAGCAAACGGCCATGCAGGAAGTCTATCGGGAATGGCGTAGCGCGCAAACGGCGCTGGCCACTGCCGGGGTGCAGGACAATGAGAGTGATTACCAGAAGATAATCTGGCTGCTGTCTGCCGTGATGCTGATTGTCATCACCGTGATTATCGCCAGCTGGCTGGCGATGCAGCGAGTGCTGCTCAAGCCTCTCCACGAAGTGATGGGACATATTCGCCACATTGCTGCGGGTGATTTGACGCACAGCATCAACGCCGATGGCAGCAATGAGATGGCGCTGCTGGCAGTCAACGTTCGCGACATGCAGCAGGCGCTGGCGAACACAGTCAGCGTGGTACGTGACGGGGCTGACACCATCTATACCGGCGCAGGTGAAATTGCCGCCGGCAGTAACGATCTCTCTTCACGTACCGAGCAGCAGGCCGCCTCTCTGGAAGAGACTGCTGCCAGCATGGAACAACTCACCGCTACCGTGAAACAGAACGCGGATAACGCGCGTCAGGCGACCAGTCTGGCAAAAAATGCCTCACAGACGGCGCAGAAAGGCGGAACCGTGGTTGATGGCGTAGTGCGTACGATGGATGAAATCGCCACCAGTTCCAGCAAAATCGCGCAAATTACCAATGTTATCGACGGCATTGCCTTCCAGACTAATA
The DNA here is from genome assembly GCF_030334745.1 of Citrobacter sp. Cb080. Lineage (NCBI taxonomy): Bacteria > Pseudomonadati > Pseudomonadota > Gammaproteobacteria > Enterobacterales > Enterobacteriaceae > Citrobacter > Citrobacter sp. Cb080. Next base: position 120,237 of record NZ_JAOWDG010000085.1, on the reverse strand, counting down.
TTCTGGCGCTGAACGCGGCAGTAGAAGCGGCGCGTGCGGGCGAGCAGGGGCGCGGGTTTGCCGTGGTCGCTGGCGAGGTCCGTACACTGGCACAGCGTAGAGCTCAGGCGGCGAAAGAGATTAAGGCACTGATTGATGACTCGGGGAATCGGGTGAATGCCGGTACGGCGCTGGTGCATGAAGCGGGTGAAACGATGGCGGAAATTGTGAGCGCCGTGACCCGTGTGACCGACATCATGGGCGAGATAGCCTCGGCTTCTGATGAACAGAGCCGGGGTATCGATCAGGTAGGTCAGGCGGTTGCCGAGATGGATCGCGTGACGCAGCAAAACGCCTCGCTGGTGGAGGAGTCCGCTTCCGCCGCCGCCGCGCTCGAAGAGCAGGCAGCACGACTGAATCAGACCGTAGCGGTGTTTAAAGTTTAACGTCTACTCCGGCCTACAAAATAATATCTTGTAGGTCGGATTAGCGCAGCGCCGTCCGGGCCATTATGATTGTGGAACCACGACGACGCTTGGTTTCTGTGGTTTGGCTCTGACGGCTATCACCACCCCAACAATCAGCAGCGCAATGCCGCTTACCGTCAGCAGCGGCGGAAATTCCTGGCGCAGGATAAAGGTGTACACCAGGCCAGCCAGCGTTTCGAAGACAATCAGCGGGCCGAGGATCACCGTCGGCAATTTTTGGCTGGCGACGTTCCAGCACAGTGCGCCAACCCACGAACACAATACCGCAATCGCTATCATCAGGCCGATAAACACGCCCGGACGTGGGCCGAAGGGCAGGGCAAAGTCCGGCGTTTGCCCGTTCAGCCACAGGCAGGCTGCAATATAACCGAGCAGAGAAACAGGCAACGTTACCAGTGCCTGGGCCGTCGCCCACATCATCGGGTGCTTATCTGGATTCTCGCGCAGCCAGCGGGCATTACGCAGCGCATACCACGCCCAACACACTACCGAGATCAGCGCCAGCGCGATTCCAGAACCATAACGCCAGCCGCTAAAGTCGGGTAAGCCTTGATTCAGCTCCGAGATATTCACGCACAGCAGACCGATACCAATCAGCACCAGCGCAGGCGACAGACGCCACCATGATAATTTGCCGTCGCGCTGGCTGTAGAGCAGGTTAGCGAAGACCGGGATCACAACCGGCAATGTACCAATAATCATCGTTGAAACCGGCGCGCCAGTGCGCTGGATGGCGCTTGCCAGGCAAACGTAATAAATCAGATTACCCATCATCGTTAGCGCCAGCGCAGTGACCCAGTCTTTACGCGTCAACTGACGCAAGCGCACACGCCCCAGCCAGGCAATCGGCAACGCTATCAGCCCCAGCGCAAGATAGCGCCCCATCGACTGCAATACCGCCGGGTATTCCGGTACGATCAGCGGCCCAACAAAAATTAATCCCCACATTAGCCCAGCCAGCAGGGCATACAACACGCCGCTAATCATTTTTGACATCCACATCGCTTAACAATAAGTCGAGTGTAGGCAGGAAAAATGCAGCCGTATTGTATGAGATTGCTGTTCAACGCCGGACGACTTGTTTCTGATAACGTACCGGTGTAATACCGTAGCGATGGGTAAACGCGCGGGTGAGATGCGACTGGTCGGTGAGGCCGGTTGCGGCAGCGACCTCCGCGGCGGGCATTCCGTGAGTGAGAAAACCTTTGGCTCGCCACAGGCGAATCGCCATCAGCATCTGGTGCGGCGTGACGTGGAAATGAGATTTAAACTGGCGCTGAAAATGCCAGGGACTCAGCGCTGCAACCCGCGCCAGTTCGTCGAGCGTGACCGGGTGCATATAATTATCGTGCAAATACTCACGTACCCGCTCAAAGCGATGCGCTCCCTCCGGTAATACCGGCGCATGGCGGGCCAGCGGCTGGAACGTGTCGATCAGATCGAGTAATAACCCTTTTTGCGCCAGCGGATCCTCAGTGTTCCACAGGCCATGGATCAGCGAGCAGATCTGGCGCGAGCGTAGCGGATCGTGACGCGTTACGTCATGAAACCACCAGTGGCGGATCCCGGTGACTTCTTCCAGAAGATCGGGCTCAAGATAGATCATCCGATAGCGCCAGCCGTCGGCGGTTTCCGCTTCGCCGGTATGTAGCTCATCGGGATTCATGGTGACGACGGAATGGGCGGGGGCCACGTACTGCGTGCCGCGATAGCGAAAACGTTCGGCTCCGGCTTCTATCGCGCCAATACCAAACGCTTCATGGGTGTGGGGTTCAAAGGCGTAACGCGAGATGTGCGCATGATACAGCTCAACGCCCGGCACCTGTGCCAGATGGCGAAAGCGGGCGCTGTCTTTCTCATCAATAAACTGCTCAGGTACACCTTGCACGTATTCTCTCCCCACGCATCATCATGTCATTATCAGAGAGGATGCGCGGGGATGCCACCACAATTAACTAATTTTTAACACTTACACGATGCCTTTGACGCTGTCTGCCAGCGACGTGGTTGGACGACCAATCAGTTTGCTCAGCGTATGGCTGTCGTCGAAGAGGCCACCTTTAGAGGCACCAACGTCTGAGTCAGCCAGCATGTCCGCCAGTCCGGCAGGCAGACCAACACCTTTCAGCGCGGCCGCAAAATCAGCTTCGCTCAGGTTTTGATACACCACTTTTTTACCGCTCTGTTTTGCCAGTTCGGCCGCCAGTTGGCTCAGGGTCCAGCCTGCGTCGCCCGCCAGTTCATAGATTTTACCGGCATGACCGTCTTCACTGATGACGCGCGCGGCGGCGGCGGCATAGTCGGCACGGGTCGCCGAGGCGATTTTGCCTTCTCCCGCCGCCCCAATAAACACGCCGTGTTCCAGCGCGGCTGGTGCGCTGGCGAGATAGTTTTCGGTGTACCAACCGTTACGCAGCAGCGCGTACGCGATACCGGATTCAGCCAGCATCTTCTCGGTTGCGACATGCTCATCAGCCAGCCCCAGCGGGGAGCGATCGGCGTGCAGCAGGCTGGTGTAGGCGATAAATTTCACGTGGGCCGCTTTCGCCGCGTTAATCACGTTGCGATGCTGCGGGGCACGTTGTCCCACTTCGCTGGAGGAGATTAGCAGTAACTTGTCTATCCCCTGTAAGGCCGTGGTAAAGGCAGCTTCATCACTGTAATCCGCCTGACGAACGGTAATGCCCTGCTGGCTAAGCGCCGTCGCTTTAGCAGGATTACGCACAATAGCCACAATCTGGCTGGCAGGAACGGTTTTCAGTAGCGTTTCAATAACGTGTTGGCCCAGTTGGCCAGTGGCACCAGTAATCGCGATCATAGGATAACTCCTTTGGTATTGGTCTTGTGTTTAATCACATTAACACCTAAACTTACTTTTAGTAAGTACGTACAAAAAGGTTAGTATGAAAATGACAGCTTTGACGCTCTCCCAGCAATTACGTGATGGCAACTTGTTTGCCGAGCAGTGTCCCTCCCGCGAGGTGTTAAAACACGTCACCAGCCGCTGGGGTGTATTGATTCTGGTGGCGCTGCGCGACGGTACGCACCGTTTCAGCGATTTGCGTCGTAAGATGGGCGGCGTCAGTGAAAAAATGCTGGCGCAATCCCTGCAGGCGTTAGAACAGGACGGGTTTATCAATCGGGTGTCATATCCAGTGGTACCGCCGCATGTGGAGTATAGCCTGACACCGTTGGGTGAGCAGGTGAGCGAAAAAGTCGCAGCGCTGGCGGACTGGATAGAGGTGAATTTGCCGCAGGTTTTGGCAAATCATACCGTTAAGAACGAAGACGTCCCGGCATCGACGTAAACGACCTGGTCGGGCTTGCCGGATGGCGCAGCGCCACCCGGCGTGGTCTTACTTACTCAAATCCAACTGATAAATGGCGAAGCCGATGTCATCGGTAGCGACTTTCTTCAGTGGATACTGGCCTTTCTCTTTGATAAACGCAGCGGCTTTATCAGACGGTGATGTTTCAAAGCGAATATCCAGTTGTGTCTCGCTGTGAATCGGCGCCAAACGCCAGTTGTTATCTGCCGCCGGATGAATTTCGCCTGCGCTCTTTGTCTGGGAACCTATCCATGCTGCCAGCACCGAGCGGTTTTCATCTGGTGATGCAAACGCGATGTGGCTGTCGCCGGTCCCGGCAAACTTACCGCCGTAGGCGCGGTAGTTGTTGGTCGCGACGAGGAAGGTTGCGTTCGGATCGATCGGTTTGCCGTTAAAGGTCAGATTTTTAATACGCTCCGCTTGCGGGTTAATCGTCTGGCATTCACCGTCATAGCGAGCGGGTTGTGAAACATCAATCTGATAATTCACGCCGTCAATCACGTCGAAGTTATAGGTACGGAAGCCATCCCAGTTAATTAACGACTGTGGTTTGCTGCTGTGGATATCAATCTGATTAAACTGCCCGGCGGAACATTCCAGCCACTCTTTCACCTCTTTACCGCTGGCTTTCACCACGACCAGGGTATTGGGATAGAGATACAAATCAGCGGCGTTACGGAAGGTAAGCTGACCTTTTTCGACTTCGACAAAGCTGGCCGGATCGTTCTTGCGTCCACCGACTTTAAACGGCGCAGCGGCGGAAAGTACCGGTAGTTTTGCCAGGTCCGGATCGCCCTGGATAAAATGTTCCACATAGGCTTTCTGCGCGTTATTCACCACCTGCACGGTCGGGTCGTCCTGAACCAGCGCCAGATAGCTGTACATGTTGTCGGCAGATTTACCGATTGGTTTGCTGACAAATTCACGCGTGGCATCGTGATCGGCTTTTAGGATCTCAACGATTTTTTGGTCTTCGCCAGCCAGTGATTTTTTCGCCGCGGCGTCATAAATCGGGCGCGCCTGCGCTTTCCCCTGCGTAACCTGCCATTTACCACTATCGTTATTCAGCACTAAATCTACTACGCCCAGGTGATCGCCCCACATGCCCGGCATCACCGCAGGAACGCCATTGAGCGTACCTGTTGTGATATCTGCGCCTTTGATGTTGGCAAAGTCTTTCCCCGGGAAAACGGCGTGAGCGTGACCAAACATAATGGCATCCACGCCCGGAACTTCACTGAGGTAGTAAACGGAGTTTTCCGCCATCGCCTGGTATGGGTCGGCAGAAAGCCCGGAGTGAGCAACCACCACCACGACATCGGCACCTTTGGCTCGCATTTCCGGCACGTATTTACGAGCGGTTTCCGTAATGTCATTCACCGTCACTTTGCCGCTGAGGTTGGCTTTATCCCAGGTCATGATCTGCGGCGGCACAAAACCGATATAGCCAATTTTCAGCGTCTGCTTGTTTCCTTCCTGATCGACAACCTCAGTCTCTTTGATCAGATAAGGAGTAAACAGCGGCTTTTTGGTCTTAACGTCGATGATATTGGCGTTAACGTAAGGGAACTTCGCCCCGGCTAGCGCGTTGTGCAGATACTCAAGACCGTAGTTAAATTCATGGTTGCCAAGGTTACCCACTGCGTAATCCAGCGTATTCAGTGCCTTATATACCGGATGCGTTTCGCCCGCTTTCAGCCCCTTGGCCGCCATATAATCCCCGAGCGGGCTGCCCTGAATCAGATCACCGTTATCAACCAGCACGCTGTTTTTGACTTCACCACGTGCTGCGTTGATCAGGCTTGCCGTACGAACCAGGCCAAATTTTTCAGTCGGCGTATCTTTGTAATAATCGAAATCCATCATATTGCTATGTAAATCAGTGGTTTCCATTATGCGCAGATCGACGGTCGCGGCATTGACGCTGGCTGCAATCAGCGTGGCCAGAAACGTTGCACTAAACTTAATCATCAGGGGCATCCTTTTAAGATCTAAGCCACAAAAGAAAATGTATATAAATCTTCTTGCTTACAGAACTGTGAATCATGACATGAATATAGCGTTTAAAACCGCAGACGCTATCACAGTTGGCGGATCCTTTGGCGATCGGGTATAAGTAAAACAACGAGTTAACACCACGACAGAAACGAGGTGGAGAATGTTAGAATATGTATGCCAGCTTGCACGGAATGCGGGCGATGCCATTATGCAGGTCTACGATGGAATCAAACCGATGGAGATTACCAGCAAGCAGGACGATTCTCCGGTCACGGCGGCGGATATCGCCGCGCATACGGTGATCCTCGAAGGATTACTGGCGCTGACGCCGGATATTCCGGTCCTGTCTGAAGAAGCGCCTCCTGGCTGGGATGTTCGCCAGCACTGGCAGCGCTACTGGCTGGTAGACCCGCTGGACGGTACCAAAGAGTTCATTAAGCGTAACGGTGAATTCACCGTCAATATTGCGCTTATCGAGCAAGGAAAGCCGGTACTGGGCGTGGTTTACGCGCCGGTGATGAAAGTGATGTACAGCGCGGCAGAAGGTAAAGCGTGGAAAGAAGAGTGCGGCGTGCGCAAACAAATCCATGTTCGTGACGCGCGTCCGCCGTTGGTGGTGATTAGCCGCTCGCATGCTGACAATGAGTTAAAAGAGTATCTGCAACAGTTGGGTGAGCACCAGACCACGTCGATTGGCTCATCGCTGAAGTTCTGCCTGGTGGCGGAAGGGCAGGCACAGCTGTACCCACGTTTTGGGCCAACTAACGTATGGGACACTGCCGCTGGCCACGCCGTTGCCGCCGCAGCCGGGGCGCACGTTCACGACTGGCAGGGGAAATCTCTGGATTACACCCCACGTGAATCATTCCTCAACCCCGGCTTCCGCGTCGCTATTTACTGAGTAATTTGTGCAGCAGGGCAATAACCTGCTGCACCTCTTCCTGCGTTAACGCACCATCTTTTGCCCACTGAACGCGTCCGTCCTTATCAAGTACGGCGATAGCGGAGCTCTCTTCATCCAGTTGCCAGGCTTTACGCGCAATGCCATTGCTGTCGACAATAAATTGTGACCACGGGTAGAGCTTCTTATTGCTCTCCAGACTGCTGCGCACAAACATACCTGAGCCAGGAATGGCGTCATCGGTGTTGACGATCGTGGTGGTCTGGTATTTGTCGTGCGGCAGGTTGGCCGCTTTGATTGCCTCGATCAGCGTAGCATTTTTCTCTTTGGCGGAGGTGCGTCCGGCAATGTGTTGCACAATTCGCACTTTCCCTGGCAGCTGCGCGCTATTCCAGCTTTTGTAGCTAAACTTATCGTTCTCGAGAATCAGTTCGCCACGATCGGCGATCCCCACCGGCGGTACGCGCTGGTTGGTCTCAAACGAATGCGCACCGGCAATCATCGGCAGCAGCAGGCACGACAGCGCCAGTAGTTTTTGTAAGGTCATAGGTTTTCCTTCTTTCTTTATTTTGCAGGTGATCCGACCACTTGGGCCTGGAATTTAATCATATGTGCGATTGATGCTTTTTCCCGCAAGCGCGATGCCAGTTTGCGGACGGGCGCACAAATCCTGCGAAAAATGAAGGCTTATACTGAAGACAGCGAAGCGTTGAAAAGATAATTCTGAATATTTGTAACCTGAAGGTAAATAAACTTATACACGCTGGAAACATGAGCGAGATAGTCTATAGTCATAGGGCATTAAAATTTGCGCCTGAGGATTGTCGGACCGATTGTGGTACCGCAAAGGCGTAATGCTCAGCAGGAGACAACAATGAAAATTTTCCAACGATACAACCCGCTGCAGGTGGCGAAGTACGTGAAGATCCTGTTTCGTGGACGGTTATATATCAAGGATGTAGGCGCTTTTGAATTTGATAAGGGTAAGATTCTTATCCCAAAAGTGAAGGACAAACTGCATTTTTCCGTGATGTCCGAAGTTAACCGTCAGGTCTTGCGTCTGCAAACTGAGATGGCTTGATCAGAGTGCTATGCGGTAGTTAAAAAAACGGCTCCTGGATGGGAGCCGTTGATGTTTCTGCAGGACGTTAAGACGCCTTTGCCTCTTCTTTTGCATCCGGCAGTTTCGGTACCAGTACGGTAGGTTTACTGTCCAGACGCGTCACCAGCAGCTGATCGATCTTGTAGTTATCGATATCCACCACTTCAAATTTGTAGCCTGAATACTTCACCGAGTCGGTGCGTTTCGGGATTTTACGCAGCATGAACATCATAAAGCCGCCGATGGTTTCATAGTTGCCGGACTGCGGGAACTCATCGATATCCAGGACGCGCATAACGTCATCAATCGGCGTACCGCCATCGACTAACCATGAGTTTTCATCGCGCGCCACGATCTGCTCTTCCAGACCCTGACCGACTAAATCGCCCATCAGCGTAGTCATAACGTCGTTGAGCGTGATAATCCCCACCACCAGCGCGTACTCGTTCATGATGACGGCAAAGTCTTCGCCTGCGGTTTTGAAGCTTTCCAGCGCTTCAGAGAGCGTCAGCGTATCCGGCACAATCAGCGTATTGCGGATCTGTACGCCACTGTTCAACGCCATGCTTTGGTTCGCCAGTACGCGGTTGAGGAGATCCTTTGAATCGACATAGCCAATGATGTGGTCGATATCTTCGTTACACACCAGGAATTTGGAGTGTGGGTGTTCCGCCACCTTGTTCTTCAGGCTTTGCTCATCTTCGTGGAGATCGAACCAGATAATATTCTCGCGCGAGGTCATGGAAGACGGTACGGTACGGGATTCCAGTTCGAACACATTTTCAATCAGCTCATGTTCCTGCTTACGCAGAACCCCCGCCAACGCACCCGCTTCGACCACGGCGTAAATATCGTCCGAGGTGATGTCGTCTTTACGCACCATCGGGATCTTAAACAGACGGAAGATGTTATTTGCCAGACCGTTAAAGAACCACACCAGCGGGCGGAAGACGAGCAGGCAGAAGCGCATCGGGTTGATGATACGCAAAGCCACAGCTTCTGGCGCAATCATACCGATGCGTTTCGGAGTTAAATCCGCGAACAGGATGAACAGGCCAGTAACCAGCGAGAACGACAGAATAAAGCTTAACTGTTCGGACAGCTCTGGAGTGAAGTACTTCGAGAAAAGGCTGTAAAACGCCGGGGAGAATGCCGCATCACCGACAATACCACCGAGAATAGCGACCGCGTTAAGGCCAATTTGCACGACGGTAAAAAACATGCCGGGGTTTTCCTGCATCTTCAAAACACGTTGTGCGTTTACGTTGCCTTCATCGGCAAGCAGTTTAAGTTTTATTTTGCGTGATGCAGCAAGCGAGATCTCGGATATCGAGAAAAACGCACTCACGGCGATCAGGCAGAGAATGACTAAAATACTGTTTAACATATCTTATCCGACCGTTAAGGCCAGATCCTCGGAAGGGATAAATTGATAAATCCGTGTGAAATACACATTGAAAACCGGTCCGAAGGGAGTGGACCGGCAATTTCAGGAGCTAGTATAGCGTAAGGTACTGTAAAGCCGCCAGAGGGTGGCGATTATCCTTGTGGCGGCAGACAAACGCCAATCCCGCCAATGCCACAGTACCCATAAGGATTTTTATGCAGATACTGCTGGTGGTCGTCCTCGGCATAGTAGAACGGGGTTGCGCTAGTGATTTCCGTTGTAATAGTGCGCTCGTCGCCAGCGGCGGTCATTGCTGCCTGAAAACGCTCAAGGCTTGCCTGTGCCGCGACGGTTTGCTCCGGTGTTAACGGGTAAATGGCGGAGCGATACTGCGTCCCCTGGTCGTTCCCCTGACGCATGCCCTGCGCCGGGTCGTGATTTTCCCAGAACACCTGCAGCAGTTGCTCGTAGCTGATAACATGCGGATCATAGACGACGCGTACCGCTTCGGCGTGTCCGGTATCGCCGGAACACACTTCCCGATAGGTTGGGTTAGGGGTGTAGCCGCCGGTATATCCGGCCGCTGTGCTGTATACCCCGGGTAATGACCAGAATAAACGTTCAACGCCCCAGAAACATCCCATGGCGAAAAAGGCTATCTCCATACCGTCGGGCACGTTGGTCATCGAATGTTGGTTAACCGCATGCAGCGTTGCCACTGGCATCGGGGTGTTGCGTCCAGGTAGGGCATCTGCTTGAGTAACAAGATGCTTTCTATCAAATAAACTCATGGCCGTTCTCCCGAAATCAGTCATTTGGGTTAAGGTTGTAACGAGACGCGTCTTTGCCCACAATAAACGGCGTGAATACGTCTAGAGTTAAACATAAGAAATATTTGGGTTGTCGTCTGTTTTTCAACTCTTATTGTTGATTTTTTGTTAAGCCGAGGAACGGCATAGTATTTTTTTCCAGGGGTGGGAAAAAAGGATATTCAGGAGAAAATGTGCCACATATCCGTCAGTTATGTTGGGTGGGATTACTGTGCTTAAGTGGCTCCGCCGCCGCAGCGAATGTTCGCTTACAGGTCGAAGGATTATCAGGACCGCTGGAGAAAAACGTCCGTGCGCAGCTATCCACGATTCAAAGTGATGAAGTCACTCCAGACCGACGCTTTCGTGCGCGCGTTGATGATGCCATCCGCGAAGGGCTAAAAGCGCTGGGCTACTTTGAGCCCACCATTGATTTTGAGCTGCGTCCGCCGCCGGCGAAAGGACGCCAGGTGCTGATTGCCAAAGTGACCCCTGGTGAGCCGGTGCTGATTGGCGGCACCGAAGTGATTCTGCGCGGTGGCGCACGTACGGATAAAGATTACCTCGATCTGCTGAAAACGCGACCGGCAATCGGCACCGTGCTGAATCAGGGGGACTATGATAACTTCAAAAAATCACTCACCAGCGTGGCGCTGCGCAAAGGCTATTTCGACAGTGAATTTAATAAAAGCCAGCTTGGGATAGCGCTCGAACGCCGCCAGGCATTCTGGGATATCGATTACAACAGCGGTGAACGCTATCGCTTTGGGCATGTCACTTTTGAAGGCTCGCAAATTCGCGATGAGTACCTGCAAAATCTGGTGCCCTTTAAAGAGGGTGAAGAGTACGAGTCGAAAGATCTGGGCGAACTGAACCGTCGTCTGTCGGCGACCGGATGGTTTAATTCCGTGGTCGTCGCACCGGAATTTGATAAAGCCCGTGAAACCAAAGTGCTGCCGCTGAAAGGCGTGGTGTCGCCGCGAACTGAAAATACCATCGAAACCGGGGTCGGTTACTCAACTGACGTCGGTCCACGGGTGAAGACCTCGTGGAAAAAGCCGTGGATGAACTCCTATGGCCACAGCCTGACCACCAGCGCCAGCATCTCTGCGCCAGAGCAGGTTCTTGATTTCAGTTATAAAATGCCGCTATTAAAGAACCCGCTGGAGCAGTATTACCTGGTGCAGGGGGGCTTTAAGCGTACCGATTTAAACGATACCGAGCAGGACTCCACTACGCTTGCGGTTTCCCGCTACTGGGATCTCTCCAGCGGCTGGCAGCGCGCGATTAACCTGCGCTGGAGCCTCGACCACTTTACCCAGGGTAACGTCACTAACACCACCATGCTGCTCTATCCGGGCGTGATGATCAGTCGGACGCGCTCGCGCGGCGGTCTGATGCCAGTTTGGGGCGACTCCCAACGTTATTCCATCGATTACTCCAACACGGCCTGGGGCTCAGACGTTGATTTCTCCGTCTTCCAGGCGCAAAACGTCTGGATCCGCACCCTGTACGATCGTCATCGCTTTGTGATGCGCGGCAACCTCGGCTGGATCGAAACCGGGGACTTCGACAAAGTACCGCCGGATCTGCGTTTCTTCGCCGGGGGCGATCGCAGCATTCGCGGCTACAAATACAAATCTATTTCGCCTGAAGGCAGCGACGGCAAGCTGAAAGGGGCCTCGAAGCTGGCGACCGGCTCGCTGGAATATCAGTACAACGTGACCGGAAAATGGTGGGGCGCGATGTTTGTCGATAGCGGCGAAGCGGTCAGCGATATCCGCAGAAGCGATTTCAAAACCGGTGCCGGGGTCGGCGTACGCTGGCAATCGCCAGTGGGACCCATCAAGCTCGACTTTGCTGTCCCTGTGGGCGACAAAGATGAACATGGTTTACAGTTTTACATCGGTCTGGGGCCTGAATTATGAGTTTATGGAAGAAGATAAGCCTCGGCGTGCTGATTTTTATCCTGCTGTTGTTAGGCACGGTGGCGTTCCTCGTCGGCACCACTTCGGGCCTGCATCTGATCTTCAAAGCGGCGAATCGTTGGGTTCCGGGGCTGGAGATTGGTCAGGTCACCGGCGGCTGGCGGGATTTATCGCTCAAAAATATTCGTTATGACCAACCTGGCGTGGCGGTGAATGCTGGCGAAGTGCATCTGGCCGTGGGGCTTAACTGCCTGTGGGACAGCAGCCTGTGCGTCAACGATCTGTCGCTGAAAAATATCAACGTGGCGATCGACAGCAAAAAGATGCCGCCATCAGCGCCGGTTGAAGAGGAAGAGAGCGGTCCGCTTAACCTTTCCACACCTTACCCAATCACGCTTTCGCGCGTGGCGCTGAACAACATCAATATCAAAATCGATGACACCACGGTTTCGGTGCTGGAATTTACCTCCGGCCTGAACTGGCAGGAAAAAACGCTAACCCTGAAGCCAACGTCATTACAGGGGCTGCTGATTGCCCTGCCTAAAGTGGCGGAAGTGGCGCAGGAAGAGGTTGTCGAACCAAAGATTCAAAATCCGCAACCGGATGAAAAACCGCTCGGCGAAACGCTAAAAGATCTGTTCTCAAAGCCGGTGCTGCCGGAAATGACCGATGTCCATCTGCCGCTCAATCTCAACATTGAAGCGTTTCGCGGCGAGCAGCTGCGCGTGACCGGGGATAAGGATTTAACGGTACATAACATGCTGCTGAAAGTGAGCAGCATTGACGGCAACATGAAACTCGATGCACTGGATATCGACTCGAATCAGGGGACGGTAAAAGCCAGCGGCACGGCGCAACTGACCGACGCGTGGCCGGTCGATATTACGTTAAACAGCACGCTCAACGTCGACCCGTTAAAAGGCGAAAAGGTGAAGCTGAAGGTCGGCGGCGCGCTGCGTGAACAGCTGGAAGTCGGCGTAAATCTGTCTGGTCCGGTGGATATGGATCTGCGCGCCCAGGCGCGTCTGGCGGAAGCCGGATTGCCGCTCAACCTTGAGGTGGTGAGTAAGCAGGTTTACTGGCCGTTTACCGGCGACAAGCAGTTCCAGGCTGATGACATCAAGCTCAAACTGACCGGTAAGATGACCGACTATACGCTGTCGATGCGTACCGCTGTGAAAGGTCAGGATATTCCTCCGGCTACCATCACGCTGGACGCCAAAGGCAACGAACAGCAGATCAATCTCGACAAACTCAGCGTTGCGGCGCTGGAAGGGAAAACTGAGCTGAAAGCGCTGGTGGACTGGCAGCAGGCGATCAGCTGGCGCGGGCAGCTAACGCTGGATGGCATCAACACGGCGAAAGCGATCCCGGAGTGGCCATCAAAACTGAATGGCCTTGTGAAAACTCGCGGCAGTCTGTACGGCGGAAGCTGGCAGATGGAGGTGCCTGAGCTGAAGCTGACCGGCAACGTGAAGCAGAACAAGGTTAATGTGCACGGTTCGCTGAAGGGTAACAGCTACCTGCAGTGGACGATCCCGGGCCTGCATCTGGAACTGGGACGCAACAGCGCGGATGTGAAAGGGGAACTGGGGGTCAAAGACCTCAATCTCGACGCGACGATTGATGCCCCGAGCCTGGATAACGCGCTGCCTGGACTGGGCGGTACGGCGAAAGGGCTGGTAAAAGTTCGCGGTACGGTTGAAGCGCCACAGCTGCTGGCGGATATCACCGCCCGGGGTCTGCGCTGGCAGGAGCTGTCCGTCGCTCAGGTGCGCGTCGAAGGCGACGTGAAATCGGCAGAGCAAATCGCTGGTAATCTCAACGTTCGCGTAGAGCGGATTGTACAGCCTGACGTGAATATTGGCCTGGTGACGCTCAATGCCAAAGGTAGCGAAAAGAAGCATGAGCTGCAGTTGCGCATTCAGGGGGAACCGGTCTCCGGGCAGCTCTCCCTGGCAGGTAGCTTTGATCGCCAAGAGCAGCGCTGGAAAGGTGCGTTAAGCGATACCCGCTTCCAGACGCCGGTCGGTCCGTGGTCCCTTAACCGCCCTGTCGCGCTGGATTATCGCAATCAGGAACAGAAAATCAGCATTGGGCCGCACTGCTGGAACAACCCGAATGCGGAACTGTGCGTACCGCAAACTATTGATGCCGGTGCACAAGGACGCGCGGTGGTGAACCTTAACCGCTTTGACCTGGCGATGCTAAAACCGTTTATGCCGGATACAACCCAGGCCAGCGGTGTTTTCACTGGCAAAGCTGATGTGAGCTGGGACACCACCAAAGAGGGGTTGCCGCAGGGGCAGGTTACGCTGAGCGGACGTAACGTGAAGGTCACGCAAAGCGTGAACGATGCGCCGCTCCCTGTGGCGTTTGAAACGCTGAATCTGACCGCCGACCTGCACAATAACCGTGCCGAGCTGGGCTGGCTGATTCGCCTGACCAACAACGGGCAGTTTGACGGCCAGGTGCAGGTGACTGATCCGCAAGGACGCCGCAGTCTCGGCGGCAACGTCAACATCCGCAACTTTAATCTGGCGATGGTGAACCCCATTTTCTCGCGCGGTGAAAAAGCGGCTGGGGTGATCAACGCCAACCTACGTCTGGGCGGTGATGTGCAAAGCCCGCAACTGCTCGGACAACTGCAACTGAGCGGTCTGGATATCGACGGCAACTTTATGCCGTTTGACATGCAGCCAAGCCAGTTAGCCGTTAACTTCACCGGAACACGCTCAACGCTGGCGGGCGTGGTGCGTACGCAGCAGGGCGAAATTAACCTGAGCGGCGATGCCGACTGGAGTCAGATAGACAACTGGCGGGCGCGCGTTGCGGCTAAAGGCAGCAGGGTTCGTATTACCGTGCCGCCGATGGTCCGCCTGGACGTATCGCCGGACGTGGTCTTTGAAGCCACGCCGAGCCTGTTTACTCTTGATGGCAACGTGGATGTGCCGTGGGCGCGTATCGTGGTACACGACCTTCCGGAGAGCGCGGTAGGGGTTTCCAGCGATATGGTCATGCTTAACAACAATCTGCAACCGGAGAAACCGCAGACAGCAGGTATTCCGATCAACAGCAACCTGAACATCCACGTCGGTAACAACGTGCGTATTGACGCCTTTGGTCTAAAAGCGCGTCTGACGGGCGATCTGAAAGTGGTGCAGGATAAGCAGGGGCTGGGGCTGAACGGACAAATTAATATTCCGAGCGGGCGTTTCCATGCCTATGGTCAGGATCTGATTGTGCGTAAGGGCGAACTGTTGTTCTCCGGTCCGCCTGATCAGCCGTTACTCAACATCGAAGCAATTCGTAACCCGGAAGCCACCGAAGACGACGTGATCGCCGGGGTTCGCGTCACGGGCACTGCCGATGAACCGAAGGCGGAAATCTTCTCCGACCCGGCGATGTCGCAGCAAATGGCGCTTTCCTACCTGCTACGCGGACAAGGACTGGATAGTGAACAGAGCGACAGCGCGGCAATGACTTCAATGCTTATTGGTCTGGGGGTTGCACAAAGTGGTCAGGTTGTGGGTAAAATCGGGGAGACATTTGGCGTAAGCAATCTGGCACTGGACACACAAGGGGTGGGTGATTCATCTCAGGTGGTTGTCAGCGGATACGTACTGCCAGGTCTGCAGGTGAAATATGGTGTGGGTATATTTGACTCCTTAGCGACACTCACGCTACGTTATCGTCTGATGCCTAAGCTATATCTGGAAGCTGTGTCTGGCGTAGATCAGGCACTTGATTTGCTCTATCAGTTCGAGTTTTAGCAATGCGAATATTTGTCTACGGCAGTTTACGAACCAAACAAGGCAACAGCCACTGGATGACCAATGCCCTGTTGCTGGGAAATTTCAGTATCGACAACTACCAGTTGTATAGCCTGGGCCACTATCCAGGCGCCGTTCCAGGAGAGGGAACAGTACACGGGGAAGTTTATCGTATTGATAACGCCACGCTGGCAGAGCTTGACGCTCTGCGTACCCGTGGCGGTGAATACGCACGCCAGTTAATTCAAACGCCGTACGGAAGTGCATGGATGTACGTGTACCAACGTCCGGTTGATGGCTTAACGCTGATTGAAAGCGGTAACTGGTTAGACCGAGACCAGTACTGATATGAACACGCCACCCTCGGGTGGCGTTGTTTTATTCTGGATTTAAAACTCCACGCGCGCGCCGAGGTTATAGCGGCGTCCTTCCACCTGTGCGGATTCGTTCCACGCGGTTGTCAGTTTCGGATCTTCATCCAACACGTTGTAGACCCCAGCCATCAGTTGCGTGTGCTTATTGAGCTGATAACGTACGCCTACGTCCACCATTGTGTAGTCATCGTATTTATAGTTATTGCCGCTGTTGCGGTTACTGCTGCGATAATTCACCGTACTCCATACGTCCAGGCTTTGCGTTGCCGCCCAGTTCAGCGACAGATTCGCCATATGGCGCGGATAATCGTTGAGCGCGTAGCCTTTGTTAACGCCGCTTTTTTGTTCGCTGTGGTTCCAGGTGTAGTTAGCGTTGGCTTTTACATCGGCGGTAATCTGCCAGTCGGCATTCAGTTCTATACCGTATACATCCGCCTCGCTGACGTTGAAGTATTTACTGACGGAATCCGCGTTGTAGCCGTTGACGGAGCACTGGTTCGTCGACGTGGTTTCACAAATAGTTTGTTCAGCAATTTTGTCTTTGAACTGCGTATAGAAGACGGTGCTGTCGAGCGATAGCGCATCTCCCGTCCAGTAGAGGCCCAGTTCAGAGTTAACGCTTTGTTCAGGTTTCAGGTCGTCGTTACCAACGGTGAGGAAGGGATAAGGTACGGTTGAGCCGTAAGGAGTTACGAAGTTGCTGGACGTCGCGCGCAGCTCCGGTTTTTTATAGCCTGCGGAAACGCCGCCTTTCAGCGCCCAGTCATTGCTAAAGGCCCAGTTACCGTACATTTTCGGCGTAATATGTGTGCCAAAATTGTCATCCTGGTCCATCCTCGCTGACGTGGTCAGGATGAAATCGCCAATGCTCCAGCCGTCTTCAGCAAACAATGCCCAATCGTTACGGCTGATTTTGGTCACCGGGTCAGATCCGGGCAGCGTTTTGTTGGCCACATCAAAGCGGTCATTCAGCTCTTCGCGCGTGAAATTCGCCCCAACGGTCAGTTTATGGGTGTCGAGCGTGAAAGTGGTTTGCGAATTGGCGACGTAGTTCTCCATCTGCACATACTGCGGGGACTGTCCGTCATAAACGTACTTCGAACGGCCTTTTTCATAGTTTATGTAGTTGGTTGTCGCGATGGTGTCGTCTGCATACCAGCCGGTATGCGTCAGGGTGGCGGCGTTACGATCGAACAGCCATGACCACGGCGCACCGCGTTTCTGGGTACGGTTTTTTTCCTGCTCACCGGTGACCACGTTGAGATCGAACAGGTTATTCTCGCTGGCGGCCAGGCCCAATGTCATATCAACGGATTTACGATTGTGTTTGCCAAAATAGTTATTGCGATCGTCATCGCGACGGTCAAGCCAGTCGGCCGCCACGCTAAGGCCGAGAACATCGGGCACAATCGGCCCCATGGTAAACAAATTCATCTGGCTGGTATTACCTAAATACTGGTGTTCCTGCAGCCAGGTATTGGCAGCAATTGCCGTGGTCCACTCTTTTGCGCCGTACGGTTTTTTGGTAATGACGTTAACCACACCGCCGATGGCGTCTGAACCGTACAGCGAGGACATCGGCCCACGGATAACTTCGATACGCTCAATGGCCTCCATTGGCGGTAAGAAGTTGGCTTCAGTACCAATATCATGTCCGTAAGGACGAGATTCACCGGTATTTTGTTTGACGCTGTTGACCATAAAAGCGGTATAGGACGGGTCCATGCCGCGGATCATAATGCTACCGGCGTTCATGCCACTGCTGTTGGTGACCGAGACACCGGGAAGGTTTTTAATGGCTTCACCGATGCTACGGTCCGGCTGAATATCCAGCGTGTTACGATCGATAACTGAAATAGTGGCCGGCGCTTCGCGTTTTTGCTGCGAGAATCCGGATGCGGTGATCACCATTTCATCTTCGCTAGTGCGTGAGGTCTCGGTGAGTTCTTCTGCCTGGGTGGGGAAAATAACACCGCCTGAGAATGCAACGATCCCTGTCAGCGTAATAAGTTGACGCGTTTTCATAATATAGACACCTGAAAAGTAAAAAATAAAAACATCACCTTGCAGCTCAAAAAAGCTGCAAGGTGCAGATAGTTTTTTAATTATTAATATTTAGAGAGATCGATTTTCAGCACGTAGTCGGGCTTCACACCTGTCATTTTTTCCGACTGTTTGACGCTGACGTACAGGGTGTTAGCATCTGCCGAGAGCGCCAGGCTGTTAGGTAATGCATTGGTTTCAATGCTTTGTTTTACCTGGTAGGTCTTGCTGTTCACAATGCTGATGCGTTTAGCATTACGGTGGGTGATATAAACTTCCTGGCGTTTTTCGTTATATATCACTACCAGCGAGTTAATAACCTTAATTGGTGCAATAACCTTACCGGTATTAAGATCAAAAACCAGTACGTCCGCTAAATCCGGATCGGTCAGGAATGCGCGGTTATTTTTTGCATCCAGGGCAATATTCAGGAAAAAATGTTTTTTATCTGGCTCAATGGTAAAGCGATTAATAATTTGATGGTTGGTGGTATCCAGCGTAATAAGTTCGTTTCGGCCATTCACAACATACAGGCGGTTCTTATTTGCATCCACGGCCATGCCGGTCGGGTACTGGCCCATGTTCTCGAGGGTGGCGATTTTCTCGCGCTTTTGTGTGTCCACCACCCAGACTATGCCCTTTTCAGCCACGCCGGAAACGTACAGACGGTGGTGCTGTTTATCGAGCACCATTTCACGCGTATGAACAATATCTTTCGGGTTTTTGGCTTCGCTCAGTTGCAGTATCGCCAGCTCTTTACCGCTGCGGGTATCGACTAGCGTTACTGAACCTTCCAGCGTGTTGCCGACATACAGCACCTGGTTTTCTTCATCCAGCGCGGTGGCAAAGGCACGACGACTGGTGTCGATGACTTCAGTCGTCGTGAGTTTCTCCAGATCGAGTTTGTAGATAAGCCCGCTGGTTTTATCTTTATCAAACGACGGCGACGAGGCGACAAAAAGCGCATTCTGCTGGCTATCAACCGCCAGCTCATACACGCCGTTACCGACATCGCGAGTCAGAAAATCTTTCTCAGGTAGCGTCTGCGCCACGCTGGACAGGCTGGTAAATAACAGCGCTGTGGCGAGTGCCACGCAGGAATAGCGTTTCAGGGACTTCACATTGTGGAGGTTCATTGACTTTTATTCACATTTATTTACATGATGAGAATGATAATGAGATCTAATATCATTCGCAATTAAGATAAATGAAATGTGACTACCCATTCTGGTAGGTCAAAAAGAAAACAGCGAAGGGGAGAGGTGGTAGAACGTAGAAATTTAAAAACCCTTACTAACCAGAGACTGGCGTTCAGGGTTTTAAGCTAACGCGAACTTACTTCTTCGCGCGCTCGAAAGAAGCAACGATTTCAGCTTTAGCGGCTTCAGCGTTGTCCCAACCGTCAACTTTCACCCATTTGCCCGCTTCGAGATCTTTGTAGTGTTCGAAGAAGTGGGTGATCTGTGCTTTCAGCAGTTCCGGCAGGTCGGTCACATCTTTGATGTGATCGTATTCTTTGCTCAGCTTAGTGTGCGGAACCGCAACCAGTTTCGCATCTTCACCGGATTCGTCAGTCATTTTCAGTACGCCAACCGGACGGCAGCGGATCACTGAACCTGGCTCCAGCGGGTACGGAGTCGGGACAAGAACGTCTACTGGGTCACCGTCCAGAGACAGGGTGTGGTTGATGTAACCGTAGTTGCACGGATAGAACATCGCGGTGGACATGAAGCGGTCAACGAACAGGGCGCCGCTCTCTTTGTCAACTTCGTATTTGATCGGATCTGCGTTGGCAGGGATCTCGATAACAACGTAGATATCTTCCGGCAGATCTTTACCGGCAGGGACGTTGAGTAAGCTCATGTCTGTTTCCTTTAAATAAGCTATGGCAAACAAGTGGCGGGTATTATAGCCAACTCGCGCTGAATGTCTCCGCTTGTTTTCGCTTTCTCTGCGCTCATTTTCTTCTTTTTACCCCTCTCTCGTGACAGAAAAATCCATATCTTCAGCCGCATTTTTCATAGCGGGATGAAAGCGATTACAAAGTTGTGATTAACGTTTTATTTACTTTTTTGAAGTGTGATGTAACGCAATTCGTTACATGCTCAATTATCTATAGTTTTTTCGCGACGGTTTATTAACCAACAATAATCACCCTACGAGGACGCACTTATGTGGAAGCGCTTACTTTTAGTCACAGCAGTTTCGGCAGCCATGTCGTCTATGGCAATGGCAGCCCCTTTAACCGTAGGATTTTCGCAAGTTGGCTCTGAATCCGGCTGGCGCGCCGCAGAAACCAACGTTGCGAAAAGCGAGGCTGAAAAGCGTGGTATTACGCTGAAAATCGCTGACGGCCAGCAAAAGCAGGAAAACCAGATTAAAGCAGTTCGCTCATTTGTTGCGCAGGGCGTTGACGCCATCTTTATTGCGCCGGTCGTGGCAACGGGTTGGGAACCGGTTTTAAAAGAAGCTAAAGATGCCGACATTCCGGTCTTTTTGCTCGATCGTTCCATCGATGTAAAAGACAAATCTCTCTATATGACCACGGTCACCGCCGACAACGTGCTGGAAGGTAAATTGATCGGCGACTGGTTGATTAAACAGGTGAACGGCAAGCCGTGTAACGTCGTTGAGCTGCAAGGGACCGTCGGGGCCAGCGTGGCCATCGATCGTAAAAAAGGGTTTGCTGAAGCCATCGCCAACACGCCAAACATTAAGATTATCCGCTCACAGTCCGGCGACTTCACCCGCAGTAAAGGGAAAGAAGTGATGGAGAGCTTTATCAAAGCGGAAAACAATGGCAAGAACATCTGCATGGTTTACGCCCACAACGATGACATGGTGATCGGGGCAATCCAGGCGATTAAAGAAGCAGGCCTGAAACCCGGCAAAGATATTCTGACCGGTTCCATCGACGGTGTACCGGATATCTACAAAGCAATGATTGACGGTGAAGCCAACGCCAGCGTCGAGCTGACGCCGAATATGGCAGGCCCGGCATTCGACGCGCTGGAGAAATTCAAAAAAGACGGCACGATGCCTGAGAAGCTGACCATTACCAAGTCGATCCTCTATCTGCCGGATACGGCGAAAGAAGAGTTAGAGAAGAAGAAAAACATGGGCTACTAGTTTTGCTGCCGGTCTTCCGTAGGCCTGATGGCGTTGCGCTTATCAGGCCTACGAAAAGGCCGTGATTTCGTACCGGAGGAATGCCATGACCACCGACCCCCATCAGGAAATCCTCCGCACCGAAGGATTAAGCAAATTCTTTCCCGGCGTCAAAGCGCTGGATAACGTGGATTTCAGCTTGCGTCGCGGTGAGATTATGGCGCTGCTGGGAGAAAACGGAGCCGGTAAATCGACGCTGATCAAAGCGCTGACCGGCGTTTACCATGCAGATCGCGGCACGATCTGGCTCGAAGGCCAGCCTATCTCCCCCAAAAATACCGCCCATGCCCAGCAGTTGGGGATCGGTACCGTGTATCAGGAAGTGAATCTGCTGCCCAATATGTCGGTAGCGGATAACTTGTTTATTGGCCGTGAACCGCGGCGTTTTGGCCTGCTGCTGCGCAAGCAGATGGAAAAACGCGCGACGGAGTTAATGGCGTCATACGGTTTTTCACTCGACGTGCGCGAGCCGCTGAACCGCTTTTCCGTGGCGATGCAGCAGATCGTCGCCATCTGTCGGGCGATCGATCTCTCCGCGAAAGTGCTGATCCTCGATGAGCCCACCGCCAGTCTTGATACCCAGGAGGTAGAAATGCTGTTCGGCCTGATGCGGCATCTGCGCGATCGGGGCGTCAGTCTGATCTTCGTTACCCACTTCCTCGATCAGGTCTATCAGGTCAGCGATCGCATTACCGTCCTGCGTAACGGCGGCTTCGTTGGCTGCCGTGAAACCCGCGAACTGCCACAGATCGAACTGGTCAAAATGATGCTGGGTCGCGAACTGGATACCCATGCGCTACAGCGTGCGGGCCGTACGCTGCTGAGTGATAAACCAGTGGCGGCCTTTAGCGACTTTGGCAAGAAAGGCACCATCGCGCCGTTTGATCTACAGGTGCGCCCTGGTGAGATCGTCGGTCTCGCTGGACTGCTGGGATCCGGGCGAACGGAAACGGCGGAGGTGATCTTCGGTATTAAACCCGCCGACAGCGGCAGTGCGCTGATCAAAGGCAAAGCGCAGACCTTGCGATCGCCGCATCAGGCTTCGTGTCTGGGGATCGGCTTCTGTCCGGAGGATCGCAAAACGGATGGTATTATCGCCGCCGCTTCGGTGCGGGAAAACATCATTCTGGCATTACAGGCGCAGCGTGGCTGGCTGCGGCCTATTCCGCGGAAAGAACAAAATGAGATTGCCGAGCGTTTTATCCGCCAGCTCGGAATTCGCACCCCCAACGCTGAACAGCCGATCGAATTCCTCTCCGGCGGCAATCAGCAAAAAGTATTGCTCTCGCGCTGGTTACTGACCAAACCGCAGTTCCTGATCCTCGATGAACCTACGCGTGGGATCGGCGTCGGCGCGCATGCCGAGATCATCCGCCTGATCGAAACGCTGTGCGCGGATGGTCTGGCGCTGCTGGTGATTTCATCCGAACTGGAAGAGTTAGTGGGCTATGCCGATCGGGTCATTATTATGCGCGATCGCAAACAGGTGGCCGAGATCCCGCTGGCTGAACTGTCCGTACCGGCGATCATGAACGCCATTGCGGCCTAAGGAGACTATGGTGATGCCTCAATCTCTCCCTCAATCCACTCCGCCGCAACGGCGATTCCGCTGGCCAAAAGGCATGCCACAACTGGTGGCGCTACTGCTGGTGCTGCTGGTGGATAGCCTGGTCGCACCGCACTTTTATCAGGTGATTTTGCAAGATGGTCGGCTGTTCGGTAGCCCGATTGATATTCTCAACCGTGCCGCCCCCGTGGCGCTGTTAGCGATTGGCATGACGCTGGTGATTGCCACCGGCGGCATCGACCTTTCCGTAGGCGCCGTCATGGCCATTGCCGGTGCCACCACCGCGGCGATGACGGTGGCCGGGCACAGTTTGCCGGTGGTGCTGCTTGCCGCCTTAGGCTCCGGCATTCTGGCAGGGTTATGGAACGGGATTCTGGTGGCAATCCTCAAGATCCAACCGTTCGTTGCCACGCTAATCCTGATGGTGGCCGGGCGCGGAGTGGCGCAGCTTATCACCTCCGGGCAGATCGTCACCTTCAACTCGCCCGAACTGTCGTGGTTTGGCAGCGGCTCGCTCTTACTGTTCCCCACGCCAGTGATCATTGCCCTGCTAACGCTGGTGGTGTTCTGGCTACTGACGCGTAAAACGGCGCTGGGGATGTTTATTGAAGCGGTAGGCATCAACATTCGTGCGGCAAAAAACGCCGGGGTGAACACGCGCATTATCGTGATGCTCACCTATGTGCTGAGCGGTCTGTGTGCGGCTATCGCCGGCATTATCGTCACGGCGGATATCCGCGGGGCAGATGCCAATAACGCCGGATTGTGGCTGGAACTGGATGCCATCCTGGCGGTAGTCATCGGCGGCGGCTCGCTGATGGGCGGGCGCTTTAATCTGCTGCTGTCGGTGGTCGGGGCATTGATTATTCAGGGCATGAATACCGGGATTTTACTGTCGGGCTTCCCGCCAGAACTAAATCAAGTGGTCAAAGCCGTGGTGGTGTTGTGTGTGCTGGTCGTGCAATCACAACGCTTTATCAGCCTGATAAAAGGAGTGCGTGGTCATGATAAAACGTAATTTACCGCTGATGATCACCCTCGGCGTGTTTGTACTGGGTTACCTCTACTGCCTGACACAGTTTCCGGCTTTTGCTTCAACCAGAGTTATCTGCAATATCCTGACCGATAACGCTTTTCTGGGCATCATCGCCGTGGGCATGACTTTCGTGATTCTCTCTGGCGGGATCGACCTGTCCGTTGGCTCGGTGATCGCGTTTACCGGCGTATTTCTGGCGAAGGCCATTGGCTACTGGGGTATATCTCCGCTGTTGGCGTTTCCCCTGATTCTGCTGATGGGCTGCGCGTTTGGCGCGTTTATGGGGTTACTGATTGATGCGCTGAAGATCCCAGCATTCATTATTACCCTGGCGGGAATGTTCTTCCTGCGCGGCGTCAGCTATCTGGTGTCTGAAGAGTCGATCCCAATTAACCATCCGGTTTATGACATGCTCTCAAGCCTGGCATGGAAAATTCCCGGCGGCGGTCGCCTGAGTGCAATGGGATTGCTGATGCTGGCGGTAGTCGTCATTGGCATATTCCTGGCGCACCGTACGCGCTTTGGTAATCAGGTTTACGCGATTGGCGGCAACGCCACCTCTGCCAACCTGATGGGGATCTCAACCCGCAGCACGACCATCCGTATCTATATGCTGTCGACCGGGCTTGCGACGCTTGCTGGCATTGTCTTTTCAATTTACACCCAGGCGGGTTATGCGCTGGCGGGCGTCGGCGTTGAGCTGGATGCGATTGCCTCAGTCGTGATTGGCGGAACCCTGTTGAGCGGTGGGGTCGGTACGGTGTTAGGAACGTTGTTTGGTGTCGCCATTCAGGGGTTGATCCAGACCTACATTAATTTTGACGGCACATTAAGTTCCTGGTGGACGAAGATCGCGATTGGCATTTTATTGTTTATTTTTATTGCCTTACAGCGCGGTCTGACGGTACTTTGGGAAAATCGTCAAAGCTCGCCAGTAACCAGAGTGGGCACGGCGGCAACACCAAAGTAACATCCTGATTTTTCACTAAACATTTAAATACCTAAACTTTTTCCGGTTGTAGTCGATAGGTTCTGTACAGGTCTGTTTTAACCCTACAACCGGAAATATAACGATGCCAAAATCCCTTTCAATTCGATCAAGTTTGTTGGTGTTATTGTCTCTGCTGACGTTCCTTCTGTTGCTGACCGGCGGTATGGGGCTATATGCCTCTACCCGTATCATTACTTCGTTGATTTACCACGGTATTATGAGTGCCTCGATGTTGGCTGCCCTCGCATTGCTGGCGGTGATTTGGTTCATGTTGCGAAATAAGTTTCTCAAGCCGCTGGATAATATGGTTGAGCAACTGGAACGCCTGGCGACGGGGGATTTGTCGCCGGTTACCGCGCTGTCGGCCAGCGCCGAATTCAACCGTCTGAACGCGGCAATGGATGAAATGCGCCATGCGCTGGGCGACTCGGTACAGCGTGTCCGCGATGCCAGTTTACAAATTGATATTGGTAGCCGTGAGCTGACGGCCGGGAACCAGCATCTGGCACAACGTACTGAATCGACAGCCACTTCGCTGGAGCAGACCGCCGCCAGTATGGAAGAACTCACGGCGACCGTGAAACAGAATGCGCAGAACGCGGAACAGGCACACCAGTTGGCAAAATCGGTGTCGGATACCGCCGATCGCGGCAGTGAGATGGTGTGCTATGTGATTGAGAAAATGCGCGATATTTCCGGCAGTTCCAGCCGAATCGCCGACATCCTCAGCGTAATCGACGGTATTGCTTTCCAGACCAATATCCTGGCGCTCAATGCTTCTGTTGAAGCGGCGCGTGCCGGTGAGCAAGGGCGGGGCTTTGCGGTCGTTGCGGGTGAAGTGCGTAATCTGGCCAGCCGCAGCGCCGAGGCGGCAAAAGAGATCCGCACGTTAATCAGCGATTCACACACCCACGTGGGAGAAGGCAGCGAGCTGGCGCAGCAGGCGGGCGAAACCATGGATGAGATTGCCAATGAAGTGATGCGCATGACCAAACTGATGCGTGAAATTGCCAGCGCGTCGCAGGAACAGAGTCGCGGCATTGAGCAGGTGAATATCGCGGTGATTCAGATGGATGAAACGGCGCAGCAAAATGCGGCGCTGGTACAGCAATCTTCAGCGGCTACCCGCTCGCTGGAAGAGCAGTCACATGCGCTGCTCGAAGCAATGGCGGCGTTTAAAGTACAAACGGCGTAGGGTTAAATTTGCCGGATGATGGCGTTAACACGTCTCATCCGGCAAAGCGTATTACGCGTCCGGGAATTCGCGGATAAAGCGTTCTACATCTTCAACCATATGGTCGTTACCTACGAAGAAGGAGCGACGCTGGTGCAGGCTTTCCGGGGTGATATCCAGAATGCGATCTTTACCATCGCTCGCTTTGCCGCCCGCCTGCTCGGCCAGGAAGGCCATCGGATTGCATTCGTACAGCAGACGCAGCTTCCCTTGCGGGTGGCTGGCGGTGCTTGGGTACAGGTAGATCCCGCCTTTGAGCAGATTACGATGGAAATCCGCAACCAGAGAGCCAATGTAGCGCGAGGTGTACGGGCGCTGAGTTGACTTATCTTCTTCCTGGCAGAATTTAATGTACTTCTTCACGCCGTTCGGGAATTTAATGTAGTTGCCTTCGTTAATGGAGTACGTGCTGCCTTTCGCCGGGAAGCGCATACGTTCCTGGCTGAGGCAGAATACGCCCAGAGAAGGATCGTAGGTGAAGGCGTGTACGCCACAGCCGGTGGTATACACCAGCATGGTGGAAGAACCATAAACAACGTAGCCCGCAGCAACCTGCTTGTTGCCTGGTTGCAGGAAATCCTCTTCCGTGACCGGCGTGCCGACTGGGGTTACGCGGCGATAAATAGAGAAAATCGTACCGACAGAGACGTTAACATCGATGTTGGATGAGCCATCCAGAGGATCCATCAGCACAACATATTTTGCGTGTTCACAGCCTTCAAAGACGACGATTTCATCTTCTTCTTCCGAGGCAATGCCCGCCACAATGTCGCGCGCCTTCAGTGCAGCTTTCAGTTTTTCGTTCGCGAACAGATCGAGTTTTTGCTGAACCTCTCCCTGCACGTTCTCAGCACCGCTGGCACCCAGGATATCGACCAGACCGGCCTTGTTGATATCGCGGTGGATGATCTTGGCGCCCAGCTTTATTGCCGACAACAAAGCAGTGAGTTCACCGGTAGCATGAGAAAACTCGTGCTGCTTTTCGACAATAAATTCACCTAACGTTTTCATAACACTTTCCCTGCAATTTATGTGGAGTAAAGCGACCGCAACAATATTAACAAATATTTCCATTGTCGCGCTTAGGTGAATCGCGCCAGCAAACTACGGAATATCCTGAAATGCGTTTCTCACTTGCCGGACATGTGCGTAAAATGGCACCCAGATTAAAAAAGGATAGTGACGTATGCGCATTCATATTTTGGGAATTTGTGGCACTTTCATGGGCGGTCTGGCGATGCTGGCGCGCTCACTCGGTCATGAAGTAACCGGTTCGGACGCCAATGTGTATCCGCCGATGAGTACCTTACTTGAGAAGCAAAGCATTGATCTGATTCAGGGTTACGATGCCAGCCAGCTCGATCCGCAGCCGGACCTGGTGATCATTGGCAATGCCATGACCCGGGGTAATCCGTGTGTGGAAGCGGTGCTGGAAAAGAACATTCCGTATATGTCCGGCCCGCAGTGGCTGCATGACTTTGTGCTGCGCGATCGTTGGGTACTGGCGGTTGCGGGGACGCACGGCAAACCACCACCGCCGGAATGGCGACCTGGATCCTCGAAGCCTGCGGCTATAAGCCTGGCTTTGTGATCGGCGGCGTACCGGGTAACTTTGAGGTTTCCGCGCGCCTGGGTGAGAGCGACTTCTTCGTGATTGAAGCGGATGAGTACGATTGCGCCTTCTTCGATAAGCGTTCTAAATTCGTACATTACTGCCCGCGTACGCTGATCCTCAACAACCTTGAGTTCGATCACGCGGATATTTTTGACGATCTGAAAGCGATCCAGAAACAGTTCCACCACCTGGTGCGTATCGTGCCGGGCCAGGGACGCATTATCTACCCGGAAAACGACATCAATCTGAAACAGACGATGGCGATGGGCTGCTGGAGCGAACAAGAGCTGGTTGGTGAACAAGGTCACTGGCAGGCGAAAAAGCTGACCACTGATGCATCCGAATGGGAAGTGTGGCTGGACGGTGAAAATGTTGGCGTGGTGAAGTGGGGCCTGGTAGGTGAGCACAACATGCACAACGGTCTGATGGCGATTGCTGCCGCGCGCCATGTTGGCGTCGTGCCTGCGGATGCAGCCAATGCGCTGGGCTCGTTCATCAACGCCCGTCGCCGTCTTGAGCTGCGCGGCGAAGCCAATGGCGTGACGGTGTATGACGATTTCGCCCATCACCCAACGGCCATTCTGGCAACGCTTGCGGCGCTGCGCGGTAAAGTGGGGGGCACGGCGCGCATCATCGCGGTGCTGGAACCACGCTCGAACACCATGAAAATGGGCCTGTGCAAAGATGACCTGGCGCCGTCGTTAGGGCGTGCGGACGAAGTGTTCCTGCTGCAACCCCCGCATATTCCGTGGCAGGTAGCAGAAGTCGCTGAAGCCTGCGTTCAGCCTGCGCACTGGAGCGGCGATGTGGATGCACTGGCAGATATGGTGGTGAAAACTGCACAGCCTGGCGATCACATCCTGGTGATGAGTAACGGCGGGTTTGGTGGCATCCATCAAAAACTGCTGGATGGCCTGGCGAAGAAAGCCCAGGCAGAAGAAGAGTAAAAAATGCCCGGTGGCGCTATGCTTACCGGGCCTACGATCCGTTGTGGGCCGGATAAGGTGTTTACACCGTTATCCGGCACTTTCTCAGGAGCACGATCTCCGTTGCCATCCGGCCTTCTGGTTACGCCATACTTCTCAACGGAATGGGAAGCCTCCATATGGAAATTTATAACTCAGATCGCAGAAATTAATTTCTAAATCATAAAATCTATTTCCGCTTTTCCCTTGCTAATATCCCCTCGAGAGCCAATGTGGCGTAAGTGCCACATAATAAAAGGTGCGCTCCATGCGAAAAAATTTAACCAATAACGAACTGCGAGTTTATAAATTCTGTCAGGAGAACCCTGCTGATGTTTATAAAATGAAAATTCATGAACTGGCAGATCGCGTTTATACTACCGCGCCATCTATTTCTAAGTTGGTAAAGAAATTAGGCTTTAATAATTTCCAGGAGTTTAAGGTCAACATTCGGGACGTATTCTCCAGATCGCAAAACTCGCAGCACCATAACGCGTTTGTTAGCGAATATATACAAGAAATGCAGGATGCTTTAACCAGAGTGTCTGAGAATAAAGTCAAAGTCTTTTGTGATTTTTTGTCCGACTGCAATACGATTATCACCTGGGGATACGGTACATCAGATAGCGTGGCGAACTATGTTAGCTATAATTTGATGGTGCTGGGCTTTAATATCCTCAATGAAACCGACTACACCAACTGTAATGTCCGCAGCCGCTTTCTGACCGCTAACGATTGTATGCTGATTGTTTCCAACAGCGGTGAGTCAGAAATGCTGGAAGAGATAATTTTTAATGCCAGAAAAAACGGCATCAAGGTGGCCGCGATTACCAGCCGGGAAAACTCTACGCTGGCGCTTAAGGCCGATGCGGTCTTGATCTACAAAAACGCCATTATTAAAGATACTGCTTTCGAAAATATAAGCTATCCGATCCAGATAGCCATCGTAGATATTATGCTTTTCCATTTATCCAATGTCAGAAAAGTGTCGTTGAAATTTAATTCAAAAGTAGAAGACTAATGAAAAAACTAAAACTCGTGGTGATTGGTGCGGGTAGCAGCTATACGCCAGAACTGATTGAAGGGGTAATTAAAAACTACCACCAGCTTCCCATCTCTCACATCGCTTTTGTCGACGTTGAAATGGGTAAAGAGAAAATGAACATCATTTTCGACCTCACCAAAAGAATGCTTGCCAAAGCAAATTTACCAATTGATGTCATCCAAACTTTTGACCGCAAAACAGCGCTGCTGGGTGCCGACTTCGTGGTGACTCAACTGCGCGTCGGTGGTATCGATGCCCGAATCGTTGATGAAAAACTGCCGAAGTCATACGGTTTTATTGGCCAGGAAACCAACGGTGCGGGCGGGATGTTCAAAGCTCTGCGCACCATTCCGGTCATCATTGAAATAGCGAATGAAATGAAGGCGATTTGTCCAAACGCCTGGCTGATTAACTTCACCAATCCAGCTTCCATGGTGACAGAAGCGGTACTCAAATACAGCCACAACAATCGGGTCATCGGCCTGTGCAATGGTCCTGTCAATATGACCCATCAGGTGGCCGGGCTGCTGAATGCCAACGTAGAGGATTTATACGTCGAGTTCAAAGGCTCCAACCATATGAACTTTATTACCAAAATTTTGCATAACGGCGTCGACCGTACCCGCGAAACCATCGAGATAATCAACGCCGCCGACGTCGATGCACTGAGCTTTAAAAACATCAGCAATGAGCAGTTTAATAAAGAGCTGCTGGCCGCCACCAATCTGATCCCCTCTTCCTATTTAAAATACTACCTTAAGACGACTGAAATGCTGGCCGAGCAGGAAGCAGCCGAGCAATCACGGGGTGAGATCGTCAAAAATATCGAAGCCGAACTGTTTAAAAAATACAGCGACGTTACGCTTCAGGATAAGCCTAAAGAGCTGGAAGCCCGCGGCGGTGCGCTTTATTCCACCGCCGCGCTGAACGTTATTCGCGCTATTTACCTCGACGATAAGAGCATTCAAACCGTCAACGTTCGAAACGATGGTGCTATCACTAATTTACCGGAAGAGGCGGTAGTTGAAGTGAACTGTGTGCTTACCCGTAATGGTCCGATTCCAATTTGTACTGGCGAGATCCCATCTCCTGCGAAAGGGATTGTTTCCATGATGAAAGACTATGAAGCGCTGATCGTCAAAGCCGCCGCCACCGGCGATTATCAAGCGCTTATTTCAGGCTTTATTTTCAACCCATTATGCTCAAGCGACACTTCGGGCGTGGCGTTAGTCAAAGAGATGCTGCTGGCCAATAAAAAGTATCTTCCTTTATTCGCCAAAAAGATTGAATCACTTTAATAGCGAGAAGAAACGGATGAAATGTACAACGTTTGATACCAATGCCGCGCTGGCTGAACAGGTCGTTAGTGAGCTATCCGCGCTCAAACCACATTCTCGCGTGCTGATCCCCTCCGGTAGCACGCCTCACTGGATTTACGAAGCACTGGCAGCGACACCGTTTGCCGAACGCCTTACCTTCTTTGCGCTGGATGAGTGGGTCAACGTGCCCAGCGAATCAGATGGCAGTTGTCTGAACATGATTAATCAGGACTTTGTGCACAAATGTGCCTATCCGGTGCGGTTAGTCCATTTCAATCCGTTTGCCTCTACGGCACAAAATATTGCCCATTACCAAACCGCGCTCAACGGTGAAGAGTTTGACTATGTAATTCTGGGCGTGGGAATGAACGGGCATATCGGCTTAAACGAGCCGGGCGTGCCGTTTGATGAGGATTATCTACAAACTGAACTGGATGACGTAACAATTAACGTCGCCAGCCATAAATACTTCTCCGGAGATGTCACCCTCACCGAGGGTATTACCGTCGGGCTGAATAAAATCATCAAGGCTGGAAAAGTGATTGTCATCATCAACCACGATACGAAAAAAGATATTTATCAGGAGATTGTTAACGGCGATGCGCACCACACTCAGGTTCCTGCCATCTATATCAAGCAGTTCCCGCAGGTTAATTATTACGTGACAAAAAACCTTATAGGGTAAGCGGGCATGAGCATAACCTCTCTACTCGAACAAAAGATGTTGCCACTGGCCGAGAAAATCTCGTCAAACATCTACCTGACCGCACTAAAAAATGCGTTTATTGCCCTGATTCCCTTTTTGATTGTCGGTTCATTTTTCGTATTGTTAACCAACTTTCCTGTTAACGGCTATCACGAGTTTATGAGTTCGCTGTTAGGGGAAGGCGTGCTGGATAAGCTCAATTACGGGATTAACGCCAGCTACGGATTAATGACGCTGCTGGTGATTATCACCTTCTCAAAGGAGTTAGTTGAAAAGCTTAATCTCAGCCAAAGTTCCGCTATTTTACCAGTGGCGATCTTCTTCTTAATGTCGCCTGGTCATATTACGACAGGATCGGGAGAAATCGTCGCCGATGCTTACGCGCTGCTCGACTTTAGCTCTGAATCGATGTTCTTAGGGATTATCGTTACTGTGGTCACCATCAAGGTGGTTCAGTTTCTGGAAAACAGGGCTTTTACCATCAAGATGCCTGCGAGTGTCCCGCCAGAGATTGCCAGGTCGTTTAAATCGCTGGTACCTATCTTCTTAGTGCTACTGTTCTGGATTATCGTCAAGGTGCTGTTTGAGAACACGCCTTTTGGTACGCCGGGGAAATTTATCAGCGTCATGCTGCAACAGCCGTTGCTGTATCTGGGGAATTCCCTCTTATCGCAACTGATTGCTGAGATGATGATCAGTTTCTTCTGGTTCTTTGGGATCCATGGCGACTCTATCATGACATCCGTAATGGGGCCTATCTGGCAAACGCTCAGTGCGCAGAACCTGGCGCAAACTCAGGCCGGGCTGGTAGCGACCAACATCATTACTCAGCAGTTCAGGGATGTCTATTTGATTGCCGGCGGTACGGGTTTTACCGGGGCACTGTTGATTAGCATCTTTATGGTTGCCAAAAGTACGCGATTAAAGCAGCTCTCACGGCTGGCGGCACCGGCGGCAATTTTTAACATTAATGAGCCGGTTATTTTTGGTTTGCCAATCGTGCTTAATCCGCTGATGCTTATCCCGTTTATCATTACCCCAATGGTGCTGTGTACGGTTACTTATGTGGTTATCGCATTCGGCTGGGTTCCCCCCACCTCTGGTATCTCCATTCCCTGGACAACGCCGATCTTTATTTCTGGTTTCCTCACCACCGGGATTTCAGGCATTGTTTTACAGGCCGTGAATCTGGTTATCGCCACCGCGATTTATACACCGTTCGTGAAGATTTTAGATAAGCAGTATCTGCATGAAGAGAGTCAGTCAGAGAACGCTATGGGCGAAATGCAGCCCCAGCAGTAAGAGCACAGAATCCAGGCCGGATGAAGTATTTACATCATCCGGCACTTTCTGCAGACGAAGAGGTTAGATTTCGTTTTCCGCCAGTTCACGCAGATACTGGAAAATCTGACGTGCTGATTTCGGCGGCTTGTTGCCTTCTTGCTCTTTCTTCGCATTGCGAACCAGAGAACGAAGCTGCTGGCGATCGGCGTTTGGCCACAGGTTCAGCACTTCCGCTACCGCATCATCACCTTCGGCGATCAGGCGATCGCGCAGTTGCTCAAGCTTGTGAAACAGTACAACCTGTTGGTTGTGACGGTTTTTCAGCTTGTCCAGCGCCTGACGGATAGGATCAACATCGCGCTGGCGCAACATTTTGCCAATCAGCTGCAGCTGGCGGCGGCGACCTTCCATCTTAATACGCTGGGCCAACTCAATCGCGGCACGTAAATCCGCGTCGAGCGGGATCTTATCCAGCGCGTTTTTCCCCAGTTTTACCAGTTCCACACCCAGGTGTTTTAACTCCTCGGCGTCACGTTTTATTTCACTTTTACTGACCCAGATAATTTCATCGTCTTCGTCTTCGATGTCATCACCGGGAACGTCGTCGAGCCAGTCTTCGGGCTGCTTAGTCATGTCAGGCTCCTTAAAAAAAGAGGCTAATGTTACCAGTTAAGATGCGCACTGAAAAACGGTTCTCTGTTAGACTTCAGAGAAACTCTCTCTACATTATGGCATTTGCGATGAAAGTAATCTCACAAGTTGAAGCGCAGCGTAAGATTCTGGAAGAAGCGGTCTCGACGGCACTGGAATTAGCGTCAGGTAAGTCGGATGGCGCGGAAGTCGCTGTGAGCAAGACCACGGGTATTAGCGTCAGCACCCGTTATGGTGAAGTGGAGAACGTAGAATTCAATAGCGATGGCGCGCTGGGGATTACGGTTTATCACCAAAACCGTAAGGGCAGCGCATCGTCCACCGATTTAAGCCCGCAGGCGATTGCACGTACCGTGCAGGCTGCGCTGGATATTGCACGTTACACCTCACCGGACCCGTGCGCGGGCGTGGCAGATAAAGAACTGCTGGCCTTTGATGCGCCCGATTTGGATCTGTTCCACCCGGCGGAAGTTTCCCCTGACGAAGCTATCGAACTGGCAGCCCGCGCTGAACAGGCGGCGCTACAGGCCGATAAGCGTATCACCAATACCGAGGGTGGCAGTTTTAACAGCCACTATGGCATCAAAGTGTTTGGTAATAGTCACGGGATGCTGCAGGGCTACTGTTCCACGCGTCACTCTCTTTCCAGCTGCGTCATCGCGGAAGAAAATGGCGATATGGAGCGTGATTACGCCTACACCATTGGCCGGGCGATGGGCGATCTGCAAACGCCGGAATGGGTGGGGGCAGACTGTGCTCGCCGCACCTTATCTCGCCTCTCTCCGCGTAAACTTTCCACCATGAAAGCACCGGTGATTTTTGCCAACGAAGTGGCGACTGGGCTGTTCGGACATCTGGTCGGCGCGATTGCCGGTGGTTCGGTGTACCGTAAATCCACCTTCCTGCTCGACTCGCTGGGCAAACAAATTCTGCCGGAATGGCTGACTATTGAAGAACATCCGCACCTGCTGAAAGGGCTGGCGTCGTCGCCGTTCGACAGCGAAGGCGTACGGACCGAACGCCGTGACATTGTTAAAGACGGCGTGCTGACCCAATGGCTGCTGACCAACTATTCCGCACGTAAGCTGGGACTGAAGAGCACCGGTCATGCGGGCGGGATCCACAACTGGCGAATTCCGGGACAGGGTCTAAGCTTCGAGCAGTTGCTCAAAGAGATGGGCACAGGTCTTGTGGTTACCGAGCTGATGGGGCAGGGCGTTAGCGGCATTACCGGCGATTACTCGCGCGGCGCGGCGGGTTTTTGGGTCGAAAACGGCGAAATTCAGTATCCGGTGAGTGAAATTACCATCGCCGGGAACTTAAAAGAGATGTGGCGCAATATTGTGACCGTAGGCAACGATATTGAAACGCGCAGTAATATTCAGTGTGGTTCGGTATTGTTACCGGAGATGAAAATCGCCGGGCAATGATACTCGTTAAGGCGTTAATTTTTTAATAATAAAAAAGGAAGTGAGCAATGCGTAAACACCTGTTAGCGATCGTCGCGGCTTCAACGCTGGTTCTTGGTTCTTCTGCGTTTGCAGCCGATCTCGAAGATGACATGGGGATCCTCAACGACAACCTGAATGTCGTCGAAAAAACGGACAATGCGACTGAACTGAAAGACGCGTTGACCAAAATGCGTGCAGCCGCGCTGGATGCTCAAAAGGGAACGCCACCGAAGCTGGAGAGCAAATCCCCGGACAGTGCGGAGATGAAAGATTTCCGCCACGGCTTTGACACGCTGATCGGTCAGATTGACGGCGCGCTTAAACTGGCGAACGAAGGTAAAGTCAAAGAGGCGAAAGCCGTTGCGGAAGACCTGAAAAAAACGCGCAACGAAAACCACAAGAAGTTCCGCTAATCTACTCTATCCGGCCTGCATAACCGTAGGCCGGATAAGACGCTGCGCCCCTGCATCCCATAAGTAAACGCTATCCCCATCACATTTTTTCATTTTTATCGTCCATTCATTGTTCGCATTTCCTTCCATTTTGCTGCTCACTCTTGCGATCTCAATCACATTCTTCCAGTGATTAATCGTGGTCCCGGCCCTTTTTGCGGCACAGATCACTATCGCTGCGCCCCTTTCCACTTCGAAGTGGAAAACAACTCGCTACAAACTTTTAACCCCCGCCGCTAAGTTACCCTCAGAGCCACTAGGGGGTAAGACGAGTGAATAACGGAGCTGTAATGAATGACATGGGGGAATCGGTGGAACTGGCCGACCGCATGCTGGCGCAGGTGTATGCCTTGCTGCGTGAACGCCACATTATTCCCAACGCTGTACAGGAACAGATGCTGACGTCGCATGTTCGCGCCATGGCGCACCGCTCGGTAACGGGTGAACCCTTACCAGAAGTCGATGCCAGCTTGTTTGATGAAATTTCTGCCGAATCAATGGCGCTTGCCCGTGACGTGGTCGCTGAGTTTGGCAATCTTCCTGAGGAAGAGGCCTGGCTGCTGTCGGTGCACTTCGAAGTCGCGAAAGACAACCTTTAAGGAGCAAAAGATGGAACAGATTACCGTAGTGATTGGCGATCGTCTGGGTAAAGGCCAGAAAGTGGCGGCAGGCGTTGAGAAAGCGGGCGGCCGTGCGGTTGTGGTGCCGGGCGTTGCGGCAGATATGAAGCTGGGTGACGTGATGAAAGCGGAAAACGCCACCTTTGGTATCTCGTTTTGCGGCAGTGGCGGCGCGGGTGCGATTACCGCGCAGACCAAATACGGCTACAAGGCGAAATACGGCATGCGCTCGGTTGATGAAGGGGTCACGGCCATCAACGAAGGTTGCAACGTGCTGGGGTTCGGTTTTATGGACAAAGAAGAACTCGGTGAGCGCCTGGTACAGGCGTGGCAAAAGAAACACGGCGCTTAAGCATGAAAGAACAATTCACCACCACGGTGAGAGTCACTGGCAAGGGCGAGGCCAAAGCGCGCGCCTTTGCCGATGCCCTGAACCACGTTCAGGCAGCGGTGATGAAAGCGTCGCCGCATATCTTACTGCGTATTGAGCCACAGGATGTGCAGGTTGTTCAAGCGCGTGAATCGGTGCGCAAAGAGGCATTTTTATTCCTCTTTTTGCGCCGGGAAAGACGCACCTTCAGCGTGGAGCTGGACGTGACCGTCAACGTGACTGCCATCAATCTCGACAAGGTGGATTTCGTTACGCAACGCTGATTCTTTATTAAAAGGCATAATTATGTTCCTGATAATATTAATAAAATCGCTCATCATCGGCGGCCTGGTTGGCGTCGGTGTCGGCGCTGGGGCTGCACGCATGTTTCATGCGCCTACCACTCAAGGGATGGGCGCGTTTCGTACTCTGGGAGAACTGAATTCCTGCGAAGGGGATCCGGCTTCTCACTTCTCGTTCGGCCTGGGCTTTTTCTTTAACGCCTGGGCTTCCTCCGTTGCGGCGGGGGCGTTCACTCAAGACGTCGACCATCGCATCATCCCCAACTGGGGCGCTGCTGCGCTGATGGTTAAAAACCGCAACGTCGGTGAAACGCTGCACGATCCCAAGCGCATGGCGATTGCCTGCGGTGTTATCGGGATGATCGTCGTGACCTTCCTGAACCTCACAGCGTCATCCGTACCGGAAGCGTTGCAGGTGACCGCCGTCAAGGTGCTGGTGCCTGCGGCTAACCTGCTGGTCAACACCGTGATGCCGGTGATCTTCTGGCTGGCGGCGATCGATGCCGGTAAAAAATCAGGCTTCTGGGCCACCGTCTTTGGCGGCGCGGCGCAGCTGATTATGGGCAACGCCGTTCCGGGTCTGGTCCTTGGCATTCTGATCGGTAAAGGCGTGGAAGAGAGCGGCTGGAACCACGTCACTAAAGTGATGATGGTGGCTATCGTCGCGCTGTTTGTCCTGAGCGGCTTCTTCCGCGGCTTCGACATGAAGATGATCGAATCCTTCCATCTGACCGTGCCTAACTGGCTCGAACTGATCCACAACTCGCTCAGCGGCAAATAACGGAGGCCATCATGGAACAGAATAAAGGTTTTTGGTTCGCTGACTGGTCGTTCCCGATCTTCGTTGGTCTGCTCTCCTCTGGCGTATTTGCCGGAACGCACATGTACTACCTGTACGGTATTGGCGCATTTAACGAAGTCGCTTTTGTGGCGATGCTGAAGGCGGGAATGGACACCGGCTCCTACGGGGCGGTGGCGGCATTTGGTGCAAGCTTCCTGTTTGCCCGCATCATTGAAGGTTCGCTGGTGGGGATTCTGGATATTGGCGGGGCTATTCAGACCGGGGTCGGGTTAGGTGTTCCGGCGCTGCTGTTGGGCGCAGGTATTATCTTCCCGGTTGCCAACTTCGCAGCGTCGCTGGTCACCGGTCTGGTGATTGGTCTGGCGATTGGCTACATCATTATTCTGGCGCGTAAGTTCACCATCAACCAGAGCGACTCGACCTACGGTGCAGATGTCATGATGGGGGCCGGTAACGCCTCTGGCCGCTTCCT
The DNA here is from genome assembly GCF_030334745.1 of Citrobacter sp. Cb080. Lineage (NCBI taxonomy): Bacteria > Pseudomonadati > Pseudomonadota > Gammaproteobacteria > Enterobacterales > Enterobacteriaceae > Citrobacter > Citrobacter sp. Cb080. The sequence continues at coordinate 82,076 of NZ_JAOWDG010000085.1, read as the reverse complement.
CGGACCATTGATTATCCTCAGCGCGATGACGGCGTCTATCCCTATCGGCATCGGTTCACTGGCGGGCGCGCTGCTGTTTTACCTGTGGCAGAAACCGATCACCGGCGGGGCGATCCTTGGGGCGATGATCCTCGGGTCCATCTTCCCGATTGCCATTAGCTAACTGTTGATTTGTAGGCCGGATGAGGCAGTTGCGCCGCCATCCGGCAAAGGAGAGAGCGATGTTTGATTTACTCCTGCGCCGTGCGCGCCTCGTTGACGATACGGTGAGCGATATTGCGCTCAAAGACGGCAAAATTGCGGCGTTGGGCGACGTTGATGGCCCGGCGCTGAAAACCATCGAACTGGGCGGCGAGTACTACGTCAGCGCAGGTTGGATTGATTCCCACGTTCACTGCTATCCGAAATCCCCGATTTATCACGACCAGCCGGACAGCGTCGGTATAGCTACCGGCGTTACCACGGTGGTGGATGCGGGCAGTACCGGGGCGGATGATATCGATGATTTTTATACCCTGACCCGGGAAGCGACCACCAAAGTGTATGCGCTGCTGAATATTTCCCGCGTTGGGCTTATCGCCCAGAACGAGCTGGCTAATATGGCCAACATTGACGCCGATGCGGTTCGACAGGCGGTGAAGCGCCATCCTGATTTTATCGTCGGCCTGAAGGTACGCATGAGCAGCAGCGTGGTCGGTGAAAACGGCATTACGCCGCTGGAGCGCGCCAAAGCGATGCAAGCGCAGAACGGTGACCTGCCGCTGATGGTGCACATCGGCAACAATCCGCCGGATCTGGATGAGATCGCCGAACGCCTGACCGCGGGCGACATCATTACCCACTGCTACAACGGTAAGCCGAATCGCATTCTGACGCCGCAAGGCGAGTTGCGGGCGTCAGTGACGCGGGCGATTTCACGCGGTGTGCGTCTGGACGTTGGGCATGGCACCGCCAGCCTGAGCTTTGCGGTGGCAAAACGCGCTATTGGTCTGGGCATTTTGCCGCACACCATCAGCTCCGATATTTATTGTCGCAACCGTATCAGCGGCCCGGTGTATTCCCTGGCGAATGTGATGTCGAAATTTCTCGCCATTGGGATGTCGCTCCCGCAGGTCATTGAGTGCGTTACTGCCAATGCCGCCGATGGTCTGCGCCTGAAACAGAAAGGGCGGCTGCAGGTTGGTCTGGATGCCGATTTAACCCTCTTTACGCTTAAGCGCCAGCCAACCGTGCTGGTAGATGCAGAAAACGACAGCCTGCAGGCTGAACAACTGCTGGTGCCGCTTGCCGCAATACGTGCGGGCAAGGGCTATATGACCGAACAAGGGAGCGCGGAACATGCCTTCGATTTTTGAGAAATACAATTTAAAACAGGTGATTAACACCTCAGGCCGCATGACGGCGCTCGGCGTTTCTACGCCACGACCAGAAGTGGTTGAGGCCGCAATGGCGGGGATGAATCAATATTTTGAGATGAAAGACCTGGTCAATAAGACCGGTGACTACATTGCAAAATTGCTGGAGGTGGAAGGGGCAACCGTCGTCTCCTGCGCTTCGGCCGGAATCGCCCTGTCAGTGGCTGGAGTGCTGGTTAAGGACAGCGACTGGCTGCTGGAGAACCTGCACGTCGCGCCGATCGAGAACAACGAAATCGTGCTGCCCAGAGGCCACAACGTCAACTTTGGCGCTCCGGTTGGCACCATGGTGGCGCTCGGCGGCGGCAAGCTAGTGGAAGCGGGTTATGCCAACGAATGTTCCGCCACTCAGTTGGCGGCGGCCATTACGCCACGCACGGCGGCCATTCTGTATATCAAATCTCACCACTGCGTCCAGAAAAGCATGCTCAGCGTGGAACAGGCTGCGGTGGTGGCGCGTACGCATAATCTGCCGCTAATCGTGGATGCGGCAGCGGAAGAGGATTTGCAGTGCTACTACCGGGTTGGTGCGGATCTGGTGATTTATAGCGGTGCGAAAGCGATTGAAGGGCCAACCAGCGGCCTGGTGATTGGCAAAACCCAATACGTTGAGTGGGTGAAGCGCCAGACCGCGGGGATTGGCCGGGCGATGAAGGTGGGTAAAGAGGGGATTCTTGGCCTGACCTGCGCCATCGAACTGTATCTGAACGCGCAGAAAGAGAGCGGCGCGGAGATGGTCGAGAAAATGACGCCGTTCATTAATGCGTTAAACCAGCTTCACGGCGTAAGCGCCCGCGTGGTGTGGGACAGCGCAGGGCGCGACATCGCGCGCACGGAAATTAAGTTTGACGAAGCGGTAACCGGGATCGCCACAGGTGAACTGGTCGACGCGCTCAAGCAGGGAGAGTACGCGATTTACTTCCGTGGTTACAAAGCTAACGAAGGCATTATCGAAGCCGATGTGCGCAGCGTGGATCGCGCGCAACTGGAGATTGTGGCCCGTCGAATTGGTGAAGTGATTTCGCAGGAGAAAAAAGCATGAAACTGACCCCTAACTTTTATCGCGACCGCGTCTGCCTGAACGTGCTGGCGGGCTCCAAAGAAAATGCCCGGGATATTTACGCGGCGGCGGAAGGACACGTGCTGGTCGGTGTGTTGTCAAAAAATTACCCGGATGTCGCAAGCGCGGTTGCGGATATGCGTGAATACGCAGCGCTTATCGACAATGCCCTCTCCGTGGGGCTAGGGGCGGGCGATCCCAACCAGTCGGCGATAGTCAGTGAAATCTCCCGTCAGGTGCAGCCACAGCATGTTAATCAGGTCTTTACCGGCGTGGCGACCAGCCGCGCGCTGCTGGGTCAGAAGGAGACGGTGGTCAACGGTCTGGTCTCGCCAACCGGCACTCCGGGCAGGGTGAAAATCTCCACCGGTCCGCTGAGCAGCCAGACGCCGGACGGCATTGTGCCGGTAGAAACCGCGATTGCGTTGCTCAAAGACATGGGGGGAGCTCGATTAAATACTTCCCAATGGGCGGCCTGAAGTGCCGTGAGGAGTACGTTGCAGTCGCCCAGGCCTGCGCCCGTCATGACTTCTGGCTGGAGCCAACTGGCGGTATCGATCTGGATAATTTCACTGAAATTTTGCAGATCGCCCTGGATGCCGGAGTGAGCAAAATCATTCCTCACATCTATAGTTCGATTATTGATAAGGTGAGTGGTAACACCCGACCGGACGACGTGCGCCAGCTGATGGCGATGACCCGGGCCTGCGTAGGCTAACTGACTGATGAGGAAACTGACGTGCGATTCCCCAACCAACGTTTAGCGCAGCTGTTTGGCATGCTGCAAAACGAAGCGCTTCCACAGGACGAGCTGGCGCAGCGGTTGTCGGTTTCCACACGCACCGTACGGGCGGATATCACTGCGCTAAACGCGCTGCTCACCCAGTACGGCGCGCAGTTTGTCCTCAGCCGGGGTAACGGTTATCAACTCAAAATTGACGACCCGGCACGTTATCATGCCCTGCAAACGCAGCGGCCAGACGCGTTGCTGCGCATCCCGCGCACCAGCCAGGAGCGGGTGCACTGGCTGGTGGTTCGTTTTCTGACGTCGGCCTTTTCGCTGAAGCTGGAGGATTTGGCTGATGAATGGTTTATCAGCCGCGCGACGCTGCAAAACGATATGGCTGAGGTGCGCGAGCATCTGCAACGTTATCATCTGACGCTGGAAACGCGCCCCCGTCACGGTATGAAGCTGTTTGGCAGCGAGATGGCGATCCGCGCCTGTTTGACCGATCTGCTATGGACGCTGGCACAGCAGGATCCACAGCACCCGCTAGTGACGCAAGAGGCACTAAATGCCGGGATCCCTGAACAGCTACAACCTGTTTTGCAGGATATTTTTGCCCGTTTTCACATTCGCCTGACCGATGAGGGTGAGCTGTTTTTGCGGTTGTACTGCGCGGTGGCGGTACGGCGGATTAGCGAAGGGTATCCCCTCCCGGAATTTGCCGCAGAAGAAGCCGAGCAATCAGTGTGCCTGGCCACGCGGGAAATCGCAGCGGTATTGCACCGACTGGCGGATAAACCGCTTACCGTTTCCGAAGAGAACTGGCTGCAGGTGCATATCGCCGCCCGCCAGGTACAAGAGATCGCCCCCAGCGCCATCAATGCGGATGATGACGAAGCGCTGGTCAATTACATCCTGCGTTTTATCAACAGCCAGTACAACTACAACCTGTTGAATGACAAACAGTTACATGCTGATCTGCTGACGCATATTAAGACGATGATCACCCGGGTGCGTTACCAGATAATGATCCCCAATCCGCTACTGGAAAATATTAAACAGCACTACCCGATGGCGTGGGACATGACGCTGGCCGCCGTCTCGGGATGGGGAAAATATACGCCGTACACCATCAGTGAAAATGAGATTGGCTTCCTTGTGCTGCATATTGGCGTCGGGCTGGAGCGTAGTTACAACATCGGTTACCAGAGGCAGCCGAAAGTTCTGCTGGTATGCGATGCTGGAAATGCGATGCTGCGGATGATTGAGGCGGTGCTGGCGCGTAAGTATCCGCAGATAGAAATCGTTGATACCGTGACGCTACGCGACTACGAACAGCGGGAAAGCATCAGCGAAGATTTCGTCATCTCTACCGCGCGGGTTGGTGAAAAAGATAAGCCTGTGGTGATGATTGCACCGTTCCCTACCGATTATCAACTGGAGCAAATTGGCAAACTGGTGCTGGTCGACAGAACCCGTCCGTGGATGTTGAACAAATTCTTCGATGCTGCCCATTTTCGTGTGATCGATGAGCCAATGGATCAACAAACGTTGTTCAACGTTTTATGTCGCCAGTTGCAGGATGAAGGCTTTGTCGATGCGGAGTTTCTTGATTCGGTGGTTGAACGTGAGGCCATCGTCAGCACCATGCTGGGTGACAGCATTGCCCTGCCGCACGCCCTCGGTCTGCTGGCAAAGAAAACGGTGGTCTACACCATCCTCGCCCCGCGGGGTATCGCCTGGGGGGATGAAACGGCGCATGTGATCTTCCTGCTCGCCATCAGCAAAAGCGAATACGAAGAAGCGATGGCGATCTACGATATTTTCGTCACCTTCCTGCGCGAGCGCGCGATGACGCGGCTCTGCGCGTGCCGGAATTTCAGCGAGTTCAAAACGGTTGCAATGGAGTGTGTGAGCCGTTTTTAACGACGCTGCAACTATCTTGCTGCGTCGTCTCCTGCAACTGTTACCCTTAATTTCAAGAGGATAACATCACGCGACGACGGTCGTTAACTGCCCGGGAAAGCTAATTTGAATCAACCCACCCCAGGCGCACATTAACTGCGATTGCGCAGTAAGAGCCGGCGCATTGCCGACTATTATCGTCGGTGAACCGGGCATCCATGGCGCAATGGTGGCAGGAATGCACGGCATTGGCGTCAGCACGCCGAGCGCCGCGGCGGTTGCGGCAGCAACGGTCGGGTTGGCGATGCTGTTGCACATGCCGAACGGCAGAATGTTTACAAATGGTTTGTTATCCATAATATTCGCCATCGGCAGGCTGTTGACGATAGTTCGGCTGGTGGGCAACACGTTCAGTGTGGCGGGCGCTATGCCAAACGAGCATTGCAGCATCGCACCTGTACATACGGCAGGACAACTCATGGCAGTACCCCCAATTGTCTCCACAGTCGGCGAGCGGATTCGTCGCTGGTGATCAGTTCATTGAGCAGTTCCGGCAGTGGTGTATGTCCCCAGGTATAGGCCCGGTACAGTAGATACGGTACCGGACTGTGGGGCTCGGTACGCGCCAGATAGTCTGCCACCTGTTTAATCATCTGATACGCCTCTTCGCGGTGAAGAAACGTGGCGCCGTTGCTGACCGTTGATGCGGCTTCTTGCCCGACAGGTTGCGACTGTTCCGGCAAGGTGTTGCCCAACGCCTGCAGGCAGGTTTTGATTTTTTGCTCCAGTACATTAAATGAAGGTGCCGATTCGGTAGGCCAACTCTGACAGACGTTGTTGAGCCGTTGGAGCCACTCCATGCTGGATGTCAGGGATAATATGGTGGCCTCGTCCGCGCCAGGCAGCGGAACGTCAGCTAATTTTCCCTGCTGCCACTGGATCAGGGAGATGTTTTCCCCATGAGCTATAAACAGCGGGGATTCAGCGACCAGCGTGGCGTAATGTTGCGCTATCCAGCACAGTGGCGCGGCGCGATAGTCATAGTCACCTTCTTTAATTTTAGGATGTAATTGCTCCGGGTATTGCTCCAGCGCCAGGGCCACTAATTCCAGCGCATTGGGCAGGGCTGCTAAGCCGTGAACTCTAATCCATGCCTCACCCAACCAGCTCATAATGACCAGATCCTTACTGAGCGTTTTCGTCAGCACAGTGGCGATTTTGGCGACTTCATCCCAGTCGGCGCGGCGCGGCGTACTTTGCCAGACGCCGGTGGGCAGCGTTTCGTCATCCTGCTGGCGGGCGGCGACCAACTGGTCGAACTCTGGTGAATAACGGATAGAGTCCCCGCACGGATTATCCGCCTGAATGGGGGCCAGTAATGCCTCAATATGTTCCATCATTTTCCTCCTGATAATCCCTGCTCGGTAAGCGGTATCCATGGTAGCGGCGCTTTGCTTTGGGCATCTAACAACGTGACCTGCCAAAATACGGTTGACTGCAATTGCTTCTGACCATCGCCCACGGGGAGCGAAAAACGCAGCGGCAGCGGTTGCGTCGGCGCGCCACCGACGCGCTGTTGTTCAATCATCCTGAGCAGTGCCCACGCTCCCTGCCAGCGCCAACGACCAGTATCACCGCTTACCGTTACGCCTGTCTGTGACAGGCCTGGCATTGGACGCCATGCGGAATTGGCTGCCCAGCGCAGACTAAAGTTCAGACTATCACCGCTGCGCCAGTGCAGGTCAGTCGTGCCGCCGGGGTAGCTAATCGATTGTTGATTGCCAACAAGCCGCCAGTCGGCAATCTGATCCGCGCCAGCCTCATGGTTGCGTGAGGTCCGCCAGATAACCCGTAACGTCACGCCTTCAGGGCTGACCAACGCCGACAGTAACGGCTGTGCCGCTGCCAGTTGTTGAATGAGTGGCGGCTGTTCGGATAGCGTTTCGGCGGGGAGTTGCGCCAGCAAAAGAGTCAGTTCACGTACCCGATCGACATCTGCATCTGTTGAGTGCGGCACGGCGGTAAAGGGGAAGCGCCCTGCAAGCCAGGTGTTGTACAGATTGAAGATCTTCTGTACCGCACCAATGCTGGCCTGTTGGCGTAACTGCTGACATTTTTGCAATGATGCGTCTGCCAGCGCGTTCAGCGACTGACCGTAAAAATCGTTACTGCTGGCGGTGCGAAACTGCGTCAGTTCACTCTGGCAGTTCTGCGCAGAGAGCGTCGGCAGCGCGGCAGCAAGGGCCGCCATCTGCATCGGCGAACTGGCAGGATCCTGTTGTTGCAGCCGCTTCATGGTCGCCAGTGAATTGCTCCAGCGAACGATAAGCTGGTTATCCGTCGCGCTTAGCCATGGGCGCTGTTTATCGAGCCAGTCAATATCCTGCTTATAGCGGGTTAATGCGCCAGAGATTTGTTCTGCCTGGGCGCTAGCCCATCCGATAATTTTCTGTCCGCTGGCCTGCGCCTGTTCTGTCGTCGCGTAATTGACCGCCGGAGGGGTAATCGGCGGAAGTAACGCGCTGCCGTCCTGACGCACCCGTGCAATCACCTGGGCCGCCGTTTGTTGGCGCAATGCGATGGCAAGCTGAGGACGATTAAGCTGGTTGAAGGCTTCAATGATGTAATCCGCGCTGGCGGTGCTGACATTGCTGTTATCCGGGGTTCCGGTGGCCCCTGTGTATAGCGTCTGACGTATGGCGTTTTCCACCGCCTGTCGCGCCAGCATGGTGATTTTAGGTCGCCAGATGCTGTCTGGAAGCTGCTGCATAAATCGTTCAAATCCGCCATACAGCGCCAGCGCCTGCTGAAGTTGCAGGTTGCCAGGATAACCGACGGAGAGCTCGGTAGGCTGGCTTGCCCCCTGCTGCCAGAAGGGTTGGTTAAGTAAATCACGCAAACTTTTTTGTAATGCCAGAAGATCCGGCGATACGCTGAATTGTCCTTCCGGGGATTGCTCGGTTAATGAGGAGAAGTGCAGCCTGGAGCCATCAACCTGCGCCAGAAAGCGTTGGCGCAGTAGGGTTTCGTGGCGGAGCAGTTCCTGAACCACGCTGTTGTCGATAAGCCTAAGGGTTCGTGCCTGCGTGAGCAGCTCATCCAGTGGCAGTCTGATTGGCGAATTTGTTGCGTCACGACTCAGGTTATTAATGGTCGTCAGTGTTGCTTGTAAGCGGCTGACCTGGCGGACCAGCGAGCGGACGAACAAGGGGGTAACCCCGGTGCCATTGCCAAACAGCGCCAACAGTTGTTCGAGCTGCTCTTCGTTGTTATCCAGGCTGGTATTGCCATAGTTTTGCTCCAGCCAGCGCATGGTTTCGTGAGAAAAAAGTACGCTGTTGCGCTGAGTCAGCTCGCTAGCGTCGGGTAATTTCAGACGCGAGAGATTGAGAGTGGCAAACATCTCGTTGAGCTTTTCCTGGGAGGGTAAAGAGTCGGTGTCAACGGTCACGCCCCAAACGCTGGCGCTGACGTTTGCCAACGTCTGCACAGTCGGTTGCTTCATCTGCATTAATTGTAGCAACGGCAAATAGCGCGACTCCATTTGTTTTGCCTGAGTGAGCAAGTTCTGAATTTGCCGGTAACGCTCTTCGGGTAGCAAATCGTCCTGCTCAAAGCCCCTTTCATTGTGATTTTGCAGGCAGATACTGTTGGTGGCTGGTACCAGCAGGCTAGCCAGGGTGACGTTGTTAAACGTCTCGCGCAATTTTGTATCGGTGCGGCTGAACAGCGAGCCGGGCCAGACGATGGAACGAAACTGCCACTGTGGAATGCCATTGAGAACGCGCCAGTACAGCGCGGTGGAACGCTCACCAGTGATATCGGCCCGGACGGCTGTGGCGAGGACCTGCAGACGATCGTGCAATAGTACGGCATGGGTGTGCTGGTATTGCCAACTCCAGGTCATCGCGACAAGCCAAAGAACGCAAAGGCAGCTATAGCACGCGAGAGTGATGAAATGGCGGCGTAAATTCACGCGCAGCAAACGGCGCACCGGAAGCGCGAGACCGCGCTCAGCGGTAATTTTGCTGCTCAGTAGCGACTGACAAAACTGCATCTGTGGTTTGTCATGGTCCAGCGTACGGGCAACAAACCAGATCCCGCGCAGCTGCGGTGGCTCATCGCGGGCATGACTGTTAAACAGGGCGTCAAAAGCGTCATGCAACGGTGCGGCAAGCGGCGGGAAGCTTTCTGGCAAGCGGAATAATTCCTCCGGCGTGTTGCCTCGCAGCGCGCCAAGCTCGGTGATGAACAGCCGCAGAGAAGTCCGGGTATTGTCCAGCGCATTGTCGATCCACTGCGGTTTCCAAATGGCTTCTCTGGCGACCGGAATCGTGCTGCCAATCGGACTGCGGCGAGCATCTTCCGGCAATAGCTCCAGCAGATCGGCTGTACCTTCCAGTGATTCCATGCCGCTGATGATCAGGTAAATTGGCAGACTCAGTCCGCACACCTGCTGCAACTGCTGACAGTTATGCAATAAGCTGGCGCGGACGGTATCATCGTCATGCAGCGTCTCTAATGAAAGGGTGATAATCAGTGCATCCAGTGGTCGCTGGGGGCGGCTTTTCACCAACGCAGACAGCGTCTTCTGCCAGTCATTCTGACGGATTAGCCGCTTCTTCCCAACGGTTTGTAGCGTTTGCGGCAGGCACAGAAGGCTGCACTGAGGATTAAACCACCATTGCCCGAACCAGTATTCCTGGCCGTCGGTAAGTGACCAACTGCGGCACAGCAGACGGTTATCCTCTTCGTCGCCAAGCATCAGGATTCGCACGCTGTCGTAAGGATCCTGACTGGTACAGGCTCGCTGGATCTCCTTTTGCGCACGGTTGAACGTATCGTTTCGGTATTCCCATTGCCACCAGACGCACCAGAGAGTCATCGCCAACAGCACCAGGAGAATAATCAGTAGCGTAAGCCAGGGTTGCGTCACTTATCATCTCCCTGGCAGGACTGGGTTACCGGGAAATCTGGCAGCGAATTTACGCCGATGGCATCTTCAATACTTAGCCACAGTCGCTGACTCAACAGCAATAACGCCAAAAGTATTACGAGGGCGATGAGATGCAGGCGCGAATTGTCTGGCAGGCGGCGATGCGCCGGAAGGTGTAAAGGCGTCCCCAGCGCGGTCGATTCCATGCGTTCGGCAATATCACTGAGCTGAGCGTCATGCTGAAAGGCAAAATGCCACAGCAGGCGGCAGGTTTCCTGATGATTCTGCAGGTTAAAATCGCCACGTCGGGAACCAAACCCCAGCGTCAGGCAGCGCAAATACAGCGCGGCTAAATCCCGCTTTCCTGGGTTACGTTCATTGAGCAGAGCGGTGATCTGGCGGGGGATCTGGTCCCCAGCGCTATGGGTTTGCCACAAATGATACTCCAGCGGGCAGGACTGCCACAGGGAGAGCGCGGGCCAGTCACCATAGAGTACGGACTCATCAATCAGCGCGACCAGGGCATAAACGGACGCGTCAATCTGCTGCTGAAACGGCGAACCCAGTTCGCGGGTCAGGCGTCGGTTATACTCTTCTACCACCTGACTGGCGTATACAAGGGCCTGATTATGCAACTCATCTGGCGGTAGCGGAGTGCGTTTCCAGCGTTCAAACTGCGCCAGCCAGCGGGTGTAAATCTCATCAAACAGACGGCTGGCAGGCATATCAGGATTGGCGATTGTCATGGCGATCCTCCTGACGGTAGAGCATGATCTGCTGCGGCATATCCTCTGTTTCATGCAATGGGGCAATAACCAACGGCGTCCCTTTTTCAAACCACTGGATGGTAAGGGTCAGGGTAAACAGGGCCACCTTGCCGTCGATTTCCCAGTCACTGCTCTGCTCTGCAGCCAGCGGCGTGAAAGTCATCCCGTGCATCCGCTGACGACGCAGAACAGGTACAAAGGGTTGGCTGGTGATAAGACTCATTTGTAACCACTTTTCAGCTTTGGAGGCGTTGTCTCCGGGCATCAGCAGGCCTATCACCACCTGCTCTCCCGCGTGGATATCTGTAGGGAGTTGCAGTGAAAAAGAGTTATCCAGCTTGCTGAAATTCAGCCGCTGATAGCGGCGATGAATATGCGCCAACTGGTTTTTCAGTACGGTGAAAAGAGAGGCAAATGCGGGCAGCATGTTCTGATAATCAAAGGTTGGCAGCAGGGGCAGCGTTTTATCCTGAGTCAGTATTGCCGTTTGTCCGATAAAGAGACACAGCGCGCGGTAAAGATCCTGTGGATGTGGCCGCCCGCTGCTGAGCAAGCTTTCCACCAGCGGCAACGCCCCCTGGATACTATGCAGTGACAGCGTAAGCCATAGCCAGTCGTTGGTGCGTTGTCCGTGTTGCGCCAACTGCATTTCACGGCTCAGAAACAGAATTTTTTCTCTTGCCTGCAGGCAGAGTTGTCGGGTTTGGCGTGCCAGATAACTCTCTTCGTTGAAGGCGGGAGAGGGGGGAAACCACTCGCTCTGACGAAATCCACCTTCGCTATACACAACCTGCAGCAGCGGCAGACAGACGAAATCAGCGCGATCGTGCTGGCAAACCAGACGCGGTACGGGCTGCCATTGCGAAATGCTCTCGGGGAATTCACCGCTACTCAGGTCAGGTAGCGGGGCGCTGTTGACTGAGCGATAGCGGCTATTCATCAACTGCCACTGTCCGGCACGGTTTAGCGGCGGCAGCGCCAGCCAAAGGATATGTTCACTGTCTGGTACGGCAGGCAGCAAGCGGGCGCAGTCAAACTCCAGCGATAAATCGTCGCTAATGTCATAATTGACCGGCGTGCCATCGGGCATCATCGCCTCCAGGCGCAAAATACGCAGCGTTCCTGCACACAGCGCAGCCTCGTCAATCTGGAGCCGGTTGACGCCCCAGAACCACGGATTAGCGCACCCGGTGAGCGCGGCACAAAGTGTTTCATTACGCAATGCCTGCAACTGGAAATGTTGAGGTAGCATTGCCATCCCTTCATACCAGCAAACCATTGCCGGAATTGTGCTCATAGTCCCTTCCTTGTTCATGGTGCCAGGACGGCTTCATCCGTCATTAGTAACAGATGCAGTGAATCTGCTTTTTCCAGTGTTAATCGGTGTTCTCCTGCGCTGCTGTAGCGGGCAAACAGCAGAATTGCCTCTGCCTTAACGCCGTGCAGAGGGGAGCTTTTGGTCACAAAACGCGAATCCGGCACCAGCTCCAGCGACCAGACATGCAACCCGTCAGGGCTATCGCGCAGGAGTTGTGATTTGGCGTTAAACCACTGTGTCGCACTCAGCGATTGTACGGTTGGCAGTAACGCATTATCGGCAATCGCGACAATATCCACGGCGACTGGCGTGTTATCGTTTGCATCTGCTGCGGTTTCAATGACCACATCATTAAATGCCACACGGTTTTGCCATAATGAACAACCGCTACTCAGTAAAATTAAAATACTGATTAATATTATATTGGCTGGATGGCATAGGCCGTTTGTCATATAAAGTCCTTTTATATTGTCATTAATAAGGTAATTAATGGTGGGGGTTGTTTTTTTGACTTAAATCATCATTGGATGAGTCTTAAGTAATAAATTTTTTTAACATTTAAATATTCACTAAATTTATATTTTCAGTGCAAAGTATTATTTTATAATCAATTTTAATTGCAACATGTTGATTTTTATTGGTTAATTTTTTGTTAATTGATTTTTATCAAACAATTTATTTTTTTGTGTGAAAAGTAAAAAATTAAGTTGATATTTATTGGGTGTTGTGTTTTTTATAATACGGCTAGTTATTCATGAATATGAATTTTCGAATAATGGTGCGGTAAATGTCGTGCCAGGGATACTATTGCAATAAAAAGGATTAAATATGGCCGAGAGCATTCAGCATAAACTCAACCGTATTAGGCCGCCGCGCGTGCAAATAACGTATGATGTGGAAACAGGTGGCGCGATTGAGAAGAAAGAGCTTCCCTTAGTTGTTGGTATTTTAGCTGATTTATCCGGACATCCCGCATGCCCACCCGCTAAATTACGTGAGCGGCGATTTGTCGAAATTGACCGTGATAATTTTGACGATGTGCTTTCCTCCCTCTCACCTCGTCTGGCGATACAGGTTGAAAATCGTCTGGCTAATGATGGCAGCAAATTGAACGTTGAGCTGTGCTTTAACGAGTTCGATGATTTTTCTCCACTCAATATTATCAATCAGGTTAAACCCCTTCAGCGACTGTTTCTTGCCCGGCAGCGTCTGCGCGATCTGCTCACCAAACTGGATGGTAACGACGATTTGGATGCGCTGCTACAGCAGGTGGTAAACGATAACGCCGAGCTTCAGGCTTTGAGACCCATCGTTGAAGAAAAACCGGCTGAAAACGCGTAACTGAATCAGGAGAAGAACAATGGAAAATGTTCAGGAACAAGCTGAAAACGGCGGACAGACGGTCACGCTGAGCGTGCTGGATCGCATTATCCAGGAAGGGCGGATGGCGCGCGATGAGCTACAACAGACCTACGCGCGTGACATGCTGGAAGAACTGGCGACGCAAATTCTTGATGAAGGGATGGCGATAGGAAGCGATACGGTGGCGATGATCAACCATCGCATCGCGCAGATCGACGAGCTTATCAGCGGCCAGTTGAATGAGGTATTGCATCACCCGGATATGCAGAAACTGGAAGCCTCCTGGCGCGGTCTGCATCAGTTTGTGATGAATACGGAGACCAGCACCCGACTGAAATTACGTCTGCTAAACGTTTCGCGCAAAGAACTGCAGGACGATCTGGAAAAAGCGGTTGAGTTCGATCAGAGCACGTTGTTTAAGAAATTGTATGAGGATGAATACGGTACTTTTGGGGGGAATCCCTATAGCGTGCTGGTCGGTGATTTCGAGTTTGGCCGTCATCCGCAGGATGTGGCGCTACTGGAAAAACTTTCCCAGGTCGCGGCGGCCGCGCATGCGCCGTTTATCGCCGCTGCCAGTCCTCGTTTGTTTGATATGGGATCGTTTCTCGAGTTAGGTGTCCCGCGCGATCTGGCGAAGATCTTCGAAAGCACCGAGCTGATTAAATGGCGGGCATTCCGCGAAAGCGACGACTCCCGCTATGTCTCATTAGTGCTGCCGCACGTGTTGCAGCGCCTGCCTTACGGCCCGGATACGGTGCCGGTGGAAGGCGTGAACTTTATCGAGGATGTCGACGGCCTTGATGCCAGCAAATATCTGTGGGGCAATGCCGCCTGGATGCTGGCCAGTCGTATTACCGAAGCTTTTGCCTTATACGGCTGGTGTGCGGCGATCCGCGGTGCGGAAGGCGGCGGCCTGGTATCAGATCTCCCGGCGCATACGTTCTCCACGCCATCCGGCGATATCAGCCTGCGCTGCCCGACGGAAATAGCCATTACCGACAGGCGTGAGAAGGAGCTTAACGATCTGGGATTCATCGTGCTGTGTCATAAGAAGAATACCAACACCGCCGCGTTCTTTGGCGGACAGACCACCAATCAGGCAAGGATCTACAACACCCCGGAGGCCAATGCCAACGCGAGGATCTCCGCAATGCTGCCTTACATCCTCGCCGCTTCCCGTTTTGCGCATTACCTGAAGGTGATTATGCGCGACAAGGTCGGCAGCTTTATGAGCCGCGATGATGTTGAGAGTTACCTCAATAACTGGATTGCTGACTATGTGTTGCTGCGCGACAGCGCGCCACAGGAGATTAAAGCGCGTTATCCGCTGCGTGAAGCACGGGTGGACGTGAGTGATGTTCCCGGCAAACCGGGCGTTTATCGCGCCGTTGTATTCCTGCGTCCGCACTTCCAGTTAGAAGAGTTGACCACCTCAATTCGTCTGGTGGCTGAACTGCCGCCGCCAGCTGCCGCTTGATTACTAAGGAGATAGACCATGGATGCGATTTTTTTAAAGCTTGACGATATCAAAGGCGAAAGCCAGGCCGATGGCTTCAAAGATCAGATAGAGATCATGTCCTACAGCCATAACGTGGCGATGCAGGTCACTAACGACGTCAGTAATACCGAACGTACTTCCGGGCGGGCGCACGTGGGTGAAATGTCGCTGACCAAGTTTGTCGATCTCGCCACGCCGGTGCTCAATGAGTATTGCTGTAGCGGGAAGGTGATCAAAGAAGCGAAGTTGACGCTCTGTCGTAACGACAATAGCGCGATGCTGCCGTTTATTGTCTATACCCTGAGTAACGTGGTGATCTCGCACCTGAGCGTCAGCGGCGGGTCCGGCGGTAAGCCGGTAGAGACGATGTCGCTGAACTTCACCAAAATCAAATGGGAAATCACCGCCCAGAAATCGGAAGGCACCCAGCAGGGCACCAGTTCATCCGTCTGGGATATGGCGCTGAATAAGAAAGGCAGCTAATGGTGGAGCCTTTCATCCCGGTTGCGCTATTCGACAGGCTGCTGGATGAGGAGATAAGCCCACGAGAGTCGGTGTGCCGGGAGTTGAATCGATTATTCAACTCCCGAGCCCCTACGGATGATGACGCACTACCGCTGTTGCTTAGCTGGGGCGTCCCGGAATGGCACGGATGTAACGCGGGCGATGAGCGGGTGCTTAACTGGTATTGTCGCCAGCTACGCGCAGCCATTTTACGCAACGAGCCGCGGATTCAGGCGCTAACTGTCAGCGTGAAAGATGCGCATCATCAGACGCTGGCGCTGCATCTCGAGGTGATGTTGTGGCACGACGACGATCCGCTGACGCTGGATCTAACGTATCTGCACGGCAGCTGGCGATGACTATCGCAGGAGAAGATCAATGGACGATCGATTGCTGGAAGACTATTTGCAGGAGTTGAGATGGTTGCGTACCGCCAGCGGCGAGTTCGCCCGGCGGCACCCGCACGTTGCCTCTCGTCTGCGGCTGAGCGAATTTGATTGCCCGGATCCCCACGTTGAAAGGCTTTTAGAAGGTTTCGCCCTGCAAAGCGCCAAATTGCATCAGCGCCTTGATGATGGTTTTGGTGAACTGTGTGAATCGCTGCTGGAGCAGCTCTCACCTCATTCGATACGCCCTTTCCCTTCCACAGCTACCGCCAGTTTTACTGCGGATCCGCTGGCAGGTGATTTGAGTCAGGGTTACGCCCTTCCTGCCGGAACGCCGCTTTACGCGTTAACGCAAAGCGGTAAAACGATCTGGTGGCGTACCGCGCTGGCGCAAACGCTGTGGCCTATTGAGATTGACGATGTTACCTGGTGCGATGCGGCGCAGGCCCGGCAATTAACCGGGCTGACGAGGGCGCGCGGCGCATTGCTTATTCAGCTACGTTGTCTGCCGCCACATCAGTTTTCGACGTTGGCGGTTACACAGTTACGCATTCATCTCAGCGGTTCGCCGCAAATCAACGCCACGCTATTTGATTTGTTGTACGCCCATGTCATTGGGCCGCTGCGCCCACATCCCATTGGCCTGCTGAATGCCGAAAAGATTTTGCCCTGCGAACCGGGCGTAGAGTCCAGCGTGCTGGCGCTCAGTGCCTGGATGAACAGCCCGCAGGCGCTGATGTATTTCGATTTGCCGCTGCCGCCTTCGGGGGAGGGCGACGGCATGATCTTGTGTATTCCTTTCGATCGCGCTCCGCCGGGGGCGCAGCATATTCACTCGGGTGATATTCGTTTGGGGTGTGTGCCTATCGTTAACCTGTTCACCCGGACCTCTGAGCCGCTGATCGCCGGGCATATTCGCAGCGAGCATCGGCTGGTGGCCGATCATCATGATCAACATGTACAGATCTACCGTGTACAGACGCTGTGGATGAGCCGCCGTGAAGAAGCCTGGCGCGTGCCCGCATATTATTCCGCTCACGGGCATAGCGAGTCCCGCTGGTTCTGGCATGCACGACGCAACCGCCAGCAGGGCAATGCGTTGTGGTTAACGCTGGTGGACAGCCGTTTCGACCCGTTTGCGCCGGATGAAGAAGCGAGCCTGACGGCGACGCTCTGGTGCAGCAACGGTGAGCAGGCCGCACTGCTTTGTGCGGGAACGCCACTAACCTTTGAAGTACCCGGCCCGGTTGCGCAGGTGCATTTACTGGGAACGCCGACCACGCCTTCAGCGCCTGCGTTACAGCGAGATGCACGCTGGAAACTGCTCTCAACGCTTGCGCTCAACCATCTCTTATTGAACGAAGGTCAGAGCGCGCTGGACTCGCTGAAAGAACTGCTGGCCCTGTATGCCCCTTCCTCTGCGTCACCCGCTGTCTGGCAGCAGATCAATGGCATCCGCGAGATGTGTTGCCAACGGGTGAGTGAGCATCGGGGGCGGGATGCCTGGCGCGGCTGGCATAACGGTATCAAGGTGACGCTGGAACTCGATCCACAAGCCTTTACTGGAAGCAGCCGACTGTTGTTTGCGGGCGTTATTGCCCGTTTTCTGGCGCGTAATGCCACCGCAAACTGCTTTATCCACACGATATTGCAAGACGAAGGAGAGGAGCTGTCGCTATGGACAGACGTCGAACAGACCACGCTGATAGCGTAATCGCCCAGCTTAAGGCCGAGCCGTGGCGCTTCTCGCTGGAGCAGTGTGTCCGCATCCTGGAAGCGGCGGGTGAGACGCCCGAACTGCGGGGCGATCTGGGGCTGGCATTTAGCCCAGCGGAAGTCAGTTCGCTGAACGAAGACGTTGTGCAGGTGCGTAGCCTCGGGCCAGGGGGGGCGGATGGCGTATTGCCCTACGGCTGGCTGGAATGGCTACAGCAGGCGACGCAGGATAAAAACAGCGCACTGCAGGATTTTATCTTTATGTTTCAACAGCGTTTTCTTCAACATCACTACCGTAGCCTGAGCCTGCATCGGCTGGCCAGGCCTTACGCCAGGCGAGAAGATGCGCCAGGGCTTTCTGTAATGCGTGCGCTGTGTGGTTTCAGGCTCGACGCCATGGAAAAGTATGAATCTGCGCAGGTACCGAGTCTGCTGATGCAATGCGGCAACCTGCCTAATCGCAGGCGTTCTACGGCTGGATTTGTGGCGCTGGTCAAGGCCGTACTGAACGTCACCGTGCATGTCGAAGAATTTGTCGGCCGCTGGCAGCCTTTGCCACAGGCATCAATAAGCCGGACGGGATGTCGGCTGGGGCGCAATAGCGTCGCCGGTCGGCGAATATGGAACCAGCATGCGGCGCTACGGGTGCATCTGCGTGCTAAAAACGCTACGCAGTGGCGCGAATTTTTACCCGGCAGTCAGGGTTTTCTCCAGCTCAGTAAGTTAGCGGAAATCTGGTTTGGCGCGGGAATAACGCAGGAATTGATGATGCGCGCAACCCTGACGCTGGATCATCGCTTAACCCGCGCTGCGCCGCCGCGTCTGGGGTATACCGCGCAACTGGCAGGGCGCAAGCCCGCCATGTTCCATTGCCAACAGCATCTTGAGGAGAACAGTAAATGGATTTGAAAGCGCTGGTAAAACGACTGAACCCCATTTGTTTTCGTGCGCTGGAACAGGCCGCCGAACGCAGCCGGGCGCAGGGACACTGGTTCGTTGAGCCGGAGCATATGCTGCTGGCTTTACTGGATGATGAACACTGTGATTTAGCGTATTGCCTGAGCAACGCGGCTATCTCCACCGATACGTTACGTGAAGAGATCCAGCGTGCTCAGGCGCAGTTCAAAGCGGGCTGTACGCGGATGCCGGTGTTTTCCGTACAACTGATAGAGCTACTGGAAGGGGCGATTTTGCAGGCGACATTCCAGCGTATTCCTCTGGTTCGTTCGGCCTTATTGCTCCTGACCTTACTCACCCGAGAACGGCTGCGTACCCAGTTGGCGCAGGGAATGCCACTGTTGTTACAGCTTCCGGCTGCGGAGCTGGAAAGCCAGTGGCAGACCTGGTGTCGCAACTCCGTTGAGGAGGCTGCAGACCCTGACAAGGGAGAATCCCCGAAGCGTGAAGGCGGGGTACTGGATCAATACACGCACGATCTGACTCGTGACGCGCGGGAAGGGCGGATCGATCCGATCATCGGGCGCGACGCGGAGATCCGCCAGTGTATCGACATCCTGCTGCGTCGCAGGCAAAACAACCCGATTCTGGTGGGGGCGCCAGGTGTGGGCAAAACCGCCGTCGCCGAAGGGCTGGCGCGACGCATTGCCGAAGCCAGCGTGCCGCCGCCGTTGCGTGATGTCGCTCTGCTGGCTCTCGATCTTGGCTTGTTGCAGGCGGGAGCGGGCGTGAAAGGCGAGTTTGAACAGCGTTTGCGCGGCGTAATCGACGCGGTAAAAAAATCCCCGCAGCCGATCATTTTATTTATCGACGAAGCCCACACGCTGATAGGCGCGGGCGGTGCCGAGGGGGGCAGTGATGCCGCCAACCTGCTGAAACCGGCGCTGGCGCGTGGGGAACTGCGCACCATCGCCGCCACCACATGGCAGGAGTACAAAAAATATTTCGAGAAGGATCCGGCGCTGGACCGACGTTTTCAGCGTATCCAGATTGAAGAGCCGGACGAAAATAGCGCGGTGATCATGCTGCGCGCGGTGGCCGACAAGCTCGAGGCACACCACGGCGTGCAGATCCTCGATACCGCCATCCGCGAGGCGGTGCGTCTGTCGCAGCGCTACATCTCCGGGCGTCAATTGCCGGACAAAGCCATCAGCGTGCTCGACACTGCCTGCGCAAGAGTGGCGCTGGCGCAGCATGACGTGCCGCCTGCGCTGGAGGAAATTCGTCAGCAGCAGGCAGCGATAGAAGAAGAGAGCGAGCGTCTGAATCGTGAACTGCTGGTGGGCGTCGATCATCACGACAGGCTGTGCGAGCTGGAAGCGCAGGCGGAGAAACTGCAGGTTCAGGCGCGGGAAGTGGAAGGACGTTGGCAGGATGAGCGTCAGCGGGTCGGTGAACTGCTGGCCGCTCGTCAACGGATGTTGGATCTCAGCGAACGGCTGGACGATGATGAGGAACTGGAGCAAGAGCTGGTGGAGTGCGCGGCGCTGATCGGCAAACTGGAAACCGCCGCTGCCCAACTGCGCGACGAAGTGCCGCTGGTGCCGGACTGCGTGGATACCGCCACGGTAGCGGCGGTGATTGGCGGCTGGACCGGTATCCCTATCGGCCAGATGCTGACCGACGAAGCCCACGCCCTGCGCACGTTGGTTGAGCGAATGAGCGAGCGGGTGATGGGGCAGCAGGCGGCGCTGGAGACTATCGCCCAGCGTTTACGTGCTTATCGCAGCGGTCTGACCGACCCGCAAAAGCCGGTCGGCGTGTTCCTGCTGGTGGGGCCAACCGGTGTGGGCAAAACCGAAACCGCCTATGCGCTGGCGGATGCCCTGTACGGCGGCGAACGTAATCTGATCACCATTAATCTGTCTGAATATCAGGAGGCGCACACCGTCAGCCAGCTGAAAGGCGCGCCGCCGGGCTACGTGGGCTACGGCAGCGGCGGGGCGTTAACCGAAGCGATGCGCCGTCGACCTTATTCGGTGGTACTGCTCGACGAAATCGAAAAGGCGCACCCGGACGTGCTGGAGGCGTTCTATAACGTCTTCGACAAAGGCGTAATGGAAGACGGCACCGGGCTGATTGTTGATTTCAAAAACACGGTGATGCTGGCGACCAGCAACGTCGGCGCGGAGCTGATTCTCGACACGCCTGCGGCTGAATTAAACAGCGAGCGGTTTAACGAAGATTTGCGAGCAGAATTATTAACCCATTTTCGTCCGGCGTTTTTAGCGCGGATGACCACGGTGGCCTATCGGGCACTGGATGAAGAAATATTGAAGGGAATTGTGTTGGCTAAATTGGAAAAGTTATCACAGAGATATTTTGTGGCGACGGGGGATAAATTAAATATGGAGGATGGATTGGTGGAAAGAGTGATGGAGAAATGTAAGGGCGTGGGGGCCAGAGATGTTGAGAATCTGGTGGTTGGGGAAGTGATGAGATAATACTTTGTATAATTTAAATTAAAATTTATCTGGATGAGAAATATGTTTAGAAACAGAGTGCTATTTAGAGCTGATTTGCGTGGCCCCGAGGTGATTTTTGAAGAAGGATTTCATCCCAGATATACTGGCGGGATTATAGTTCATCCTGGCGGGCAAGCTACAGGTGGTATTTCTACAACGAAAGAGCTACTAATTGCAATGGATTATGCAGCTCGTTATGGTGGCTATGTGTATGCGGTTGTAGCTTCAGGGGTAGATATATTGGAATGGCTGTATCAGCATCATGCTACGCAGGGAGCAAAGGCGAATGCTATGACACAAATGGAGATTCATTGTAATTATATTGAGGCAAATAAGATAGCATTTGCAAGAAAAGCTATTTTAGTTGATGGAAAGTTAAGCTTTAGTGATTTGCTAATTACTAATCGTATGTGCATTTACCCTCCGGAGGACCTTATTAGAGTTAGAGAGCTTTTTTATTGGACGGGCAGTTTGATAAATCTCTTTATCAGTGAATATATGAAGAATTTTTGTTTATTACAAATGTTTAATATGACTGAAATTATATAATAAGGACTCTCCCATGCCCAACACCACCATTATCAAACTCACCGCTCCGGTCCTTACCGCCACCACCGCGCACACCGACTTCCAACTTAACGGCCTGACCATCGTCACCATCGCAGGAACCACCTCCGCGCCGTTAACCTGACAACGAACCACACATCATGGTTATAAGCATCATTAATGATGCTTATAAAGGTGCTTTTAATGGTCTATACTAAAACCTCATTAACGAGGAAAACACCATGCCATTTCATATCCTGACCAAAACCGCTGCCAGTATCACCGACCTGAAACGTAACCCAATGGGGACAGTCAACGCCGGGGAGGGTGAAGCGGTGGCGATTCTGAACCGCAATGAGCCAGCGTTTTACTGCGTGCCGCCTGCGGTTTATGCGTATCTGCTGGAGCTGGCAGAAGACGCCGAGCTGAACCGTATCGCCGACGAACGTGAAGATGGAAAGCGAATAAAGGTGTCTTTAAATGACCTATAACCTGGAGTTTTTAGATATTGCGCTCAAGGAGTGGCGCAAGCTTTCCCCTGCATTACGCGAGCAGTTCAAAAAGAAACTGGCGGAGCGGCTGGAAAATCCCCATGTCCCTGCCGCCCGCCTTTCCGGCAAATTACACCGTTACAAAATCAAGCTTCGCAGTGCCGGGTATCGTCTGGTCTATCAGGTCGAGGACGAGCAGGTTGTCGTTCTTGTGATCGCAGTGGGCAGACGTGATGGTGATGAGGTTTATCATCAGGCTAACCGGCGCTAGCGCTATCGTTGAAAAAGGAATTTCCCCATGCCAGATACCACCATTATCACACTCACCGCCCCAGCCCTGACCGGCCTTACCGCCGCCACTGTGCACACCGATTCCCAACTTAACAGTTTGACCACCGCGACCGTCGCGGGAACCACCTCCGCGCCGTTGACTCTCGATACTGCGCTGGCGACCCATCTGACCGCCACCATCAACAGCGCCGACTACGACGGATTGATTGCCGAGGCGCACCAGCTTCCGGCGACCGGTAACGCCGATCGCTACCAGTTTGTGCTGCGCCCGTGGCTGTGGTGGCTGACGCTTGCCAGCAATAACCGCGTGTTTCAGAACCTCAGCGCGCAGGAGATCGTCGAGAAGGTGTTTAAGGATGCCGGGTTTACCGACTATCAGTTCAAACTCAAAACCAAATCAGAAAAGCGCGAATACTGCCTGCAATACAACGAAAGCGATTTTAATTTTGTCTCGCGGCTGCTGGAGCTGGAGGGGATCTTCTGGTTCTTCACCCATAAGGAAGGCAAACACACGCTGGTGCTGGCGGATGATAACAGCGCCTTCCCGCCGATAGCGGGTGAGAAAAAGGTCAAGTATCAGGCGGCACAGAGCGGCGAGCGGGAAACCGGGGCGATTCGCTCGGCAGAGCTGCGTTTGCAGGCCACCGCGCAGGGCTTCCAGAGCAGCGACTATAACTACGAGCAGCCGAAAGCGGCGCTGTTCGCGCAGGCTGGTGAGAAGAAGGGTGGTATGCAGTATCAGCATCCGGGGCGTTTTAGCGTTAAAGCCGAAGGCGACGCGCTGGCGGCGTGGAAAGTTAACGCCCTGAAGGCGCAGGCGAAACAGCTGGTCGGCGAAAGCGACTGCGCGGCGCTGACCGCCGGGCACTGGTTTACTTTGACCGATCACGATGACAAAGCATTGAACATCGACTGGCTGGTCATCGCCGTCAGCCACGAATACGACGGCGAGCGCTATCGCAACCGCTTTACCGCCATCCCGAAGGCCACGCCGTACCGTCCGCTCGCCGTGACGCCGCAGCCTTTTATGCATACGCAAACAGCGGTGGTGGTGGGTAAAAGCGGAGAAGAAATCTGGACTGATAAGCTTGGTCGGGTGAAGGTGCAGTTCCCGTGGGACAGAGAGGGCAAAAACGACGAAACCAGCTCCTGCTGGCTGCGGGTCGCCACCGCCTGGAGCGGCAACGGCTTCGGCGCGCAGTTTATCCCGCGCATCGGCCAGGAAGTGGTGGTGAGCTTTATCGATGGCGACCCGGATAAGCCGCTCATTACCGGCTGTGTGTACAACGGCGCGAATGCACTGCCGTACGCACTTCCGGCGAATCAAACCCAGTCGGGCATTAAGACCAAAAGTGAAAAAGGTTTTAACGAACTGCGCTTCGACGACAAAAAAGATGCCGAGCTGCTGGCGATGCAGGCGCAGAAAGACTTCCAACTTACGGTGCTCAACGACAGCAAAACGACTATCAGCCATGACGATATTCAGAACGTCAAAAACGACCGCACACGTACCGTTGAAGAGGGCAACGAAACCGTCACCCTGAAAAAGGGTAATCGCACGGTCAAAATTGAGAAGGGCAGCGACACGCTGGAAGTAAAAGATAAACGCAGCGTGACGGTGAAAGGCGATCAGGAACACGCCATCGATGGCAATGAGACACATAAGGTAAAAGGTAACTACACGCTGAACGTCGACGGCAATCTGACGATTAAGGTCAGCGGTTCGCTTACCCTGGAGAGCGGCAAAACCCTGAAAGTGAAAAGCGGAGCGGATCTCAGCGCCAGCGCCGCATCGGGTCTGAAACTGGACGCCACCAACATCGCCAGCGAAGCCAAAGCCTCGCTGACGCAAAAAGCCGCGACGATAACCCACGAAGCAAAAGCCACGCTTACCAGCAAGGCCAGCGCCACCCAGACAGTGGACGGCGGTGGCATGTTGACCATCAAAGGCGGGATGGTGAAAATTAACTGATGCGTGAAGTGTTGGAACATCAGCAGGAGAGTACCTGCTTTCAGGCCGAGCTGACCGACGGTCTGCTGAACGGCGAAATGCGGATCGAAGAGCATGGTCGGCTGCTGTCGGTGCTGCGCTATCGGCAGGGCGCGTTGCATGGCGAGATTGAAAGCTGGCATGCCAACGGCCAGCTTGCCATGCAGCAGAGCTATCGCGATGGTCTGGCACAGGGCGTGGCGCGTTATTTTTCAGAAGAGGGGGCGCTGATACGTGAAGAGCAGTGGCTTGATGGTCAACTGCACGGTGAATGCTGCAGCTTTTATCCTTCCGGCCAGTTGCAGATACGCGAACAGTGGCGGCACGGGTTGCGTCACTCGCTCAGCGAGCAGTTTTACCCGGACGGCGCGCCAGCCCAGCGGCAATCTTATGAACAGGGAAAACAGAAGGGAGAAGTGGAGCGCTGGCTACCGGATGGGCGTGCCATTGATGCCCGTGGTAAAGCGCAATCGCGAATGAGTAAATGGACGGAGAGGCTGTGAAAAGCCTCTCCAGAGCGCGTGTTAACGTAAATGATGTACAACCTGATTACTGCTGCCGCGCCAGATTAGCGCCGGGTCTTTAAGATCCTGCACGTATTTGCCATCGACCAGCACGTTGATGAGATCGACAACCTGCATTTGCGCGGCGTTGAGTTCATCGAGCTTGTAGCCGGTCCACACCCAGATGTCTTTTCCCGGACACTCAGCGCGAATGCGCTGCACCAGTTGCAGAATATCCGGCACGTTTTGTGGATGCAGCGGATCGCCGCCGGAGAGCGAGATCCCCTGACGGTGAATACGCGTGTCGTTCAGATCGGCAATGATCTTGTCTTCCATCTCTTTGCTAAACGGCTGGCCGGAATTGAGCCGCCAGGTGCTTTTGTTATAGCAACCGGGGCATTCATGCACGCATCCTGAAACAAACAGGGTACAGCGAGTACCGGGACCATTAACGATGTCGACAGGGTAATACTGATGGTAATTCATTTGCGCTTCTCATCCGTTTATCAATTCGCGCCATAGCTGCGTTCGTGCGCCCGAGTCACTTACTTATGTAAGCTCCCCGGGACTTACTCATTTGCTGCCTTGCTATGACGTGAATTGCGTTGCGGAAATAATGGCCCGAAAAGCGTCGCATCGCCGGGCAATAAAATCGTCTAAATTAACCGATCTGCCCGTTCCCTAAATGCTTAACGCGGCGCTTCACTTCTTCCTGCTTACCGGCGTTAAACGGACGTGCGTCCGGGCTGCCTAAATAACCGCAGACGCGGCGGGTGACCGATACGCGGGCGGCGTCGTGGTTACCACATTTCGGGCAGGTAAAGCCTTTGCTGGTGCACTCAAATTCACCGGTAAAGCCGCACTCGTAGCATTCATCGATTGGCGTGTTGGTCCCGTAATAGGGCACGTGCTGATAGCTGTAATCCCAGACGTCTTCCAGCGCTTTCAGGTTGTGCTGAATATTCGGGTATTCGCCGTAGCAAATGAAGCCCCCGCTTGCCAGCGGCGGGTACGGCGCTTCGAAATCGATCTTGTCGTACGGGTTAACCTTCTTCTCCACGTCGAGGTGGAAGCTGTTGGTGTAGTAGCCTTTGTCGGTCACGCCCGGGACCACGCCAAATTCGGCGGTATCCAGACGGCAGAAACGGTCGCACAGGTTTTCACTTGGCGTGCTGTACAGGCTAAAGCCGTAGCCAGTCTCGTCTTTCCACTGATCGACCGCCTGACGCAGGCGTTCCACAATGGCGATACCTTTGGCGCGCAGCTGCTCGCTGTCATACACATGCTTGTCGCCAAACAGCGCATTGATGGTTTCGTGAATACCGATGTAGCCCAGAGAGATGGATGCACGACCATTTTTAAAGATTTCTGACACATCATCGTCCGCTTTCAGACGCACGCCGCAGGCCCCTTCCATATACAGAATTGGCGCCACGCGGGCCTTCACGCCTTCCAGGCGCGCAATGCGGGTCATCAGCGCTTTACGCGCCAGCACCAGACGATCGTCGAGAAGCTTCCAGAAGGTGGCTTCATCGCCATGCGCTTCCAGCGCGATACGCGGCAGGTTGAGGCTGATAACGCCGAGGTTGTTACGTCCGTCGTGAATCTGTTCGCCGTTCTCGTTTTCCCACACGCCGAGGAAGCTGCGACAGCCCATTGGCGTTTTGAACGAGCCGGTCACTTTGACCACCTGATCGTAGTTCAGGATGTCCGGATACATACGCTTGCTCGCGCACTCCAGTGCCAGCTGCTTGATGTCGTAGTTCGGATCGCCAAACTTGTGGTTCAGACCGTCACGAATCGCGAACACCAGTTTCGGGAACACTGCGGTTTTACGATTTTTACCCAAGCCGGCAATACGGTTACGCAGAATGGACTGCTGGATCAAACGCGATTCCCAGCTGGTTCCCAGGCCAAAACCAAAGGTCACGAACGGCGTCTGACCGTTGGCGGTATGCAGGGTGTTCACTTCATACTCGAGAGACTGGAATGCGTCGTAGCACTCTTTCTCGGTACGGGAATGGGCATAACCGTCGGCGTCCGGGATCTGCCATTCTTCAGCGGTTTTACGATGTTTATTAAAGCTCTCGGTGACGAACGGCGCAAGAACTTCATCAATACGGTTAATGGTGGTGCCGCCATAAATATGGCTGGCAACCTGCGCGATAATTTGCGCGGTGACGGCGGTCGCGGTAGAGATGGATTTTGGCGGTTCAATCTCCGCATTACCCATCTTAAAGCCCTGCGTCAGCATGCCTTTGAGGTCGATCAGCATGCAGTTAAACATTGGGAAGAACGGAGAGTAGTCGAGATCGTGATAGTGAATATCACCACGCTCGTGCGCCTGGACGACATCACGCGGCAGCAGGTGCTGACGCGCATAGTGTTTGGCAACGATACCGGCCAGCAGGTCGCGCTGGGTCGGGATCACTTTGCTGTCTTTGTTGGCATTTTCATTCAGCAGAGCAGAGTTGGTTTGCTCAACCAGACCACGAATTTCCTGGTTCAGACGGCCACGTTTTTCACGCTGGATATCACGGTCGTGGCGATATTCGATGTACGCACGGGCGAGTTGTTTGTACGGGCCAGACATTAGCTGGTTTTCTACCGCTGTCTGGATCTCGTTGATATCGACCTTGCTGCGCTCATTCATCTGGCTACTAACGACTTCTGCGACGGTGGCACAGTAATCTGCGTCATCGACTCCCGCTGCTTTAGCTGCACGCAGAATGGCTTCTTTGATGCGCTCTGATTTAAACGGCACTTTACAGCCATCTCGTTTCATCACATGCGGTGTCATGATCACTCCATATTTATAAGAACAGGTTATCCACAGAGGTTGGGGAGGCCATCAGGGCTTTATTCATCTCTATTGCCAATGACTTCCCGCAATCCTGACCCACTTTATCCACAATTCCACCGTGAAGCGGTGCACTGTAGTTGTAGCAATTGTAGTCGATTAATACAACATATTGGGTCGGCGTGCATTTTAAGTTCTATATGTAGTGATTTGCATCAAGGATGTTTACGATTTATTTGATGTAGCGCAAAGTAAAAATCGGAGCGTACAGATGACGGGCACTACAGCCGATTGTAAATTGTGGGCAGAAAATTCTGATTAATTATTCAACAAAAACAGAAAGGTAAGCTGAGCGTATGCATCAAAGCCCGGCAGCGTTATGCGTACCGGGCCTGAACATAATTGCAAGCTATTTTTGCAACCACCAGACGGCTTCAAAAGGACGCAGCGTCATGTCTGCGGGTTGGCTGGCGACCTCGGCATAGTTGTGCATCAGCACCTGCCAGTTGCCGTCGGTCTGGGTCGGCTGCCAGCTCTGGAAGGTATCGCTCAGATTAGCAATGACCAGCAACCGCTGTCCTTGCCATTCACGTTGATAGCACCACAGATGCGGGCTGTCCGGTAGCAGATCCTGATAGTCGCCCCAGGTGATAACCGGCTCTGCTTTACGCAATGCGATCAGCTTCTGATAGGTATAGAACACCGAGTCGGTATCGCGCAGCGCTGCCGCCACGTTGATATCCGCTGCGTTGTCGCACAGATTGATCCACGGCTCACCCTGGGTGAAGCCCGCGTGTTTGCTGGCATCCCACTGCATCGGCGTGCGGCTGTTATCGCGCGATTTACTGGCGAGGATCGCCAGCAGTTCTTGCGCATCGCGCCCCTGGCCGTTCAGGGCGGCAAACATGTTATGGCTTTCCACATCGCGGTAATCGGTAATCTGGCGGAAGTGCGGATTGGTCATGCCGATCT
This sequence comes from Citrobacter sp. Cb080, assembly GCF_030334745.1. Lineage (NCBI taxonomy): Bacteria > Pseudomonadati > Pseudomonadota > Gammaproteobacteria > Enterobacterales > Enterobacteriaceae > Citrobacter > Citrobacter sp. Cb080. The sequence continues at coordinate 53,464 of NZ_JAOWDG010000085.1, read as the reverse complement.
CTTCACCCTGGTAGATGTAGGGCGTGCCCTGCATACCGTGCAGCACCATCGCCAGCATTTTTGCGGCCGGAACGCGGTATTTACCTTCATCGCCAAAACGCGACACGATGCGTGGCTGGTCGTGGTTACACCAGAACAGCGCGTTCCAGGCCTGATTGTGCATGCCTTGCTGCCAGTGGCGGAACAGGGTTTTGAGCGCCACATAGTCGGGTTTGGCTAACGTCCACTTCTCACCGTTGGGGTAATCCACTTTCAGGTGGTGGAAGTTGAAGGTCATCGACAGTTCGCTGCCATCGAGTGCGGCGTACTGCTGGCAGTTTTCCAGCGTGGTGGAAGACATTTCGCCGACCGTCATCAGGCCGCAGGGCGTGAAGACGTCGCGATTCATTTCACGTAAAAACGCATGCGCGCGCGGGCCGTCGGTATAAAAACGCCGCCCATCGCCGTCGGGATCGCTCGGGAAGTCCTGATCTTTAGAGATAAGATTCACCACGTCGAGACGCAGCCCGTCCACGCCGCGATCGGCCCAGAACTCGCACACTTTTTTTAGCTCGGCGCGGACCGCCGGGTTCTCCCAGTTCAGGTCTGCCTGCTCCGGAGCAAAGAGGTGCAGATAGTACTGCTCGCTTTCGGCGTGCCAGCCCCAGGCGCTGCCGCCAAATTTGGAGCGCCAGTTATTCGGGAGACTGTCTGGCGTGCCGTCGCGCCAGAGGTAAAACTGACGATACGGGCTGTCTTTATCCAGCGCCTCGCGAAACCAGGGGTGCTGGGTTGAAGTGTGGTTAAACACCATATCGAGAATAATACGGATGCCGCGCGCTTTCGCCTGCGCCACCAGTTCGTCAAAGTCTGCAAGCGTTCCGTAGGCCGGATCGACAGACATGTAATCCGCGACGTCGTAACCGTTATCAACCTGCGGCGAAATATAGAACGGCGTTAGCCAGATGGCATCAACCCCCAGCGTTTGCAGATAGCCGAGGCGTTGCGTCACACCGCGTAAATCGCCGGTGCCGCTGCCGGTGGTGTCCTGAAAACTCTTGGGGTAAACCTGATAGATGACGCCGTTTTGCCACCAGTGGGGAATATTCATGGTTGTTTCCTGGAAATACGATGGGGCGCAACTGCGCCCCGAAGAAAAGTTAGACAATTTGTAGTGTGCCCATACGGTGTTTACGCTGATAAACGAATGAGGTCAGTGCCATGGGGATAACAATCGCAATGACCATTGCCATGCCAAATACCTGCCAGTAAGTCGGCTGGATGGAGAGGATGCCCGGCAAACCGCCGACGCCAATTCCGTTCGCCAGCACACCGTTCAGGCCGCACAGCAGTCCGGCGAGACCGGAACCGATCATCGCGCACAGCATCGGGAAGCGGTATTTCAGGTTGATCCCGTACATGGCCGGTTCAGTGACCCCGAGATAGGCGGAGATCGCGGCAGGAACGGAGATTTCACGTTCATTGTGTTTGCGACTGGAGATGATGATCCCGACTACCGCAGAGGCCTGAGCGATATTCGACAGTGCGATCAGCGGTCATACCGGCGTACCGCCCATGCTCTGAATCATCTGCATGTCGATAGCCAGCGTGGTCTGATGCACGCCGGTTATCACCAGCGGGGCATACAGGAAGCCGAACAGCGCCGCGCCAATCGGGGCAAAGCTGCCGGTCAGCAGGTGACGGACCGCAAACGCGACACCGTCGCCGATCATGCGGCCAAACGGACCAATAAAGGCGTGCGCGAGGAATACCGCGAGGATCAACGAGCACACCGGGACGATCACCAGATACAGATAATCCGGGACGATGCGTTTCATGCGTGTTTCAATAAACCCGAGCGCCAGACCGGCCAGCAGTGCCGGAATAACCTGCGCCTGATAGCCCACTTTCTCAATGCTGAACAGGCCGAAGTTCCACACTTCCGGTACCTGTTGACCGAGTAGATAGGCGTTCATTAGCTGCGGTGAAACCAGGGTCACACCCAGCACAATACCGAGGATCGGCGTACCGCCCATTTTCTTCACTGCCGACCAGCAGATCCCGACCGGCAGATAGAAGAAGATCGCTTCGCCAATTAGCCACAGGAAGTCGTAAAGAGTTTTCAGCGAAGGATGCATCTGCGCCAGCGTCTGCCCGTTGCTCATGGGCAGATCGCCAATCACATTACGGAACCCCAAGATCAAGCCGCCGCTAATCAGCGCTGGCAGCAGCGGGAAGAAGATCTCCGCAAAATGAGAAATCAGCTGTTCGTGCCATTTCATATTCTGCCGCGCGGCTTTTTTCGCCTGCTCTTTGTCGGCGCTGGCCTGACCGGTTGTCGCCAGCAGCGCTTTGTAGTAATCGCCCACTTCGGTGCCAATCACTACCTGAAACTGCCCGGCGTTGGTGAAGCAGCCTTTGACCATCGGCAACTGTTCGATCTCTTTTGGCCTGGCATTCGCAGGCTGATTCAGCACAAAACGCAGGCGAGTAATGCAGTGACTTACCGTGGCGATATTGTCGCGCCCGCCTACCAGCTCAATCAGCCGGTCGATGTCTGCTTGTTTAATTTTGCTCATTATTAAGCCCTATTGTTGACCTGCCGCCAGAGTATATCGTCGATGAAAATTTAAAAATGGGAACGTTCCCGAAACGCAGCGAAGATCACAAATTAACGCTCAGAAAGCGATCAGGAGAGGGTGGAAGGAATAACGATTTGTCGTAGTTCGCTACGGCCGTTGATCTGCTCGATCAGCTGCGAGGCCGCTTGTCGTCCGGCTTCGGCATATCCTGGATCGACGGTGATAATTTCCGGATGGAGGAATTTCATCAGCGGCGTACTGCCCACGCTCGCCAGCTGTAGATTCTCAATTCGCTGCTCTTGCAGATATTTGCTGACACCAAGGGCGAGGGTATCCGTCGCGCAGACTAAGGCAGTGGTTTCCGGGGTGATGACGTTGGCGGCCTGCTCATAACCCTGCTTCATGGCAAGCCCCGGTAGCGCGGCTACAGGATGCAGTTTGTGTTTCTTACAGAACGCCAGGTAGGCTTCATGGCGGCGCTTACCGGTGGTCACGTCGCTATGGGGAACGCCAAGAAAGCTGATATAGCGATGCTCGCGATCGTATAAACGCTGCATCAGGGTGCGAATGGCGCCTTCATCGTCATAGCAGACGGAGGCAAAGCCTTTGGCATCTCTTGCCAGCAGCACCAGCGAATCCTGCCAGGAGGCGAGCATGGATTCACTTATGCCGGTAAAACCAAACAGCACCACGCCGTCAATATTGCGGCGTCTGAGCATGCCGAGATGCTCTTCAACCAGCTCGGGCGAGAACTGGCTTTCCATCATGATCGGGTCGTAACCCTGCTCATAAAAGGCGGGCAGCATGGTTTGCACGGCGAGATTTTCCGAAAGCGAGTCCAGACGCGTGACGATGATCGCCACCACCTTGTCACTTTGTCCGCGCATGGCGCGAGCGGAGCGGGAAGGGGAAAAACCGTGCTGATTCATCACCGCTTCAACGCGTTCGCGGGTGCGTTCGCTCACACCGCTTTCATTGTTAAGCACACGGGAAACGGTTGATTTTCCCACACCGCTTAAGCGGGCGATGTCTTTAATTGTCAGCCGGTTTTGCATCCTGTTTTCCCGTGTTGCGTGTGAAGTTATGCCAAATAGAGAATAACTTTACTCAAGCGCAGCGCAATGGGCAAAGTCTGGTATACGTTTGGTTTAGTTTCCATGGTTTATCATACTGCCATAATTGCCACAAACCTTATGGTTTTCTGCGTATAATCCGCAGCGTAAATCATTCACTTACCGGAGGCTATATGGATCCCGATCCCACCCCTCTCCCGAGATGGAGAAACACCCCTTTCCGGTAAGCCTGTCTTTCACTGTCTTACCGGAGCAGTAAGACAGTGACGTTCTGACGTCCCTGTTGTGATTTTAATATTGCCATCAGGTAAGGCTTTGCCACGCCTGAAGGATTTACTGCGCCTGTTGAGACTGGCGCAGAGGGACTGCCTATGTTCAAAAATATTACTCGCCAGCTATTTGCCCGGCTAAACCGCCATTTACCACATCGTCTGGTGCATCGCGATCCGTTGCCTAATGCCCAGACCGTTGCCAGCACGCCGATCCCACCATCGCTGAGCGAACATTGTCTGAAAATGGCGCTGATGGACGAAGCCGCGCTGTGGAAAACGTTTGGCGCGCACCCGGAAGGATTAAACGCCGCAGAAGTGGAAAATTCTCGCGAATTACATGGTGAGAACCAACTGCCGGCGCAGAAGCCGTCGCCGTGGTGGGTGCATCTGTGGGTCTGCTACCGTAACCCGTTTAATATTTTGTTGACCATCCTCGGTGCGATTTCCTATGCCACCGAAGATCTGTTTGCCGCTGGCGTCATTGCTCTGATGGTCGTCATCTCCACGTTACTGAATTTTGTGCAGGAGGCGCGTTCCACCAAAGCGGCAGATGCGCTGAAAGCGATGGTCAGTAACACCGCTACGGTGCTGCGCGTTATCAACGAGAAAGGAGAGAACGGCTGGGTTGAACTGCCGATCGACCAGTTAGTTCCCGGCGATATCATTAAGCTGGCGGCAGGGGATATGATCCCGGCCGATCTGCGTGTGGTGCAGGCTCGTGACCTGTTCGTGGCCCAGGCTTCGCTGACCGGTGAATCGCTGCCGGTGGAGAAAGTCGCAACCAGCCGCGACCCACAGCAAAGCAACCCGCTCGAATGCGATACCCTGTGCTTTATGGGCACCAACGTGGTGAGCGGCACGGCGCAGGCCATCGTGATTGCGACCGGAGCCAATACCTGGTTCGGGCAACTGGCGGGCCGCGTCAGCGAGCAGGAAAGCGAGCAGAATGCTTTCCAGAAAGGGATCAGTCGCGTCAGCATGCTGCTGATCCGTTTTATGCTGGTGATGGCGCCGATTGTGCTCATCATCAACGGCTATACCAAAGGCGACTGGTGGGAAGCGGCGCTGTTTGCCCTGTCTGTCGCGGTGGGGCTGACCCCGGAAATGCTGCCGATGATCGTCACCTCGACGCTGGCGCGCGGGGCGGTGAAGCTGTCAAAACAAAAGGTCATCGTCAAACACCTCGACGCTATTCAGAACTTTGGCGCGATGGATATCCTGTGTACCGATAAAACGGGCACCCTGACACAAGACAAAATTGTACTTGAGAATCATACAGATATATCTGGTAAGCCCAGCGAGCACGTCCTGCATTCTGCGTGGCTGAACAGCCATTACCAGACCGGGTTGAAGAATCTGCTGGATACGGCAGTGCTGGAAGGCGTGGACGAAGAATCAGCCCGCCAGCTCTCTACCCGCTGGCAGAAAATTGATGAGATCCCGTTTGACTTCGAACGCCGCCGCATGTCGGTGGTGGTCGCTGAAGAAACCGATGTGCATCAGCTGGTGTGCAAAGGCGCGCTGCAGGAGATCCTCAGCGTCTGCACCCAGGTGCGCTACAGCGGTGAGGTTGTCCCGTTAGATGACAACATGCTGCGTCGGGTGAAGCGCGTCACGGATACGCTGAACCGCCAGGGGCTGCGCGTGGTGGCGGTGGCGACGAAGTACCTGCCAGCGCGTGAGGGCGATTACCAGCGTATTGATGAATCAGATCTGATCCTCGAAGGCTATATTGCGTTCCTCGATCCGCCGAAAGAGACCACCGCGCCAGCGCTCAAAGCGCTGAAAGCCAGCGGTATTACGGTGAAAATCCTGACTGGCGATAGCGAGCTGGTGGCGGCGAAAGTGTGTCACGAAGTGGGGCTGGATGCGGGCGATGTGGTTATCGGCAGCAGCATTGAAGGGTTAAGCGACGATGAGCTGGCAACGCTGGCCCAGCGCACCACGCTGTTTGCTCGTCTGACGCCGATGCACAAAGAGCGCATTGTCACGCTGCTCAAGCGCGAAGGTCATGTGGTTGGCTTTATGGGGGATGGCATTAACGATGCCCCGGCGCTGCGCGCGGCGGACATTGGTATCTCCGTTGACGGCGCGGTTGATATTGCGCGTGAAGCGGCTGATATCATCCTGCTGGAAAAGAGTCTGATGGTGCTGGAAGAAGGGGTGATCGAAGGACGCCGTACTTTTTCTAACATGCTGAAGTATATCAAAATGACGGCCAGTTCTAACTTCGGTAATGTGTTTAGCGTGCTGGTGGCGAGCGCCTTCTTACCGTTCCTGCCGATGTTGCCGCTGCACTTACTGATTCAGAACCTGCTGTACGATGTATCCCAGGTGGCGATTCCGTTTGATAACGTCGACGAAGAGCAGATCAAAAAGCCGCAGCGCTGGAATCCCAGCGAGTTGGGGCGCTTTATGATCTTCTTTGGACCGATCAGCTCGATCTTCGACATTCTGACATTTTGCTTGATGTGGTTCGTCTTCCATGCGAATACGCCAGAACATCAGACGTTGTTCCAGTCTGGCTGGTTCGTGGTAGGCCTGCTGTCGCAAACGCTGATTGTGCATATGATCCGTACCCGCCGCGTGCCGTTCATCCAAAGCCGCGCCGCATGGCCGCTGATGCTGATGACGCTGGTGGTCATGGTGGTAGGCATTGCATTACCGTTCTCCCCGCTGGCCAACTATCTGCAATTGCAGGCGCTGCCGCTGAGCTACTTCCCGTGGCTGATTGCGATTCTGGCGGGCTACATGACATTAACCCAGCTCGTGAAAGGTTTTTATAGCCGCCGCTACGGCTGGCAGTAAGCACAAGATATCGGCTGCGTTGGCCCCTTAAAAAGCCAACGCAGCTGTAACCTGGCGCAGGAGGAATATCGGTATCGCCCGATGATTCGTGCCGCAGAAAATTCATGCGTATTATTATTTCTGTTAAAAGATAATTAATTCGATAAATGTGAATGATAAGTGAATAAATTCACGTAGAATATTGTTTTTTAATATTCATACATTAAAAATTATAATTTATAAGATATGCCTTAGCACTCCCCCTCCATTCATTCCGCAAAATATCGAGAATTAAAAAATTTACATAAAAATCTATGATTGCAACATGTTGTATTTTATGTTTTTTTTAATGATTCCTTTATTCTTATTTTTATCAATCCCAATAAAAACAATGCGTTGAGATATATATTCATGGCGGTGATTCGTTGTTATGAAATATGTCTTTGGATATACTCGCTTCTATATAAATTTATTTATATGGTGCCGCTGTATTACAGATTCGGAGAATCTGCGGCGGCGTGTTTCGTCGCTATGTCGTTTTATCTATATCATTTCGCTCACATCAGAGAGACTCACATTATGCAAAGGAAAGCTATTTCATTTTGTATTGCCCTGGCATTAAGCGGTAATACATTTGCCGCCGATCTTAACAACAACGAAGACAAAAAAAAGCAGTGTCCCGAAAATATCAGCAGCCTTTCTCAGGCTGAGCTGACCAAACTGTCGCCGGAGTGCCAGAAAGCCACGGAAAGCGTTTTAGAGCAGGGCTGGGCATGGGCGGTGGGCGGTATCGCTGCTGTGGCCGCCACGGTGGGTATCGCGGCGAGCGGCGGCGGCGGCAGCAGCCATTCGTCCTCCGGGTTGCCTGTTGATCCAGTAACGCCTGTGGACCCGGTAACACCTGTGGACCCGGTAACACCTGTCGATCCGGTGGACCCCGTTACACCTGATACCCCCCCCTCCGTTTATGACAATGGCGTTACCCTTGACCGGGGCGCGAAAACCCTGACCTTTGCCTCGCTGGTGGTGAACGGCGTCACTTATACCAATACCACCTTCGCCATTACCAAGCAGGGCGACGGCTACCTGCTGACCGCGCCGGACGGCAAAACCCTGACCGTGACCAGCCTGAACGTGATGGGCAATGCGCTGGTGATGCAGGGAACGTACGGCAGTAACAACCTGTTCTGGTCGTACAACCGCGCAGGAAAGCTTACTCTTGCGGGGCCAGAAACCACGGTTATTGACGGCGACGGGCAGCAGAAAACAGTTGATGGTGGCTCCACCGCAGGCGGCCCGGGCGATACCGGGACGATTATCAACGGCGATGGTAACGATATTAATGTGAATGGTGACACCGGCGCTACTGGCGGCGGCACCGGCACCGACGTGAACGGCAACGACAACACCATCAACAACGGCGGTAAAAATACCGCAGACGGTGAAGGTTCCGCCGGTACAGACGTGACCGGCGACGGCAACGACATCAACAACACCGGTGATAACAGCGGCACCAACGGCGGCACTGGCACCGGCGTGGACGGTAACGACAACACCATCAACAACGGCGGCAAAAATACCGCAGACGGTGAAGGCTCCACCGGTACAGACGTGACCGGCGACGGCAACGACATCAACAACACCGGCGACAACGGCGCCACCAACGGCGGCACCGGCACAGACGTGGACGGCAACGGCAACACAGTTGATAACGGTGGCAACAACACCGCCGACGGTGCAGGCTCCACCGGTACAGACGTGACTGGCGACGGCAACGACATCAACAACACCGGTGATAACAGCGGCACCAACGGCGGTACCGGCACCGGCGTGGACGGCAACGACAACACCATCAACAACGGCGGCAAAAACACCGCAGACGGTGAAGGCTCCACCGGTACTGACGTGACCGGCAACGGCAACGACATCAACAACACCGGTGACAACGGCGCTACTGGCGGCGGCACCGGCACTGACGTGGACGGCAACGACAACACCATCAACAACGGCGGCAAAAATACCGCAGACGGTGAAGGCTCCACCGGTACTGACGTGACCGGCGACGGTAACGACATCAACAACACCGGCGACAACGGCGCCACCAACGGCGGCACCGGCACCAGCGTGGACGGAGACGGCAACACGGTTGATAACGGCGGTAAAAACACTGCCGACGGTGCAGGCTCCACCGGTACAGACGTGACCGGCGACGGCAACGACATTAACAACACCGGTGATAACAGCGCCACTGGCGGCGGCACCGGCACTGACGTGGACGGCAACGACAACACCATCAACAACGGCGGCAAAAACACCGCAGACGGTGAAGGCTCCACCGGTACTGACGTGA
>NZ_JAOWDG010000085.1:0-44371 GCF_030334745.1 Citrobacter sp. Cb080 | reverse complement strand
ACGGCAACGACAACACCATCAACAACGGCGGCAAAAACACCGCAGACGGTGAAGGCTCCACCGGTACTGACGTGACCGGCGACGGTAACGACATCAACAACACCGGTGATAACAGTGGCACCAACGGCGGCACCGGCACCAGCGTGGACGGAGACGGCAACACGGTTGATAACGGCGGCAAAAACACCGCTGACGGTGCAGGCTCCACCGGTACTGACGTGACCGGCGACGGTAACGACATCAACAACACCGGTGATAACGGCGCCACCAACGGCGGCACCGGCACTGACGTGGACGGCAACGACAACACCATCAACAACGGTGGCAAAAACACTGCCGACGGTGCAGGCTCCACCGGTACAGACGTGACCGGCGACGGCAACGACATTAACAACACCGGTGACAACAGCGCCACTGGCGGTGGTACCGGCACTAAAGCTGACGGTAACGGCAACACCATCGACAACAAGGGTAACAACACTGCCGATGGCGCAGGCTCTACCGGTACGGATGTAGACGGTAACGGCAACAAAATCATCAACGAAGGCGACACCAGCGCAGCCAATGGCGGCACCGGCACTAGCGTGGACGGCAACGACAACACCATCGACAACAAAGGTCAAACTACGGCTGATGGGACTGGCTCCACCGGTACTGACGTAACCGGCGACGGTAACAAAATCAACAATGAAGGTGGCACCAGCGCAGCCAATGGCGGCACCGGCACCAGCGTGGACGGCAACGACAACACCATCGACAACAAAGGTCAAACTACGGCTGATGGGACTGGCTCCACCGGTACTGACGTAACCGGCGACGGCAACAAAATCAACAACGAAGGTGATACCAGCGCAACTGCTGGCGGCACCGGCACTAGCGTGGACGGTGGCGGCAACACCATTGACAACAAAGGCACCACCACCGCAGAAGGGCAAGGCTCGACCGGTACTGATGTCGCGGGTAATAACAACACCATTAATAACGATGGCGCCAGCAAAGTCATTGACGGTGCGACGGGGCAAAAGTCAGCGGTGACGGCAACACCCTGAACAACGCAGGGGAAATGACCGCAGGCAGTACCGACAGTACCAAACCGAGCACCGGGGTGGATGTTGCCGGTAATAACAATACCATTAACCAGAACGGTAAAATGGTGGTGGGTGATTTCTCCACCGGTCTGAACGTGACGGGTAAATCAAACACCATTAACCTGGCGTCTGAAGAGATGAGCATCACCGGTAATAAGGCTACCGGGGTCAACGTTTCCGGCGAAGCCAATACGGTGACGCTGACAGGCGATATGGTGGTGGATAAAGACCAGAAATCCCCACAGGCGAAGGACTATTTTGTTACCCCATCGTACGGGATTAACGTCAGCGGTAGCGGTAACACGGTAGTGCTGGACGGACATCTTCAGGTCATTGTGGATACTGAGTCGTTTGCTCATGCTGAGCTGCAACGCGATGGTGCCGTAGAAGCCATTCGTGGGGTAGTTGTCAGCGGTGACAATAACCGTGTCGATCTGTTGGGGGGGATTGAGCTTACTGGTGAAGTCAATCAAATTGACGGCAGAGAAGGACGTATTACTGGTGGCAATAGTGGTGGCTCAGCAGTCACCGTTAACGGTAAATCATCGCTTTACCTGCATGGTGACTCATCCATCAATGGTAACTACGCGACAACGTTTGAAAGCATATTTAACGTAACCAATCAGGGTTATCTTGAAATTAGTGAAGGTGCCACTGTCACTAGCAACATCGAAAGTATGAATTCTTATTGGCGTATTGGCGATAATGCTCTGATCATGCTGGGAAGTGGCAGTACGGCGACCAATAAAGGAACGATCAACCTAAGTGACTTAACTTTAAGTTTCCTGGGAGGTGCTTCATCCTTTACGAATGACGGTTCCGTGACTCTTGAAAGAGAAACGACTTTAGTAAGTAATGGCGGAGAAACGACACTCGGCATGCTGTCCACGGGTGGGTCACACGGTGTGAATAACGGAGATATCACTGGATATGTGCGTGCTCAGGACACTGTGCAGTATATGCCTGGGACCTCTACGGGGGGGCAAAATTTCAACAATGACAGCTATGCCATAACCCTTATGAGTGGGATGAGCGGAAGCGAATCTATTAACAATGGCGAGCTGGCTTTATATGGTCGCGGTGAAGCAATGCACGCCTATGGGTCAACAGCCAGTAACAACGGAACGATTACTGCGGATGGGCTCTGGAAAGATGCAAATGACACAACTGTTATAGGCGCTGGTGTATCCTCCACAAGGGCAGTCGATTTTGCCATCGGTATGGGGGAGGGAAATTTAGAAATGAGTGGCGGAGGCGGTTCGGCAGTTAACCACAGTGACGCCACCATCACTATTTATAATGCGGGTGCAGGCATGGCTGCAACTGGCGCGAATAACACGATTATTAACCAGGGCACCATTAATCTCGAAAAAAACGAGTTCTATGATGAGACTAAACCGCTGGTCGGAATGGCGGTGTATAAGGGCGGTGTTGCGTACAACGATGGCACCATCAATATTAATGCCGACAACGGTCAGGCGTTTTACAACGACGGTACAGGTACTATCCATAACAGCGGCACCATTAATCTGAACGGCGGCGCAATGTCGTCAGATGATACGCATATGGGTTCTGCGCCAACTGACAGCAATTCTGCCCCCGCTTCTGTTCAGCGTGTGAGTGGTTATGTGTTGGGTACCAGCGCCAGCGGCTCTGTCGGTACGCTTAATGCGGGTAATAACGCCCTGGCACTGGATTCTGTCAGCGTGGATACCGGTTTCACCGCAGGTACGGCTGCCACGACTCAGACCTTCGACAACGTCTTTACCGGGGCTGATGTGGAAGGCTTGGAAAACATCACCTCTGAAAGCGTGGTGTGGAGCGCGCAGGGTCAGAAAGACGCGAACGGCAACGTGGACGTCACCATGACCAAAAACGCCTACACCGACGTGGTGACCGACAGCAGCGTCAGCGGTGTTGCTGGCGCGCTGGATGCCGCCTACACCAACAACGAGCTGTTCAGTAGTCTGAACCTGAAGACCTCTGCCGACGTGACGAAGGCGATGAAGCAAATCAGCGGCAACAAGGCTGTGAACGTCTCCCGCGACGCCCGCAGACTCAGCAACCGCTTCGATATGCTGGCGGATGCCGCGCCGGAACTGGGTAACGGTCTGTCGTTTAACCTGGTGGCGAAAGGTGACCAGCGTGCCGAACTGGGTAAAGACACTCAGTACGACATGATGGCTCTGCGTCAGAAACTGGGCTTTGGCGATAATCAGTCGCTGACCATGGAGTACGGTATTGCCCGTCTGGACGGTAAAGGCAATGTCTCTTCCGGCAGCGACGGTATCACCGGCGGTTACAGCCAGTTCCTGGGTCTGGAGCACGCCATGCCGCTCGGTGAGGAAGGTCTCTCCTGGAACAACGCCCTGCGTTACGACGTACATCAGCTCGACAGCAAACGCGGCATTAACTACGGTGATGTCAACAAACAGGCGCTGGCGGACAGCCGTCAGCAATACCTGGAGCTGCGTACCGAGGGTCGTAAAACCTTCGCCGTCAGCGAAGGGCTGGATGTTGTGCCATATGCTGGTCTGAAACTGCGTCACACCATGGAAGACGGTTATCAGGAGCGCGGTGCTGGCGACTTTAACCTGAACATGAACAGCAGCACGGAAACGGCGGTTGATTCAGTGGTAGGTATGAAGCTGAGCTATGTCGGTAAGGATGGCTGGGCAGCAACGGCGACGCTGGAAGGCGGCCCGAACCTGAGCTACGTCAGTACTGGCAAAAAAGCGTCCCTGCAGGGGGCGGCAGGTCAGAGCTTCAACGTTGACGACGGTCAAAAAGGTGGCAGCATCAACAGCATGGCACAGGTGGGTGTGAAGTATAACGCCGGTAACACCAGCGCCGGGCTGGACGCTTTCCACTGGAAAGAGGACAACATCAGCGACAAGGGCTTTATGCTGAATATTAAACACAATTTCTGATAACAGCCTGAGTGAGTAAAAACAGAACCGCCGGAGTGATTTCCGGCGGTTTTTTTTACGCTTAGCGACGAACGGCGATCGCTTCAATCTCGATTTTCACGTCTTTCGGCAGACGGGCAACTTCCACGCAAGAACGCGCCGGGAAAGTAGCGTTGTGCTCGGTGAAGAACGCTTCGTAGGTCGCGTTTACGGTTGCGAAATCGTTCAGGTCTTTAACGAAGACGGTAGTTTTTACGATGTCGCCCACTTTCAGGCCTGCTGCTTCAACGATAGCTTGTACGTTTTCCAGCGACTGACGCGCCTGAGCGGACACGTCTTCCGATACGGCACCGGTTTTCGGATCGACCGGGATCTGACCGGAAGTGATTACCATGCTACCCAGGTCAACGCCCTGAACGTATGGGCCGATTGCTGCTGGTGCATTTTCCGTCGCGATAGTCTTGCTCATGATTTCTCCTGAATTACAGCGGTAATAGAATGTACCCGGCCATTATAGGGAGCCGGGAAATCATTACCAACACCAATTAGTTGGCCAGCACCACATAATGCGAAAACTCTTTTTCACAGTATTTGCATTTGAGTGCGATGTCGTCAGCGCGCTTTTTCACTGAAAAACTGGACGATACTGGTTCAGCATGGCTGATGCAGTTGCTGTTCGGGCAAACCAGCACGTTATCGATACGTTCAGGCAGGCTCGGACGTGATTTACCCACCACGTCATAATCGTCAATGCGGTTTACCGTTGCCTGCGGAGCGTACAGGGAGAGCTGGTTTACCTGCTCGTCGGTCAGGAACGTATTTTCGATTTTAATCAGGTCTTTACGGCCCATCTCGCCAGACGGCAGGTTCAGGCCGATGGTGATACGCTGGTCGGTTTCAGTCAGTTTGAACAACGTCAGCAGCTTAAAACCAACCTGTGCGGGAATATGGTCAATTACGGTGCCACGTTTGATGGCTTCAACCTGCAGTTTGTTATCGTGTGTCATCTCTTTTTCTCCCTTACAGTGCCAGTTCGCTATTCAGTACCAGTGCCAGTAACGCCTGGCGGGCGAAGATGCCGTTGCCAGCCTGCTGGAAATACCAGGCGTGCGGCGTCTTGTCGACGTCGGTGGTGATTTCATCAATGCGCGGCAGCGGATGCAGCACCTTCATGTTCGCTCTGGCACCGTTCAGATCGCTGGCACGCAGAACAAACTGTGCTTTCACGTTGGCGTATTCGGACGGGTCCAGACGCTCTTTTTGTACGCGGGTCATGTAGAGGATATCGACCTCCGCCATTACCTCTTCGATAGTGCCATGCAGGCTCCAGGCGATACCTTTTTCATTCAGCATATCCAGAATGTATTGCGGCATGGCCAGCGCGTCCGGGGCGATGAAGTAGAAGCGGTTACCTTCGAACTTTGCCAGCGCCTGGGTCAGGGAGTGGACGGTGCGGCCATATTTCAGGTCACCCACCATGGCGATTTGCAGATTGTCCAGGCGACCCTGCGTTTCCTGAATGGTAAACAGATCCAGCAGCGTTTGGGTGGGATGCTGGTTGGAACCGTCGCCGGCGTTCAGTACCGGCACGTTACCGGAGAACTCTGTTGCCAGACGCGCGGCACCTTCCTGCGGATGACGCATCACGATGGCGTCGACATAGGTGCTAATGACGGAAATGGTATCGGCCAGAGTTTCGCCTTTTTTGCCAAGCGACGTGTTGCTGCTGTCAGAGAAACCCACCACGCTGGCGCCCAGACGGTGCATGGAGGTTTCAAAAGATAAACGGGTGCGGGTTGACGCTTCAAAGAAGCAACTGGCGATGACCTTATGTTTTAACAGCTCTGGCTGCGGGTTAGCTTTTAATTTCGCCGCCGTCGCGAGGACCAGATTAAGGTCATCGCGGCTGAGGTCGTTTATGGAAATGATGTGTTTTTGATAGAGCGGGTTAGCCATGTTTATCTCCTGACGCCTGGGCAAAAAAAAGCCCCTCAATTGAGGGGCTCGGAATGGGTGATTAACGGAAAGAAAAACGGCAGGCCAGCGTCCTTTTTCAGACGCGGTAAGACAAAATGTCGTACACACTGAACCATACATCCTCCCGGCAAATTGTCCGCGATTATACTCAGCTCCGTTATGGGATCAAGCGAAAAATGCACTATTTATTCATCGCAAACGGTTCTTATGAATTTTAATTCATTTTGAATAGATAATTAATCTGCTTGTGGACCAGGCCCGTTCGCTGTACCACCCGCGGCGCGACCCAGACAATACTGCTACCGGCAATGACGCCGAGAATTTCTGGCAACGCGTGATAATCGAGGATTCTGGCTACGGCGCGACCATAGCCTGCTGCCGTGTGGATGAGGATAAACTCGCTATTGTGTTCCACGCTGACCACCATTTCAGCAATCGATCGGGCAGCATCAGGCGCGGGTCGTGATTGCGGATTTACAGAATAAATTTTTTGCCCTTTTGTATTTCTTATTTTTATAGCACCGAGCAGTTTCAGCAGACGAGATACCGTTGACTGGCTAATCCCGGTGAAACCATGGTGTTGTAGATCGCGGCGAAGCGCTTCCTGAGACAGGTAGCTTTTTTCGCTAATCAGGCGCTGACAAATCGCCAACTGTTTCTGCTCTTTGGTCGAGTAATCATCGAATTCCTTCATAAAAACACCCTAAATTTATCATTTGTATCAATGCGATGGCGAAATTCACCACATTTGCAGTATCAATAACGGCTCAAACGGGCGGTTGTGCAGAAAAACGAGAGCGCGCTCAAAAAAGCCGTCGGGATCCGACGGCCAACAGGACTACAGCATCGCGCCGATACTCAGAACAACCATGTTCAGCACTGTCAGAATTAGCAGCAGTGGTGCGACCCATTTCAGGTAGCGCACATAAGGAACACGAGCGATGGCCAACCCTCCCATCACAACCGCTGAGGTGGGGGTAATCAGATTCACAATGCCGGAAGCGGATTGATACGCGGTGACGACCAGATCCCTTTGCACATGGGCGAAGTCAGCCAGCGGGGCCATAATGGGCATCGTGAGCACCGCCAGGCCAGACGAGGAAGGGACCAGGAAGGAGAGCAAGACTTCCAGCCAGTAAGTCACATTGATGAAAATGGTGGTGGACAGACCGGAGACTAAATTTTCGGCGCTGTGCAAAATGGTGTGGGTGATCATGCCGTTGTCCATCACCACGACGATACCGCGCGCAATGCCGATAATCAGCGCCACGCCGAGCAGATCCCGAGCCCCGTCAATGAAGGTACTGGTGAATGCTTCTTCACTCATGCGGGCAATCACGCCGACGATAATCGCAGATGCCAGAAAAACCCCAGATATTTCCGCCATCCACCAGCCGAGCACCGCGACGCCATAAATCATCACTGCAAAGGCGGCGGCGAATATCAGCAGGATCCACTTACGCGTAGCCGTGAATTCAAGATTGGTATTGGCGCGACTACCGAGAAAATGGGCACGGTTTTCCTCCATTTTATCGGCCACGATGGAAAGCTCAGGATGGCTGCGAACTTTCCGTGCATAGCGCATGACCCATATCACACAGATTACATAGCCGACGACCAGCAGCAGAATGCGCATCAGCATTCCCTGGGTGAAGGGGATCCCGGCGGCGTTAGCGGCAATAACCGTTGCGAAAGGGTTGATTGTTGAACCGAGGGTGCCGATGCCTGCGCCAAGCAAAACGGTTGCAGCAGCAACCAGTGGATCAAAGCGCGCAGCCATCATGACCGGAACCAATAAGGTGTAGAAAGGAAGTGATTCTTCCGCCATTCCGTAAATCGTGCCTCCGGCGGCGAAAAGTCCCATCAGGATGGGGATCATCCACTCTTCTTTGCCGTTCAGCCTGACCGTCACGCGTTCGATGCCGGCGTCGATGGCGCCCGTTTTGTTTACCACGCCGAGAAACCCGCCAATAATCAGGACAAACAACGCCACATCAATCGCGCCTGCGGTGTAGGTTTCGTGGTTATAAAGCCCGTCAATCGGAGCCAGCAGTACAGCCGTTAAACCTTGTGGATGTGCCTCTGTTGGGGCATAGGTACCGGCAACCGGCACTTCTTTGCCCAGAGTGGCATTCATCGCCATCTGGTATTTCCCGGCAGGGACAATCCAGGTCATAACGGCGACGAGCGCAATGAGAATAAACAGGATGGTATACGCGCTGGGAAATTTGAATTTGCCCATGATGTTCTCCGGATAGCTTGGGCATATGCCGCCAGGCGGCACATGCCCACTGGGGTTAGTCGCCGAGTGTCGCTACCATGACCGCTTTGATGGTATGCATCCGGTTTTCTGCTTCGTCGAAGACGATGGAATGCGCTGACTCAAATACCTCCTCCGTGACTTCAAGCCCTTTCAGGCCGTAAGCCGCTTCGATTTCACGGCCCACTTTGGTGTGCTCGTTATGGAAGGCGGGCAGGCAGTGCATGAATTTCACATTGGGATTGCCGGTCGCATCGATGACCTGCTGGTTAATTTGATAAGGCGTCATCAGGCTGACGCGTTCTGCCCACGCCTCTTTGGGTTCTCCCATCGAAACCCAGACATCGGTGTAGAGAAAGTCCACGTCGTAAACACCTTCCTCAACATCCTCTGTGAGCGTAATGCGCGCGCCCGTCACGCTGGCGATTTCACGGCATTCGGCAACCAGCGCCTCGTCCGGCCAGAAGGATTTCGGTGCGACCAGACGAATATCCATCCCCATTTTCGCCGCGCCGACTATCAGCGAATTGCCCATGTTATTGCGGGCGTCACCGAGGTAAGCGAAGCTCAGTTCGGGTAAGGTTTTACCCGGGGCGTGTTCCAGCATGGTCATCAGATCCGCGAGGATCTGCGTAGGGTGGAATTCATTCGTCAGCCCGTTCCAGACCGGCACACCAGCGAACTGCCCCAGTTCTTCCACGATCTCCTGGCCGTAGCCGCGGTATTCAATACCGTCATACATGCGACCTAACACGCGGGCGGTATCTTTCATCGACTCTTTATGACCAATCTGCGAGCCGCTTGGGCCAAGGTAGGTCACCTGTGCGCCCTGATCGAAAGCGCCGACTTCAAAGGCGCAGCGGGTGCGAGTTGACGTTTTTTCGAAGATTAGCGCGATATTTTTACCGACCAGCGTTTGCCTTTCGCGCCCGGCTTTTTTCGCCGTTTTTAACTCGATAGCCAGATCGATCAGGTACTGGATTTCCGTTGGGGTGTAGTCCAGCAATTTGAGAAAATTGCGATTTTTCAGGTTAACAGTCATGAAAATATCCTTATGTAGGCTGGATAAGGCTTCGCTTTACCCAGCAAAAAAAGCCTTAAGCGTTAACATCAGTGGCTTCGCGCCGAATTAGCGTGCCTTTGTCACCAGCGAGAATGGCCGAACCGTCAGCCAACGAGCCGATGCCAGCAATCCCGTGACAGTGAGAGACAAATTCCGCGCAGGCGGTGACTTTGGGGCCCATTGAACCGGCGTCGAATTGCATTTCGCCGAGCCGTTCCGGC
Organism: Citrobacter sp. Cb080; assembly: GCF_030334745.1. Classification (NCBI taxonomy): domain Bacteria; kingdom Pseudomonadati; phylum Pseudomonadota; class Gammaproteobacteria; order Enterobacterales; family Enterobacteriaceae; genus Citrobacter; species Citrobacter sp. Cb080. The sequence continues at coordinate 34,853 of NZ_JAOWDG010000085.1, read as the reverse complement.
GTAATCTGGGCCAGCGGGCGCTGGGTAGGTTTGCCCCAGTCGAGATACACCGCATCGGCATCGGTCAGGATCAGCAGCGCATCGGCGTGGATTTGTTTGGCGAGCAGGGCGGCGGAGAGATCTTTGTCGATCACCGCTTCAATACCGTGGTAGCCATCGGCTTTTTCCACCACCGGTACGCCGCCACCGCCGTTGCAGATAACCAGATGATCGCGGGCGATCAGTGTGCGAATGGCGTCACTTTCCACGATTCGTTTGGGTTGTGGAGAGGGCACAACACGGCGGAATGCTTTACCATCGGCTTTGAAAACCCAGCCTTTTTCCGCCTGTAACGCGTGGGCCTGGGGTTCGTCATAAATCGGCCCGATATATTTGGTGGGATTGCTGAAGGCCGGATCGTGGGCATCGACTTCAACCTGAGTCAGCAGGACACTAATTTCACGCTGTGGGAGCTGGTTTTTCAGGGCCTGTTGCAGCATATAGCCAATCATTCCCTGACTTTCCGCGCCGAGAATATCGAGCGGATAGGGGGTGACGTTGGCATAAGCACTGTTTTGTAACGCCAAAAGTCCAACCTGCGGGCCATTGCCGTGTACCAGAATTACACGCCACTGCTGCGTGAGTTGAGCGAGAGTTCTTGCCGCCAGCTCAATATTCTTGCGTTGGATGTCGGCTTCCAGCGGTTCGCCGCGTTTGAGTAGCGCATTGCCGCCCAGCGCCACAACCAGGGTAGGTTTGTTTTCCATAACGTCTCCTTAAATACCGTCGCGTTCCAGCGGGCAACTCATGCAGCGCGCTCCGCCGCGCCCACGTCCCAGTTCGTCGCCAGGAATGGGTAAAACAGTGATGCCAGCTTTGTCGTATTTTTCGTTGGTCCAGATGTTGCGTTCGTAGCCCACCACAACCCCGGGGCGCAGCGTCAGAACATTGTTCGCGTCATTCCACTGTTCGCGTTCAGCTTCGAAGGCGTTGCCACCGGTGGTGATCAGATTGATCTGGTCGAGGCCAAGTGCTTTTTCGAGGGCATGTACCAGCGTACTTTCCTGGGTGCGTTTCAGGCCGCCGCGCCCGTCTGGTGTCAGGGTCCAGCACTGGACATCCGGGCGCACCGCTTCCGGGTAGACGGAGAAGGTATCGATATCGATGTGGGTCATGACGGTATCGAGGTGCATACAGGAGCGATGTTTCGGCAGTTCGACTGCGATGACGCGTTCTGCCTGGCGATGCTTAAATAGCGACTGGGCAAGGAACTCAATGCCCTGCGGCGTGGTACGTTCCGACATACCGATGAGAACTGCGCCGCGACCAATGACCAGCACATCTCCACCTTCTAATGTGGCGTGGTCGTAATTAATATTTTCATCGCCGAAATATTTAATAAAATCACCATCGGCAAATTGTGGATGCCAACGGTAAATCGCCCGCAAGTTATTAGTTTCTCGTTGACGTGCAGTTTTTGCCATCGGATTAATGGATACGCCGTTATATATCCAGCATGAGGTGTCGCGGGTAAATAAGTGGTTTGGTAATGGCTTCATAATAAAGTCATTAATATCGTGAGTATCGACCACCATATTTTTGATTGAGGCAGGAATTTCTCCGTATGTCAGCCCACCGCTTAAATGTCGGGCGAGCTCCCGGTGCTGCATATCTGCAAGCCAGGCGCGAATATCCGTGGCGAAAGCGGGGCCAAGCCGATAATCAGAAATTTGTGTATCCAGTAGCCAGCTTTTGGCATCGGGGATATCCAGAGTTTGTGTCAATAAATCAGTGAGTAACAGAACCTCAATTCCCTGTTGACGTAACGTGTTGGCGAAAATGTCATGCTCTTCTCCTGCACGTTCTACCGAAAGAACATCATCAAAAAGCAGTTCCTGGCAATTTGACGGCGTCAGCCTTTTTAGGCTGAGGTTAGGGCGATGTAGCATTACGCTACGTAATTGACCGATTTCAGACCCGACATAATGCTTTTCCATCATTATTCCTTTAATACGATTTTAAAAAATAAAGAGGAGGTGCCTGCAAATAATGTTTATTGCAGTCATGATTTTTCAGCTGATTTCAGAATCTATATTTAGATCTTATCTGATATAGAAACGTGATTCATTTCACAGTCAGGTCGATGTTTGGCATTTGTTGTTTAATTTATGAGATGGCTCTGAGAATTTAAAAAATAAAAACATGAATAATTGAATTACTACGCAGGAATATGTCTTGTTATTTAACTGTGTTAATTTTATGTACATGTCTAAATATTTAATAAATTAAATAGTGCGTTGATTTTTATATGTTTTTCTATATTTAATGAATTTTTATGCGAATCTATTATTTTATTATTTGTGCTGTAAGGTTTATTTCAAAATAAATATGACGATGAAGAAAGATAACGAAGGAGACGTAAACTGTGATCGATAGCTGGTTTTTCTAATAAAGCTTTATATAACAGTGAGTTAGTGACTGAGTTGAAAAGTATGAGACGAAAGTTATGCAGAGTTTATGCATAACCTGTTGCTGGCTATTAGCAATTATTTAACATCATCAGCGATAAACATGCGTTGACGCAAAATATCGGCAAATAGCAGTGGTATGGCAGACCGTTTTTTCGTATAACAACTAAAATGAAACGATGTTTTAATTAAGGGGTTTGAAATGATTGTCGGCAATATTCACAACCTGGATGCCTGGCTGCCGGAAGAGCTGCGTCAGGCGATTGAGCACATTAAAGCGCACGTGACGGATGCGACGGAAAAGGGTAAGCACGACATCGACGGCGAACGTCTGTTCTATCTGATTGCTGAAGATATGACGGAGCCGTTTGCGCAGCGCCGCGCCGAATATCACGCTCGCTATCTGGATATTCAGATCCTGCTCAAAGGTCAGGAAGGCATGACTTTCAGCACGCAGCCTGCGGGCGCACCGGAAACTGACTGGCTGGCGGATAAAGATATCGCCTTCCTGCCGGAAGGCGAACAGGAGAAAACGGTGGTGCTGAATGAAGGTGACTTCGTCGTCTTTTATCCGGGCGAAGTGCATAAACCGCTGTGCGCGGTCGGCGCACCTGCGCTGGTACGCAAAGCCGTGGTGAAAATGCGGGTAGCATAAACCGGTTTGCCGGGGGCGACTTACCCGGCCTACGGAAGTACGATGGTAGGCCGGATAGGGTGCGTCAGCATCGCCATCCGGCAATTCAATCACGCAATGCTATGATTTGGAAAGCGTCGCGACCATCACCGCTTTGATGGTGTGCATTCGGTTTTCCGCCTGATCAAATACGATACTGGCGGGTGACTCAAAGACCTCGTCGGTCACTTCCATGCCGCCGTGCAGACCATATTCCTGCGCCATTTGTTTGCCAAGCGTGGTTTGATCGTCATGGAACGCGGGCAGGCAGTGCAGGAATTTCACCTGCGGATTGCCGGTCAACGCCATCATCGCGCTATTAACCTGGTACTTACGCAACTGCGCAATACGTTCGGCCCATTTCTCTTTCGCTTCGCCCATCGATACCCAGACGTCGGTATAGATGAAGTCCGCGCCTTTCACGCCCGTGGCGACATCTTCGGTTAGCGTTATATTGCCGCCGTTTTTCTGTGCCAGCGCTTCACACTCCGCAACGAGGCTTTCCTCCGGCCAGCAGGCCTGGGGCGCGACCAGACGCAGATCCAGTCCGGTTAACGCAGCGGCTTCCAGCATGGAATTGCCCATATTGTTGCGGGCATCGCCGGTGTAGACCAGCACCATCTCATTAAACGCTTTACCCGGCAGGTGTTCCTGCATCGTGAGTAAATCCGCCAGCAGTTGGGTAGGGTGAAATTCGTTGGTTAATCCGTTCCAAACCGGAACTCCGGCATATTCCGCCAGCGTCTCGACAATTTCCTGACCGTGGCCTCGATACTGAATACCGTCGTACATACGACCGAGTACGCGGGCGGTGTCTTTGATCGACTCTTTATGACCAATCTGGCTGCCGCTCGGCCCGAGATGCGTCACGCGCGCGCCCTGATCGTATGCGGCAACTTCGAAAGAGCAACGGGTGCGGGTTGAGTCTTTTTCGAAGATGAGCGCGATGTTTTTACCGGTGAGTTTAGCGACCTCTGTACCGTTTTTCTTATCCGTCTTGAGCTGCGCGGCGAGCTGGAGCAGTGACGTGAGTTCAGCAGAGGTGAAATCAAGCAGTTTCAAAAAATGTTTCTGATAAAACGCAGACATAGTTCCCTCACATGGCTTAGGCCATTTATTGAATTAAAATTCAATTTATATGGGTGTTTATTCATTTGCAACCTTGTTTAACAAATCTTTCCTGGAAAGGTGGAGGCAATGACAGCGGTATGTGACAATAAGAGTATCGGCAGGACATTATGAGGAATGAGCCATGGCAAACCCGGAACTACTGGAAGAACAGCGTGAAGAAACGCGCTTGATTATTGAAGAGTTACTCGAAGATGGCAGCGATCCAGACGCGCTGTACACCATCGAGCATCACCTTTCCGCGGACGACTTTGAAACCCTGGAAAAAGCGGCAGTAGAAGCCTTCAAGCTGGGTTATGAAGTGACCGAGCCGGAAGAGCTGGAGGTGGAAGAGGGCGACACGGTTATTTGCTGTGACATCCTGAGCGAATGTGCTCTGAATGCCGAGTTGATCGACGCTCAGGTTGAGCAACTGATGAACCTGGCTGAAAAATTTGATGTGGAATACGACGGTTGGGGCACCTATTTTGAAGACCCGAACGGCGAAGAAGGTGAAGACGGCGACGATGAAGACCTCGTCGACGAAGATGATGACGGCGTGCGTCACTAAGTCATCTGCTGACCTACGGTAGCGTCTGCTGCCGTAGGCCAAGGATAACGTATGGATTACCTGCAAATACTCTCCCCGATCCACAACTTCCTGCACTGTAAAACGCCCCAGGCCTGGCTTGATAAAGCGCGAGCCCCGGCGAATCTCCCTCTGTTACTGACGGATCATCTCGTCTGCGAGCTGAAAGCGGCGCAAACGGCCATGCTGCTGGTGCGTAAGTATGTTGCAGATAAACAGGGATCGCAGGCGCTACTGGACTGGCTGAAACCCTATGAAGCGTATGCTTTCAGAGAAGGGGATGAACCGGATTTTATCGCGCTGAATAAACAGATAAGTAAAAGCGTAATGCCGCAAACTGACGACCCGTGGGGGCGCAAGCTAATCGACAGCATGGTTTTGCTGATCAAAGAAGAGCTGCACCACTTCTGGCAGGTGCGTGAAGCGATGATGAGCCGCAACATTCCCTACGTCAAAATTACCGCCAGCCGTTATGCCAAAGGCATGCTCAAAGAGGTGCGAACCCACGAGCCATTAACGCTAATCGACAAACTGATTTGCGGGGCCTACATTGAGGCGCGTTCTTGTGAACGGTTTGCCGCGCTGGCGCCGTATTTGGATGACGATTTACAGGCATTTTATCTTTCGCTGCTGCGATCCGAGGCGCGGCACTATCAGGACTATCTGGCGCTGGCACAGCAGGTTTCTGCCGACGATATCAGTAGTCGGGTGCGGTTCTTTGGCGAAGTAGAAGCTGCATTGATTACTTCTCCCGACGATGAATTCCGCTTCCACAGCGGTGTGCCAGCCTGACTCCCTTCTCTGACGCGCGGCGTTAATCGTCGCGCGGTTTAACCTTTCCTGTTTCCATTAGCAAAATCTGGTGGCTGGAAATCGCTCGCTGCTACCGTAATAATCAAAACACACGAAGGGGAAATATATCCCCGCAACAGAGACTGTTTTGCATAAGGATGGTTAATGAACTGGGCACACGTATTGTTGGCGGGTTATATCGGGGTGGTGATTGCTATCGTCGTTGGCATGTTTCGCAAAAAAGGCTGGCTGGGCAAGATCTCCGGCGCGGTGGTTTTTGTGGTGGCGATTGTCGCGTGGAATCTGTTTGATGTGCACTACCTGATCCCGCGCGAAAGCCCTGATTATGGGCTGACGGACGCGCAGAAATTTGAAAATGCGATGCTGGCAATGCCTGTTTATCAGGTACTTAAAGAGCAGGAACCCGCGTTATGGCAGAACATCCTCAACCAGGCAACGCAACTGAAAGAAGCTGGGAAAAGCGAACAACAGATTATCGACGCTATTCAGCCGCAAATCCTGCAGGTACAGATGGCGCGTTTGCAGCAGGCACCCGATGCCAATGTGATTGAGTATATGAAAATTAACCTCGAGCAGATTGCTGCGGTGGCAAAAGTGGGCGATGACGAGTGTTTTCGCTTTCTGTTCCCGGCGGTGAAAGGCGGGATTAACCCGGTGCGTATTATTCCGCGGGAGCTGATGAATCGTCGTATGGCCAGCGACATGAGTATGATGCACGCGGCTTATGGCCCGAACAAACATACGGTTACGGCGCAAGAGAAACAGCTGGCGCTTCAGGATCTGCAATCCATCGGCCCGGGATTGGTACAGCGCTTTGGACCGGATATCCAGATTATGGCTGATCCGAGTAAAGGTGTGGGCAAAGAGAAAGTCGCTTGTGAAATGGTGCAGGATTTATGGTCACGGGTGCTGACGCTGCCAACCGCTCGCGCGGCTGGCGTCATTCGGCTGATGCTCTCCGCCGAAATGCAGTAACACAACCATTGCCCCTCCGGCTGAAGTCAGAGGGGCTTTAACATCCGCACTTCGCAATCCACGTGCCCGGTACAGCCCAGCGCTTCGTTGATATGCTCAAACCCTAAATGTTCATACAGGCGGATTGCCTCGGTCAGAAACGCCGTGGTCTCCAGATAGCACTGTTTGAAACCCTGCTCACGGGCATGTTCGAGGGCCATCAGCGCCAGCTTTTTCGCCAGCCCCTGACCGCGTGCGCTCGACAGGAAGTACATCTTTTGCAGTTCGCAAATGTCCGGTTCGCTACATCCTAACGGCGCAACGCCGCCGCCGCCCACGACTTCACCGTTTTGCTCAACCACCCAGTAGGCCGCGCCCGGCTGGCTGTAAACCTGGAATAGTTCATCCAGATTAGGGTCGGCAACGGTATAGCCTTTATCGGCAGTAAGCCCGTATTCAGCGGAAACTTTGCGGATCACCGCAGCGATAGCGGCATTATCTGCTGCGGTGATTCGGCGCAGCGTAAGCGTGGTGGGTAGCACAACATTCATAATATGGCTCAATTCTAAAAATACACTTATATATTTATTTAATACCACTCTCTTCTGTCGGGTGCAAGACGTTCCTGAATCAGAAAAAAATTAAAATACATTGGCTAATTAAAAATAGTATTGTAAACGAACCAGTAAATAAACACTGGTTTTTATTTTTTTATCTTAATGGAATTTATATTGGGGATATTGTTCATGAATGATTTTGTTGGTGGTCGGGAAAATCAACGACACACATTTATTTTTATCGGTAAAGGATGGCAGTACTTTATTATTTGCATTGTCAATTTTTTGCTGTGTTGTATTACTCTGGGTATTTATACACCGTGGGCGATAGTGAAATGTCGGCGTTATATTTACGAAAGTATGACTCTCAATGGCCAACCCTTTACCTATAAGGCGACTGGTGGCGCGATATTCGTAAGCTTCTTGTCGATTATGGTGGTTTATGGTGCCAGCATGAGTTCTATTGCTAACGGCAGCCCTCTCGTTGGTTTTACTTTGATTGGTTTACTGGTAGCTGTCCTTCCATTAATGACCATAAAAAGCCTGCAGTATCAGGCGATGATGACGTCGCTTAACGGTGTGCGTTTTGGTTTTGATTGCTCACAATTACATGCATGGCTTTTTTTACTGGTTGTGCCAGTGGTGCTTGCTGTGGTGAACTGGGGAGTGATTTATCTTCTGATACTTGCCACCGACTGGATTGAGGGCAGTACTGGAATGCTTATCAGAATAGCATTTATCGCGTTGGTGGGAATTGTGGGCATGGGTATCACCTACGGTATTACCTATGCAAAATGGATGCAGTTAGTGGGTAATGGCGGTAATTTTGGTATTCACCGCTTTACTATTAACGTCAATATGAAAGCAAGCATAGTGGGGTGTATTAAAGCCGTGCTGGTACTGCTGCCATTTGTTGTTGTGATTGTCTGACTAATTGCCCCTATTTTTCTGCAAATGGTGATGTTGGCTGTGTTAGGCGTGGCCGACGACGAATTTATCCGGGAGAATCAGAGCAGAATAATGGCGAGCTATTTTCTCTATTTCGCCGGAATTATTGTGGTTGGAAGCTATTTATACACCACGCTACGTAATCTGTTCATGAATAACCTGGCGCTGGCCGAGGGCAAAATCCGCTTTCATTCTTCCGTCACTGCACATGGCCTGATCTGGCGTTTTGTACTGGTGTTGTTTATTTCAGGCATCACGTTTGGGCTAGCTTATCCGTGGATGAAAATGTGGCTGGTCAGTTGGCTGGCCAGTAACTCCCATGTACAAGGGGATTTGGATGCGCTGGAACTGACTGACCATACAGAGGCGTTGGAAACAGGTCCGGCGATGTGGGTATCACGTGGTGTGATGACCTACTTCCCGTTCATCTGATACAACAAGGCCGGAGCATGCTCCGGCCTTTAATACGTGTATAACGTCAACGGCAATTACAGCGCGGCGATGACCGCCTGCTGCTCAATCAGCTTCGCTTTCGCTTCCGCATAACCGTCCAGCTTCTCACGCTCTTTGGCGATAACTGCTTCCGGTGCGCGAGCAACGAAACCTTCGTTGGAAAGTTTGCCTTCGATACGGGCAATCTCACCTTCGATTTTCGCCACTTCTTTCGCCAGACGCGCCAGCTCATCTTCTTTATTGATGAGGCCAGCCATCGGGATCAGCAGCTCGGCGCCGTCGATGATTTTGGTCACGGAGACTGGACCTTTGTCATCGGCTGGCAGTACGGTGATGCTTTCCAGACGCGCCAGGTTCAGCAGGAAGCTGCGGTTATCGTTCACACGGCGCATCGCATCAGCGCTGCAACCGCGCAGCAGCAGTTCGAGCGGTTTGCCTGGGGCGATGTTCATTTCCGCACGGATGTTACGTACGGCAACGATCGCCTGCTTCAGCCATTCGGTATCAGCCAGTGCGGCTTCATCAACCTGTGCGGCGTTATATTCCGGGAACGGCTGCAGCATGATGGTGTCGGCGGTAATACCGGAAATCACCTTCACGCGCTGCCAGATGGTCTCGGTGATGAACGGGATGATCGGATGCGCCAGGCGCAGCAGACCTTCCAGAACGGTGACCAGCGTATTGCGGGTGCCGCGCAGTTCAGACTCGGAACCGCCGTTCATTACCGGCTTGGTCAGCTCCAGATACCAGTCGCAGAACTGGTTCCAGGTGAATTCGTACAGAATGCCCGCGGCGATGTCGAAGCGGAAGTTGTCCAGCGCTTCGCGGTACGCTTTGATGGTCTGGTTGAATTCAGCAAGGATCCAACGATCCGCCAGCGACAGGGTCATTTCGCCGCCGTTGAAGCCGCAATCCTGGTCTTCGGTGTTCATCAGCACGAAGCGGCTGGCGTTCCACAGCTTGTTACAGAAGTTACGGTAACCTTCCAGACGCTTCATATCCCAGTTGATGTCGCGACCGGTAGAGGCCAGCGCCGCCAGGGTGAAGCGCAGTGCGTCGGTGCCGTGCGGCTCGATGCCGTCCGGGAACTGCTTCTCGGTACGCTTGGCAATCTTCTCGGCCAGCTGCGGCTGCATCATGTTGCCGGTACGTTTCTCCAGCAGTTCTGCTAGGGAGATACCGTCGACCATATCCAGCGGGTCAATGACGTTGCCCTTGGATTTGGACATCTTCTGGCCTTCGTCGTCGCGGATCAGACCGGTCATGTAGACGGTCTTAAACGGCACCTGCGGCTTGCCGTTTTCATCTTTGATGAAGTGCATGGTCATCATGATCATGCGGGCAATCCAGAAGAAGATGATGTCGAAACCGGAAACCATCACGCTGGTTGGGTGGAACTGACGCAGCGCGTCGGTGTTTTCCGGCCAGCCCAGGGTAGAGAAGGTCCACAGTGCGGAGGAGAACCAGGTATCGAGAACGTCTTCGTCCTGGCGAAGCTGAATGTCGGCACCGAGGTTGTTTTCCTGACGCACTTCGTCTTCAGTACGGCCAACGTAGACGTTGCCGTCGTTGTCATACCATGCCGGGATACGGTGACCCCACCACAGCTGACGGGAAATACACCAGTCCTGAATATCGCGCATCCAGGAGAAGTACATGTTTTCGTACTGCTTCGGTACGAACTGAATGTCGCCGTTCTCAACCGCTTCAACCGCCGGTTTCGCCAGCACGTCGGCACGGACGTACCACTGGTCGGTCAGCATCGGTTCAATAACCACGCCGCCACGGTCGCCGTAAGGTACGGTCAGGTCGTGCGGTTTAATTTCTTCCAGCAGGCCCAGCGCATCAACGGCGGCAACCACCGCTTTACGCGCGGCAAAGCGCTCCAGCTTCTGGAACTCAGCCGGGATTTCATTGGAATAAACGTCGGATTCTTCGCCTTTGGTGTCGTACACTTCCGCGGTTTCACGGATGTCGCCGTCAAAGGTCAGAATATTGATCATCGGCAGGCCGTGACGTTTCCCGACTTCGTAGTCGTTAAAGTCGTGCGCCGGGGTGATCTTCACGCAGCCGGTGCCTTTTTCCATATCAGCGTGTTCATCGCCGACGATGGGAATGCGGCGGTTAACCAGCGGCAGAACAACAAACTTGCCAATCAGATCTTTATAACGCGGATCTTCCGGGTTGACGGCCACGCCGGTATCGCCCAGTACGGTTTCCGGACGGGTGGTGGCGACGACCAGGTAATCTTTACCATCAGCGGTTTTCGCGCCGTCAGCCAGCGGATAGCGGATGTGCCACATTGAGCCTTTCGACTCGCGGTTTTCCACTTCCAGGTCGGAAATTGCGGTGCGCAGTTTCGGGTCCCAGTTCACCAGGCGCTTGCCACGGTAAATCAGGTCTTCTTTGTACAGGCGAACGAAGACTTCTTTCACGGCATTGGAAAGACCTTCGTCCATAGTGAAGCGCTCGCGCTCCCAGTCAACGGAGTTGCCGAGACGGCGCATCTGGCGGGTGATGGTGCCGCCGGATTCCGCTTTCCACTGCCAGATTTTGTCGATAAACGCTTCGCGACCGTAGTCGTGGCGGGTTTTACCTTCTTCAGCGGCAATCTTACGCTCAACCACCATCTGGGTTGCGATACCCGCGTGATCGGTACCGGCCTGCCACAGGGTGTTTTTACCCTGCATGCGCTGGTAGCGGATCATGGTATCCATGATGGTTTGCTGGAAAGCATGACCCATATGCAAACTGCCGGTGACGTTCGGCGGCGGGATCATGATGCAGAAGGACTCTTTGCTTTCATCGCCGTTAGGTTTGAAATAGCCCTGCTTTTCCCAGTGCTCGTAAAGCGGCTGTTCGATATCTTGTGGGTTGTATGTCTTTTCCATTATTTCCAGGTTGCCGTATTCAGGTTAAAACCAGCCACGCGGTAAGCTTTGTAGCGATCGCGTGCCGATTGTTTCAAAGAATCTTCGTAAGGAACGAAGTCTATCACTTCTGTGAAAGCGGTGGCAAAATCTGCAAAGCCAACGCGCAAACTGATAAGCAGGTCGCGCGGGCTGCTGTTGCGTTTCTCCGGCCAGGCAATCTCTACCGGTGCGCCGCCTCTGGGGCCTTCACCTGCCAGATTATGCGGAACAAAGCTTTCTGCCGGTCTTGCCCACAGGGCTTCATCCAGTCGAAGAGCCTGCTTTTCGTTTTCGCAGGCGATCAGCACGCGCTTGCCAGCACGCCAACGTTCTGCGGCAATTTCACACACCAACTGCTCGACGGCGCTTAAGCCATCGTGTTGCGTGTCATTGTCCAGAAGATAGAAAGTTGCGTTTCTCATATATGGGGCTTCTTCTGGTGAATTTAAATGCGTTGCCATGATGCACAACCGTAGGCCGGATGGCGTTGCGCTTATCCGGCCTACGGGTCTTATTGCTTGTGCTTACCGCCTTACTCTTCGCCGTTAAAACCGGCACGATTGAGCAGGAATTGCGACAGCAGCGCCACCGGACGACCGGTTGCGCCTTTGGCTTTCCCTGAACGCCATGCGGTACCGGCGATATCGAGGTGAGCCCAGTTGTACTTACGGGTAAAGCGTGACAGGAAGCAGCCCGCGGTAATGGCGCCGCCAGGACGTCCGCCGATGTTCGCCATATCCGCAAAGTTGGACTCTAGCTGCTCCTGGTATTCATCACCCAGCGGCAAACGCCACGCGCGGTCGCCAGCCTGTTCGGACGCACCGATCAGCTCATGCGCCAGCGGGTTGTGGTTCGACATCAGGCCAGTGATGTGATGGCCCAGCGCAATCACGCACGCGCCTGTCAGGGTTGCGACGTCAATCACCGCTTCTGGCTCAAAGCGCTCGACGTAGGTTAATACGTCGCACAGGACCAGACGGCCTTCGGCATCGGTATTGAGAACTTCAACGGTCTGACCAGACATGGTGGTCAGCACGTCGCCTGGGCGATACGCGCGGCCACCCGGCATATTTTCGCAGCCTGCCAGCACGCCGACGACGTTGATTGGCAGTTGAAGCTCGGCCACCATGCGCATCACGCCATATACCGCTGCCGCGCCGCACATGTCGTATTTCATCTCATCCATGCCTTCGGCAGGTTTGATGGAGATACCGCCGGAGTCAAAGGTTAACCCTTTACCGACCAGCACGATCGGACGCGCGTCTTCGGATGGATTGCCTTTGTACTCGATGACCGACATCAGCGACTCATTCTGCGAGCCGTGACCGACGGCCAGATAAGAGTGCATGCCCAGCTCTTTCATCTGCTGCTCGCCGATCACGCGGGTTACAACATTTTTGCTGTAGCTGTCTGCCAGTTGGCGCGCCTGAGAGGCGAGGTAGGCGGCGTTACAGATGTTCGGCGGCATGTTGCCGAGATCTTTTGCTGCTTTAATGCCGGCGGCGATCGCCAGACCGTGCTGGATCGCACGCTCACCGCTGGTCAGTTCCCGGCGGGTCGGTACGTTGAAGACCATTTTACGCAGCGGACGACGCGGCTCGCTTTTGTTGGTCTTCAGTTGATCAAAGCTGTACAGCGTTTCCTGTGCTGTCTCAACGGCCTGACGCACTTTCCAGTAGTTATTGCGCCCTTTGACGTGCAGCTCAGTCAGGAAGCAGACGGCTTCCATTGAGCCAGTATCATTCAGCGTATTGATGGTTTTCTGAATGACCTGCTTGTACTGGCGCTCATCAAGCTCGCGCTCTTTGCCACAACCAATGAGGAGAATTCGCTCAGACAGAACGTTAGGAACATGGTGCAGCAACAGGGTTTGACCTGGTTTGCCTTCCAGTTCGCCACGACGCAGCAGTGCGCTGATGTACCCGTCGCTGATCTTGTCGAGCTGCTCTGCAATCGGAGAGAGACGGCGTGGTTCAAAGACACCCACGACGATGCACGCACTCCGCTGTTTCTCCGGGCTACCGCTTTTTACACTGAACTCCATGCACTACGCTCCTGAATCTTAAAGACAACGGCGGTGGCTACGGATAGAATTGCAAGCTTTCGTAACTCATACCCGCTGTTGCGGTGACTTCGTGTTAATCTTAACGTTATTACGGCATTGGCACGTCAGAACAATTTCTGAGAGGTGGATCCGTTGAGTATAATGATCTTAGCGACGATTTCGACGACTCAAGAGAATAAATGACGTTTAAGCCATGAAACAAGCTAAATTCCGGCAAAAGACGGGTTTTTACGGGCGTATTTAAAGTGATAATCATAAGATATCTGGTTCGGGAAACGCTCAAAAGCCAACTTGCGATCCTATTCATCCTGCTTTTGATCTTCTTTTGTCAAAAGTTAGTCAGGATCCTTGGTGCGGCGGTTGACGGTGATATCCCGGCGAATCTGGTGCTCTCGCTGCTGGGGCTGGGCGTGCCAGAAATGGCGCAACTTATCTTGCCATTAAGCCTGTTCCTCGGGCTGCTGATGACGCTGGGCAAACTGTATACCGAAAGTGAAATTACGGTCATGCACGCCTGCGGGCTGAGCAAGGCTGTCTTAGTGAAAGCGGCGATGGTGCTGGCGCTGTTTACCAGTATTATTGCGGCGGTCAACGTGATGTGGGCCGGACCGTGGTCCTCCAGACATCAGGACGAAGTCCTGGCGGAGGCGAAAGCGAACCCCGGTATGGCGGCGCTTGCTCAGGGGCAATTCCAGCAGGCCACTAACGGCGGCTCGGTGCTGTTTATCGAAAGCGTTGACGGCAGTAATTTCAACGATGTGTTCCTCGCGCAAATCCGCCCGAAAGGTAACGCCCGTCCTTCGGTGGTGGTAGCGGACTCCGGTCATCTTACTCAATTGCGCGATGGCTCTCAGGTCGTGACGCTGAACCAGGGGACGCGTTTTGAAGGGACCGCGCTGCTGCGCGATTTCCGCATTACCGACTTCCAGAATTATCAGGCGATTATCGGTCATCAGGCCGTGGCGCTGGATCCAAACGATACCGACCAGATGACCATGCGTACGCTATGGACGACCGACACCGATCGCGCCCGTGCGGAGCTGACCTGGCGTATCACGTTAGTATTCACCGTATTTATGATGGCGCTGATGGTTGTACCGCTGAGCGTGGTGAACCCGCGTCAGGGTCGCGTACTGTCCATGCTGCCAGCAATGCTGCTTTATTTGCTGTTCTTCCTGGTTCAGACATCGCTGAAGTCGAACGGCGGCAAAGGTAAGCTGGATCCGGTGTTCTGGATGTGGACGGTTAACCTGGCGTATCTGGCGCTGGCGATTGTGCTTAACCTCTGGGATACGGTGCCGATGCGCCGCTTACGTGCCCGTTTTATGCGTAAAGGAGCGGTATAATGCAGCCTTTTGGTGTACTTGACCGCTATATCGGTAAAACCATTTTCACCACCATCATGATGACGTTGTTCATGCTGGTGTCGCTCTCCGGGATCATCAAGTTTGTCGACCAGCTGAAAAAAGCCGGGCAGGGGAGCTACGATGCGATGGGCGCCGGGCTGTATACCCTGCTCAGCGCGCCGAAAGATATCCAGATCTTCTTCCCGATGGCGGCGCTGCTGGGTGCTTTGCTGGGGCTGGGCATGCTGGCGCAGCGCAGTGAACTGGTGGTCATGCAGGCTTCTGGCTTTACCCGTATGCAGGTGGCGTTGTCGGTGATGAAAACCGCGATTCCGCTGGTGTTGCTGACGATGGCCATCGGCGAATGGGTGGCGCCGCAGGGCGAACAAATGGCGCGTAACTATCGTGCGCAGCAGATGTACGGCGGCTCGCTGCTCTCGACCCAGCAAGGTTTGTGGGCGAAAGATGGCGACAGCTTTGTCTACATTGAGCGGGTGAAAGGTGACGCCGAGTTAGGCGGAATTAGCATCTACTCCTTTAACGACAAGCGCCGTTTGCAGTCCGTCCGTTATGCCGCAAGCGCGACGTTTGACCCGGAGCAGAAGGTCTGGCGTTTGTCGCAGGTGGATGAATCCAACCTGACCGATCCGAAGCAAATCACCGGCTCGCAGACGGTGAGCGGCACCTGGAAAACCAACCTTACACCCGACAAGCTCGGCGTCGTGGCGTTGGATCCTGATGCTCTCTCGATTAGTGGTCTGCATAACTACGTGAAGTACCTGAAGTCGAGCGGCCAGGACGCCGGACGCTACCAGCTCAATATGTGGAGCAAAGTCTTCCAGCCGCTGTCTGTGGCGGTAATGATGCTGATGGCGCTGTCGTTTATCTTTGGTCCGCTGCGTAGCGTCCCGATGGGCGTGCGCGTGGTGACAGGGATTAGCTTCGGCTTTGTGTTCTATGTGCTGGACCAAATCTTTGGCCCGCTGACGCTGGTGTACGGCATTCCGCCGATTATCGGCGCGTTGCTGCCAAGCGCCAGCTTCTTCCTGATAAGCCTGTGGCTGATGCTGCGTAAGTCCTGATATTCGCCCCTCCCGCTGTGCGGGAGGGGCGCCTTCCTGCTAGCGTTTTCTCCCGCCCATCAAACTCCCCAACATGCCGCGGATTATCTGATTGGTGACCTGTCGCGCCGCGCTCTTCGCCACGCTCTGTACCACGCCATCGCGCTTGCCGCCGCGCGGTCCGGTGCTGCCAAACAGAATATCCTTCAATCCACCGAGAATACCGCCGTCCACATCGATCGCTTTACCGTTGGCGGGAGGTGTATTTTGCTGCTCGGTGCTGGCCTGCACGCCTTGCTGTAAACGCTCATAGGCGGACTCGCGGTCGATCTGTTCTTCATATTTACCGTACAGCGAGGAGTGATTAATCAGCCCGTTACGCTCGTCATCCGTCACCGGTCCCATCCGCGAGTACGGCGCAATCACCATTGCTCGTTCAACCACCGACGGGCTGCCTTTAGCGTCCAGAAACGACACCAGCGCCTCGCCGGTTCCCAGTTCCTGAATGGCTTTTTCGGTATCAAATGCCGGGTTGGCGCGCATGGTTTGCGCGGCGGTTTTCACCGCTTTCTGATCCTTCGGTGTAAACGCGCGCAGGGCGTGCTGCACGCGGTTCCCCAACTGACCGAGCACGTTGTCCGGAATATCTGACGGGTTTTGCGAGACGAACCACACGCCGACCCCTTTCGAGCGGATCAGGCGGATCACCTGTTCGATTTTATCCAGCAGCACCTGCGGGGCGTCGTTGAACAGCAGGTGAGCTTCATCGAAGAAGAACACCAGTTTTGGCTTCTCCAGATCGCCTGCTTCCGGCAGCTGTTTGTACAGTTCGGAGAGCATCCACAGCAGGCTGGCGGCGTACAGTTTGGGCATCTGGTAGAGCTTCTCTGCGCTGAGGATGTTGATCATCCCTTTGCCGCTGGCGTCAGTTCGCATCCAGTCTTTGATGTCCAGCATCGGTTCGCCAAAGAAGTGCGCCGCCCCCTGTTGCTCCAGCGACAGCAGTCCACGCTGAATTGCCCCGACCGAGGCGCTGCTGATATTGCCATACTGATTCTGGAAGGATTTGGCGTTATCGCCGATGTACTGGGTAATGGCTCGCAGGTCTTTGAAATCGAGCAGCAGCAGACCCTGGTCATCAGCAATGCGGAAAATAATATCCAGCACGCCGGACTGCACGTCGTTGAGGTTCAACAAACGGGCCAGCAGCAGCGGGCCGAGGTCAGATACCGTGGCCCGCACGGGGTGACCTTTTTCGCCGAAGATATCCCACACCGTGACCGGATTAGCATGCGGTTGCCAGTCGGTAATGCCGATATTTTTCAGTCGGGCGAGCAGCTTTTCAGAGGCCTGCCCTTCCTCGGCCACGCCGGTTAAGTCGCCTTTCACATCGGCCATAAATACCGGTACGCCAATTTCAGACAGCGATTCGGCCAGCTTCTGTAGCGTGACGGTTTTACCGGTCCCGGTCGCGCCGGTAATCAGTCCGTGACGGTTGGCCATGCCTGGCAGTAAAAACAGTTCGGTGTCCGGCGTGCGGGCAATTAGCAGGGGTGTGCTCATTGAGATTTCCTCCATTTATCTTGCCTGGAGTATAGGCAATGTCCATCAAAGAGAGTATGCGATGGCCAGAGAAAATGACTTAAAGCGTATTGCCGTGATAAATCTGGTACCCCAAATCCACGGTGTTGTGGTTATGGTCGTTGTTCTTGATTTTGCTCAGCAACATCTGCGCTGCCATGCGGCCAATGTCAAAACGCGGGGTGATCACGCTGGCGAGGCTTGGGATCATCTGCCTGCCCATTTCCAGCCCGTGAAAACCGGCAATTGAGATCTGTTCCGGAACGGCCAGATCGCGCTCGCGGCACAGCAGCAGCGCGCCCATTGCAATATCGTCGTTGGTGCAAAAAACGCCGTCTAAATCCGGATGCGCGGCGAGCGCGTCCCGCATCATCTGGGTGCCGAGATGGATGGATGAAATAGAACGCGGATTGACGCGCAGCGGCACCAGACCCCGGCGCGTCATGGCATCGCAATAGCCGCGATAGCGCTGTTCATCGCGGACGTCGTCTTTCGAACCGAGATAGAGGATTTTGCGCCGCTGGCGTTTATCCAGCATGGTGCTGACCATATCAAACGCCGCCTGACGGTTATCGAAGCCTACTTCCATGTCCAGACGATCGCCCTGAATATCCATCAGCTCCACCACCGGAATGTTGGCTGAACGCAAAAACTTCACCGTGCGCAGGGTGTGATATTTCTCGGACAGGATAATGCCGTCGATATTGTATGACAGCAGATTGATTACCGACTCTTCCTCGGATTCCCGGTCGTAATTGTAGTTGGCGATCAGTGTCTGATAGTTATGATCCGAGGTGACCGACTCAATGCCGGCCAGAATGTCAGCGAACAGCTGGTTTTGAAACGAGGGGATCAGCACGCCAAGCGTATAGCTTTGCGCATTCAGCAGCATCGCGGGCGCGCGGTTGGGGATGTAATTAATCTCCTCCATAATCTGCGCGATGCGTTCGCCGGTTTCCTTTGCGACCTTTTTTGGCGAGCGAATGTAGCGGCTCACCGTCATTTTGGTCACGCCCGCCAGCGTGGCGATGTCTTGCAAAGAAATTCTGTGGTTCCTCATTTTCTCTCCAGTGCCGGGGAGCGCGGATCTGTGCTCCCCGGTGATGACCGTCTTAATGCAGAATGGCGTTCAGCGCCAGAACCCCCAGCAGCCCCATAATGGAAATCAGCGTCTCCATTACCGTCCAGGTACGCAACGTTTCCCCGACGCTGAGATTAAAATAGCCTTTAAACAGCCAGAATCCCGGATCGTTAACGTGGGAGGCAATCACGCTGCCCGCGCCGGTAGCCAGCACCATCAGCGCCGGGTCGGCATGAGTGACGTTGATAATCGGCAGCACCACGCCCGCGGTGGTGATCGCCGCCACGGTGGCTGAACCGAGCGCGATACGCAGCAAGGCGGCGACCGTCCAGCACATCAGCAGCGGAGAAAGCGACGTGCCGGTCATCAGGTGCGAGATATATTGCCCCACGCCGCTGTCGACCAGAACCTGCTTAAACGCGCCGCCCCCGGCGATGATAAACACAATCATCGCAATCGCACCGATAGAGTCGCCAATGATATCCATAATTTGCTCGATCGTACGTCCGTTACGTCGGCCAAGGGTAAAAATGGCGAGCACGATAGCGATAAACAACGCGACCGCAGGGTTACCGATAAATTCAAAGAACACCCGTACGCTGTTGGTTTTCGGCAGCGTGATTTCGCACACTGCGGCGACCGCCATCAGTATGACCGGGATTACCGCGGCAAAGATACTGTTCCAGAATGACGGCATCTCTTCTTCGGTGAACAGATGCGGGTTGAATAACCCTTCCGGCGGCGCTTTCTCAAAGCGGGTCAGCAGCTTAGAAAACAGCGGCCCGGCAACAATCACCGTCGGGATAGTAATAATAAAGCCGTACAGCAGGGTGGTGCCGAGATTAGCCTCGAAAATGGTGGCAATCGCGGTCGGCCCCGGATGCGGCGGCAGAAAACAGTGGGTCACGGACAGTGCAGCTACCATCGGGACGCCAACATACAGCAGCGGCAGGCCGGAAGAGGCCACCACCGTAAACACCAACGGCAGCAGCAGAACAAAGCCGACTTCGAAAAACATCGCCAGACCCACCACCAGACCGGTGATCACCAGCGCCCACTGCACGCGTTTTTTACCAAACGTGCCAATCAGCGTGGTGGCGATGCGCTGAGCCGCGCCGGTATCGGAAATCAGCTTACCGAGCATTGCACCGAAGCCAAGGATCATCGCCAGACCGCCTAGCGTCCCGCCGATCCCATTTTGTATTGAGTGCAAAACGGCCTGGGCATCCATCCCTTCGGCAAAACCGACGACCGCCGCCACCAGGACCAGAGCAATAAAGCCGTTAACTTTAAAACCAATCATCAGGACCAGGAGCAGCGCGACGCCTGCCGCAATTATTATTAATGGCATAATCGTTTCTCTTATATCCCCGTCATACTTCAAGTTGCAGGTGTGTTGGCTGCGCTCACTCACCCGAATCACTTACTCAAGTAAGCTCATCGGGTTCATTCACTTGCCGCCGTCCCGCAACTCGAATTATTTAGGGGTGGCCAAAAATGCAGCGCCTGGGCGCTGCGTGATGTTGCGTTGTGTTGCATCAGACGGCGACCAGCATGCCGCCATCGACAAACAACAGGTGCCCGTTAACAAAATCGGATGCTTTGGAAGAGAGGAAGACCGCCGCGCCAATCAGCTCCTGCGGATCGCCCCAGCGCGCGGCTGGCGTACGTTTGCACAGCCAGGCGGTGAAGGCTTCATCCTCGACCAGCGCTTTGGTCATCTCGGTTTTGAAGTAGCCCGGTGCGATACCGTTGACCTGGATATTGTGGCGTGCCAGCTCAACGCACATACCGCGGGTGAGCATTTTCACCGCGCCTTTCGAGGCGGCATACGGCGTGATGGTGTCGCGGCCCAGTTCGCTCTGCATGGAGCAGATGTTGATGACCTTCCCGGCCTGACGTTCCACCATGCGACGCGTTACTGCCTGCGAGACCAGGAACACCGCCGTCTGGTTAACGGCAATCACATCGTTCCAGTCCTGCTCCGGGAACTCGGTAAACGGATGGCGGCGCTGAATACCGGCGTTATTCACCAGTACATCGATTGGGCCAATGTCTTTTTCGATATGGTCGATGGCGGCATCAATGTCCTGTTTCTGCGTAACATTAAACGGCGCGGCAACGGCGCGGATCCCTTCCTGTTGCAGTTTGGCGACGGCAGCCTCTGCGCGCTCCGGCGTAATATCATTGACGATAATCTGCGCGCCATATTTACCCAGCCCGGTCGCCAGTAAATAACCAATACCCTGGGCCGAACCGGTGATCAGAATATTTTTTCCATCCAGTGAAAAAAGATCGTTCATTATGTTCTTCCTTATTTTGTTTCAGCAAAAACGAGCTGGACTTTCGCCGCCTGGGTTTTATCCCCGGCAAAGATCAGCGCCTGTTCAAGCTCGGTAAACGGATATTCAGCGCTGAGTAACGGCAGTGGATCGATAACGTTATTCGCCAGCCACGACACCGCGGTGTTGAACTCGGTGGTAAAGCGGAACGAGCCTTTGAGCGCGATCTCTTTGCCGATCAGCATCATCATCGGGAAGTCCGGCACCGCGCCGCCCATGCCAACCTGCACCATCACGCCTTTCGCGCGGGTGACCTCCAGGCAGGTGGTGATTGAGGACGGATGACCAGAGACTTCGAAGCTGACGTCGAAGTAGCCTTTCTCTTTTTTCCACTCATCGAGCGAGTCCTGCTGCGGGTTAATCAGCGTGTCAGCACCCATCTGCTGGGCCAGCGACAGCGAGCGCGGGCTGATATCAGCACAGACAATTTCTGCTGCGCCGAGCGTTTTCACCGCGCTGACGATCAGGCAGCCGATAGGCCCCACGCCGGAGATAAACACGCGCTTGCCCTGCAGGTCTCCTGCTTCATGCGCGGCGTGGATCGCGACTGCCAGCGGTTCGGCAAAGGCCATGACTTTTTCATCGGCGTGCTGGGGGTAGGGGATGCACTGCGCGGTATCGACGGTTTTAAATCGGGTAAAGCCGCCGTCAACGTGGGGAAAATACATGGCGCTGCCAAAAAAGCGCATTTCCGTGCACTGGTTTTCGTCGTGCAGCAGACAGTATTTACAGTGGCCACAGGGCTTCGACGGATTAATAGCCACCGACTGACCTTCATGTAATTCTTTTGAGTCGCTGTGCACCACTTTACCAATAACTTCATGGCCTAAAATCATCGGTGCTTTAACGGTAAAATTACCGACTTTTCCTTCCTGATAATAATGTAAGTCGGAACCACAAATTCCGCCGCGGGTAATTTGCACCAGCGTTCCTTTATTATTCCATTCAATATTTTGGTCGGTAATGGCAACAGTTTTCTTACCCGCGACAACGCAGGATTGGGTTTTGACTTGCATAAATGCCTCACTGGTCAGGTAGTAACCTCGGCAGCATTTAAACGGTTTTGATTGTTATTATTTGTGATAAAGATCACGCTGGAAAATTGTTACACTACAATGTTACGCATAACGTGATGCGCCTTGTAAATCTGCTCAGCCACGCCGAAAAAAGGTGAATTCTGCATTGTGGAAGGCGTAGTATCGCGCCATGGAATATGAATCTGGAGTTTTTTCAATGGCCGGGGAAATTTATATTTTGATGGGCGTTTCGGGTAGCGGTAAATCTTTAATTGGCAGCAAAATTGCTGCAGTATTATCGGCTAAATTCATTGATGGTGACGATCTCCATCCGGCCCAAAATATTGATAAAATGTCTGAAGGTATTCCATTAACCGATGAAGACCGACTACCGTGGTTAGCACGATTAAATGACGCTTCATACAGTTTATATAAAAAGAATGAGACCGGGTTTATTGTCTGCTCGTCATTAAAAAAACAGTATCGCGATATATTGAGACAGGGCAGTCCGAATGTGCATTTTTTGTGGCTGGACGGCGATTACGAGACCATTCTGGCGCGCATGCAGCGTCGGGCAGGGCATTTTATGCCGGTGGGATTACTCAAAAGCCAGTTCGATGCGCTGGAGTGCCCGCAGGAGGACGAACATGATATTGCCCGCATCGACGTGAACCATGACATCGAGCATGTGACGGAACAGTGCCGCCAGGCGGTGATCGCGTTTCGTAACGGGCAATAAGCTCAGCCCCTTGCGGGACTGAGCCTTGCATCAGAAGTCGGCTTTCAGCACCACGCGGTAGCGGGCTTTGCCGTCACGCACGTGCTGGATAGCGTCGTTAATTTGCGACATTGGGTACAGTTCGGTGGTGGGCGACACCTTGCTGCGCCCGGCAAACTTCATCAGCTTGCGCAGTTCGAACGGCGTACCGGTTGCCGAACCGGAGATGCTGCGATCGCCGGCAATTAAGGTGAACGCTGGCACTGGCAGCGGCTTCAGCACCGCGCCGACGGTATGGAAGTTACCACCGTAGGCCAGCGCTTCAAAATACGGCTGCCAGTCGAGATCGACGTTAACCGTGTTAATAATGAGATCGAACTGGCCCGCCAGCGCTTTTAGCGCATCCGGATCGCGGCTGTTAACCACCTTATCCGCCCCCATCGCCAGCACTTCCTGCTCTTTCGCCGGATTGGAGCTGAACGCGGTCACTTCGCACCCCATCGCGTGTAACAGCTTAATGGCGATATGCCCCAGGCCGCCGATGCCGATCACCCCAACGCGGCTGGTGGCGGTGATATGGTGCATCAGCAGCGGTTTGAACACCGTGATACCGCCGCACAGCAAGGGACCCGCCGCCGCCAGATCGATGCTTTCCGGCAGCGGGATCACCCACTGCCAGTCGGCCCGCAGTTTCTCGGCAAAGCCACCGCGATTGAGAATAGTGGGAACGGAACCTTCCAGGCAGTTAATCTGATTGCCGCTGATACAGGCGTCGCAATGCCCGCAGCTGCGCGCCGTCCAGCCAATGCCGACTCGCTGACCAACCTTCAGACCTTTATCTTGCGCCGCGCTGCCGAGCGCCGCCACGCGACCAATCACCTCATGCCCGGCAACCAGTGGATACTGAGAGAACCCCCATTCGTTGTCGATCATCGACAAATCGGAATGGCAGATACCGCAGTAATCGACCTGGACTTCGACATCTTCCGGCTTAAGCTCGCCCGCATCATATTCATAGAGTTCGAGTTCGCTGCCCGCCGCTTTTGCGGCGTAGCTTTTTATCATCGACATCGTGTTTCCCTCAGTGTGGTGTTGAACTGGAAGTGTAGAGCATGGGGAAACGGGACGCTTCGCAGAAGGGGGGATTAATAAGGGGACAAACTGTGACGATGGTTGCAGGTGAGAAAGGGAATGCTGAAATTTTCAACACTTAGCGAGTCAGGCACACGCTGGTGCTTGCATGGTGGCGCATGACAGGTATAATCCACAACGTTTTCCGCATCCCTTCCGTGCCGGAGTGGCGAAATCGGTAGACGCAGTTGATTCAAAATCAACCGTAGAAATACGTGCCGGTTCGAGTCCGGCCTTCGGCACCATACAAAGCTTTTTCCAAGTCTACTAACGTCTACTTTAGTCCATAAAAACAGTAGGTTAAGCAGGGTCTTGGCCTTTCTTAGTCTGTTCACGTCTACTTACTTCTATCCACATATACCAACGAATGATGGTATAACTGGTGGTATCTTCGGTTCGATTGATTTTGATACCAACAGCGGAGGTATCAACTGATGGCACTTACTGATATCAAAGTTAGGACTACCAAGCCCTCCGACAAACCTTTCAAACTCACAGATGGGCAGGGTATGCACCTGCTGATCAACCCCAATGGTTCAAAATACTGGCGACTCCAATACCGTTTCGATGGCAAACAGAAAGTTTTAGCATTGGGGGTTTATCCAATAGTCTCTCTTGGTGAAGCTCGCAGGAAACGAGATGAGGCCAAAAAGTTGGTATCTGATGGTATCGACCCTTCCGAGAAGAAAAAAGCAGACAAGATCGAGCAGAGCGAAGCTCTGACATTCGAGGCTGTCGCAAGGGATTGGCATACTGCCTGTAAAAGGAAATGGTCTGATTCCCACAGCGAGAGAGTTCTAAAAAGCATGGAAGATGGTCTCTTTACTGCTATTGGTAAAAGAAAAATATCCGAACTTAATACCAGAGATCTTCTTGCCCCTATCAAGGCTGTTGAAGCTTCCGGGCGATTGGAAGTTGCTTCCCGATTACAGCAAAGAACAACGGCAGTGATGCGATATGCTGTCCAGAACGGGCTGATAGATTACAACCCTGCTCAGGAGATGGCAGGAGCTATTGCGGTAGCAAAAAGAACCCACCGACCGGCATTACCGTTTGATCGCTTCTCTGAACTCCTGGAGCGAATTGAAATATTCAAAGGTAGAAAGCTCACGAAGTTAGCCGTAAAGCTTACATTGCTCATTTTCATTCGTTCGAGTGAACTCAGGTTTGCTCGTTGGTCAGAGATAGATTTCGACAATGCCATGTGGACTATTCCTGCAGAGCGAGAGCCATTACCCGGAGTGAAACATTCGCATCGTGGTTCGAAAATGCGAACTCCACACCTTGTTCCTTTGAGTTGTCAGGCATTGTCTGTGTTGATGGAAATTAAAGAGATCAGCGGTGACCATGAACTCGTGTTCATTGGCGACCATGATTTCAGAAAGCCCATGAGTGAAAATACGGTAAACAAGGCTTTGAGGTCTATGGGCTATGACACAACCGTGGAGGTCTGTGGACATGGATTCAGAGCTATGGCTTGTAGTGCTTTGATTGAATCCGGCTTGTGGTCGAAAGATGCTGTTGAACGGCAAATGAGCCATCAGGAGCGTAACTCAGTTCGTGCTGCCTACATACATAAAGCAGAGCACATTGATGAGCGAAAGTTAATGCTTCAATGGTGGGCCGATTACCTTGACCTCCTAAGAATACGACAAGTTTCACCATTTGATTTTAAAAGGATTTAACTATGAATAAGTAGTTAAGTAATCGCTCTCCCTTATCAACTTTGTTAAGGGAGAATTAATTCAAATATGCAGTGTTAACTCATTCAAGCTTTGAATACAGTGGAGGGATTAATGAAAGTAGTAAGCCCTTATGAAGAATTAAAAAGCTGGTTTAGTCTCGAAAACTATGAGCAGTTAAAATCACTTACAATCAAAGAACTGCATACTGAGCTTGCCTTTAGAGAAGCGATTTTCGACAGTGTAAATTTTGGATGGGAAGATGATAATCAAAATTTAAGATCTATCCTTGAAGGTAATCCTATTTTAAGCACACAAGATAATAATCATGGTCATTTTGGCAAGGGCCAAAGACATGTTGCGCAGGTTAGCTTCGGTGATATAAAAAAATTAGAGAACAAGTTAATAATGTTTAGCATGGATTTTTTTGAAGAAAATGGCGATTTCAAAAAAGAGTTGAAAAAGAAGCCAATAACAAAAACTATGAGAGACTTTTTCCTTAACCAAAATAGCAGCAAGATGTATGTTTCATTTGATTTAGGAATGTCCAGCGATGAAGAAATTATAACAGCCTTACAAACGATGCTACCCATTCTCAGGAAAGAATATGAAATTGAGCCAGTAAAAACAGAAAAATTTGGACTGGCAAAAATAAGAAAGCTTGTCGATTACAATATTATCCCAATGATGGACCTATTGATTTGGGCAAAATTTAAAAAAGTAAAAATCTCAAATATGGTCTTGTCTCGTGTCTTGTATCCCGACTTTACAAGTGAGATCAGAGGAGAAGATCACATTAAAGATACAGACAGGCCTGTTGCAGAGAAGTCATTGAATGGAGAAACAACCCGTAGTCTCGAATACTTTATCAGCAAAAACAGCCATCTCCTCAACATACCGATTTCTGAACTCGGCTCTTTCTAGTTGTAAATCATCATGTTAATTGTCAAGGGGAGGGCGTAAATATTTTTCTTCCCCAGAATTTCCTTTCATTCTTCCCTCATCTAACTTTTCAGTTATCAGCATTCCCTTCATAGATACAAATCTGTGTGGCTAATATCTCCGTAACGGAAACGGAGGAGACAGCCAAATGAATACAATCAATCAAAGCTTAATTCGTTTACCAGAAGTCTTGAAACGAACTGGTTTCGGCAAAGCCTGGATCTATCGTCTGATCAGTGAAGGTCGGTTTCCGGCACCAGTGAAGATCGGTGTTCGTGCCGTTGCTTTTGTCGAGAGTGAGATTGATGCCTGGATTCAGTCTGTTATTGAAACAAGTCGAAATAATGTTGCTTAGTTAATTTGGGGAGACATGTTATGAATATCGAAGAATTTGTGAGTGAAGATAACCATATGTGCAATTTAGGCGATGATCTTTTTTACAAGATCTTCGAGTTGGAGGCAATCTATGATTTACCTGATAATGAATTTAACAGAAAGATTGTTTACTGGTTAAGCCAGTATTTAGTAGGGAATCTAAGGAAACCGTTAGATGAGATCTCTGAGCTTAATGCTTCCAAACGGATATATGTTTACGAGACCTGGTTCTCGTTAATTAAATGCCCTCATGAAATGAAACTTTTGGCGAAGCGGATAATTCTATATCTATTGGATTAATAAATTTTTATGAAAATGTAAGGTTTGGATGAATATTCTTGCTTAAAACTTTACAGAATAACTTACATTATTTTTATGACCGTTTATTCGCAAGGCAGTGAGATAATTTTCGAGGTATTAGGTGTACATAATTTAAACTAGATCTACCAGATGATAATTTGACAAGAATAATCGTCTATCTCACTGTTTTAATTTAAATTAAAACCTTAATCTATCCAAATAAATTTGTAAATCTACGAAATTCTTATTATTAATATATTGGAATTATACTTTTTGTAAAGTTTAGGAGGAAAATATGTGCAGTATTTGTGTGGATTCTTTTATGTTTGAAAATGGTGAGAGATATTGTCATGTCGTAAATAAAGATACTGGTGAACCATTGTATTATCCAAACTTGTATATAACAACACAAGTCAGGAATCGGTCAGAGTCTATATCAACAATGAAGGTTATTGCCGGTAGCATTTCATTGTTATATCGATTCTTTATGATAAAAAATATCAATATTGATGAGAGAATCCAGAAGAAGCTGTTTCTCGCTCCTCATGAAATTGAGGATTTGATTGAATTTACTTCATTAAATTTCCGATATGGAGGGGATGGTAATTTTAGGATTTTAAATGTCAAAAAACCAACTAAGTATTTTCGCATTACAACAGTAGCTAACTATCTTGAATGGTTGTGCAAAATACTTCTCTCACATGCAGGTCAGGAAAATACTATCAAGGAGGTAATGGCTTTCATTAACAACATAAAAAGAAAGAGACCAAGAAATAATGATAAATATAATATGGAAATCGAAAAGAGCTTAGACAAAGCACAACTGGATTCTTTGTTTAGCATACTTTCGCCAGGGGGTAACTTGAACCCGTTTAAGGAAAAAGTGCAAAAAAGAAACAATCTAATATTTCTTCTATTACATTGCTTTGGTTTGAGGGCAGGTGAACTTTTGAATCTGCGTATTGGAGATATCGATTTTGCAGAATCAACAATCGCAATAAGAAGGAGAGCAAATGATAAAACAGATTCACGAGTTTATCAGCCATTAGTGAAGACTTGCGAAAGAAAATTAATTGCTGATACAAAACTTATATATGAAATTTCAGATTATATTTTGAATGATCGCAGGAAAATTAAAAATTCTAATAAGCATGATTTTTTGTTTATTACCTATAAGGAAGGGAAGACTCAAGGGCAACCTCTGTCATTTTCCTCATACCATAAGATAGTTAGTATTGTTCGTCAATCCTCGTCACATCTAAGTGGATTAACAGGTCATAAACTCAGGCATACATGGAATTATGAGTTTTCGAAAGCAATAGATAAGAATCAGGAAATATCCGATGAAAAAGAACAGCAAATTCGTTCTTATCTCATGGGATGGCGACCCGGTTCAGATACTTCAATAATTTATAATCGCAGGCATATTTTTGAGCTATCGAAAAAAACTGCACTTGAACAACAAGAGCAATTATTCAAGGGAGGATTTGATGAATAATTTAATCAAATATAACTCTGATAAAATGTCTTTGCATGAACATAAAATCGTCAGTTCGATTGAAAACAATGGAATCAAAATTAGAGAATTGATATGTGTTATGAATGAAAAATTGGTTTGTGGATTTGTATATACAGTACAATATTATTTTAATAGTAACAGCTACTTGTATGTGAAAAGTATTGTTAGGAATATGGAGAATCTTATCAGTAAACTTTCTCCTACTTATATTGATGATAAGGTTCTAATTGAATATCAAAATAAGCAATTATCAAAAGCCCCAGCATCATTTCGCGTTTTACGACCATTTTTGATTAAATGGTTTGAGTTTGGATATCCTGGAATAGATGAAAGTGCAGTAGACCTGTTAAAGCATTTGGACCTAAAAATAAAAAAATCTGGTCAGTCTGTTTTACAAGATGATCCAACAAAGGGCCCACTAACTAAAGAGGAACATACTTCCTTGAACACGGCTATGAATCATGCATATAGAATAGGTGTACTGTCACTGTCAGATTATGCAATATCGCTATTAATGAGTCTGACAGGTAGAAGACCTCAGCAGTTAGTTATGTTGAAATATAAAGACCTTCTTCAAAAGAACTTAGATAATGGTAAAGTAGAATATTTAATTTCAGTACCACGAGTTAAACAAAGGGGTAAACAACTACAATATCGAGAACTGCCAATAATCTCAGAGGTTGCATCAATTGTTCAACTGCAAGCTAATCAATCCGTGAGGTTTGTTGAGCAAACCCTTGGTAAAACTCTTGATGATTATAACAAAGGCAAGGTTCCAGTTTTCTTGAACGAGGAAATACTGCTTGATTTAGCCATAATAGATTCTAATTTCCTGGAGTCTAATAAAATATATGCAAAACCAACAATTGCTAATACAGCATTGAAGAACATTATTAATACTGAGAACTTAATTTCAAATCGTACAGGTTCTCTACTTAATGCTACTCCTCGCAGGCTTCGCTATACGATAGCAACCATGCTGGCTAGAGAGGGACATAATGCCAATACTATAGCTGAATTGTTGGATCATTCTTCTACTTCAAGTACGGGAATTTATATTAAAAATCTTGCTGGAAGTGTTGAAAGAATTGATTCCGCTGTTTCAGAACAATTGTCATTTGTCGCGGATATTTTTATGAATGGAATAAAGTCTAAAGAGAAAAAAGATTTCAAATTTTGCTCTTCGAGAAAATGCGAAAGTCAGAATTTAAATGCAAGTTTCCCTTGTGATAAATGTGTTTTCTTTATGCCAGTTGATATTGATGAGGTAAATGCCCAATGAACAATATCATTTTATTTAAGTCTAAAAAACAACTTACGGCAGAAAACAATTATAATCAATTCATAAAATTTTGTCGCTATCAACTATCTGGGCTAACCCAAACTCAGGATTGGGAAGAATATGTCTGGAAAGGGTATGTAACCTTTAGAAAGATAGGGGTTGGACATAAAGCATTTAACTCAAAAGATGCAATGCATGAAGATTTTCTTGATTTTGCAAAAGCATATATCAGATATCAACACTCATTGAAACCCTTGAAAAATTATGGGGCTACAATGATGGCCTTGAGATGTCTCGAACAGTCTCTTTTGCAAGTTCTGAACAGTGGTCTCATTTATAATGTTACAGCCGTTGTTTTTGATGAGGCATTGCAAATCGGAAGTAAATATTTTAAAGGTAATGTCCTCGCTCAATGTGGGATACAGCTTGAAAAATTATCAAAATTTATATGTGAACATAACCTTGTGAAATCAGGATACATATCCTGGAAAAACCATGTGAAGCAGAAGGTCAAAAACAACTATCTTCCTGAGATTGAGGACTATCACAGAAACGATAAGTTACCGGATGAATCAGCATTACTTGCCATTGCTGATATTTTTTCTAAAAATGATGAGCTACTGAGTCCAAGGGATAAATTCACCAGTTCAGTATTTGCACTTCTGCTTTGTTGTCCGAGCAGAATTTCTGAGATTTTAGCCTTACCTGCTGATTGTGAGATTACACAAAAAGATGATAAGGGTGTCGAAAGATATGGTCTGAGATTCTATTCGGTTAAGGGGTATGGCCCTAATATCAAGTGGATTCCACAGGTTATGATACCAGTTGCGAAGAAAGCGATTAGGAGACTGCTTTCCTTATCACAAAATGCAAGGGAATTAGCTCAATGGTGCGAAAAATACCCTGATAAATTTTACCGACATGAACTTTGCCCAAAAGTTGATGAAAAATTAAAGTTGACTGTTGTACAGGTTTGTCATGCACTTGGCTACCCTTTACATGATCGTAAATCATGCGTTCTAAAAATTAAAAGAACGAGTTTGGATGGTGGGAAAAGTTTCTTAAACTCCAATGATTATAACTATTCATTGAGTGACCTATGGGAAATGATTAGCTCAGGTTTTAGCAGAGACTTTCCTTGGTATGATGAAGAAAAATCTATAAAATTTAGCAATGCCTTATGTTTATTGATCCCTCGCCAACTTTCTTTATCACAAATGAGCGATATCTATTCATTTTATAAACCTACTAATGGATTCTTTTTTAGAGACATACAAGATAAAACAAGTCATGAGTCTGGATTTAAAAATATTTTCGCCCGATACGGATATTATGATGATGAGGGTAAACCACTACATATTCGCTCACACCAACCACGGCACCTATTAAACACAATAGCCCATTATGGTGAAATGTCTGAGCTTGATATAGCTAAATGGTCTGGTCGTATCAATGTGAATCAAAACAGAGTTTATAACCATGTGTCGGAAGAAGATATGTTAGATAAAATTAGAGCTATTAAATTGAACAAGAGTAATTATTGTAAAATGGAGTCAATTCCCTCAAATGAATCGCCAGTTGATTTTGATAACCTTTATCAAGGGGCAATTCACTTAACAGAATTTGGTTACTGTGTGCATAACTATTTGGTTCAACCTTGTTCTAAAATCAATCAGTTTGTGGAATATAATAATGAAACACTGAACATGAAATCAGTAGATAGAATTAGACTGCAATCTGTCCGAGAGAAAGTAATACAATTGATAAATATAACTCAAATCGCGTTTGAAAATGGTGACTTTGGGGCTGATAAATGGTTGCAACACCACAAAAAAAAATTTGGAAAGAATTAATAAACTTTTAAATAATTGAAACAGGAGATACATATGGCAAAACATTTGAACAGGAGCGAAATAAAGATAATTACAAGTATTATACTGACTTGGGACGGAAAAATCACATGGAGTGATTTATGCAACTCTGTTTATAAGCATCTAAACAGAACCATCACAAGGCAATCATTAAGTGCTCATAGTGAAGTTGTTGAAGCATATAGAACAAAGAAGAACTTGCTCAACTTGAAAGGATCAGGCTTAAAGAAACCAGCTAACTTAACTATTGCGGCACAGCAAATATTAAACCTAAAAGCCGAAAATGAAATGCTAAAAAAACAGAATAATAGATATAAAGAACAATTCAGCTATTGGCAGTATAATGCATATAGACATGGTCTTAGTATGGAACAATTGAATAGGCCATTCAATAAAAAATAATAGTTGATAGGTTACACCTATTGACAAGTTAAATAAATGCGATAAATATAAATATATGGTCAGGAAGACTATTTAACTAATGCAAGGATGCATTTTATGGACAAAAGCAACATCAATCCAGAATTTACTCTGGAAGAGCAACTTATCATTATCATCGATAAGTATATCTCAAAAAGATACCAGCCAGGCGATAAAAGTTTCTCATGCCAGCTATACTTAATTTTTGTAGGATACCATCTAAAATATTTTTACCCTAAAAATATTTATTCTAGATCTAATCGTAATATTGATAACATAATGGCTATGTTTAGCTCGGTATACAAAAGTCTGACAAGCAATCTACTACAACGATTAAATAACAAAGAAGGGGTTCTAAGAGAGCTAAACTCGCTAGTTAATTTCATAGATAACAATCAGGAAAAAGCAGAACAAATCTATGCTACTGTCAGAGCACAATATGAAATGAAAGTAATTGAAAAAGAGTTAATCCATGAAGTTCGCGTGAGAACCGTAAGATTATAGACAATAAAAAGCCCCTATGCAGGGGCTAAAAGAGACTTCTCGATATAAATTACTACTGAACTTCTTTCCAGACACCATCAGCTTTCACAAGCTTAACAGGCTTTGTTTGTTTCATGTTGCTAATTGAAGCATCGACAATGCAGTTGTAAACATTGTTTGCTTCTTCTGTGCAACTTAGTTTCTTAACATAATCTATTCTTAAAAGATCTTTTTCGGGAATACTTGAGTTCAGAGTTTTCATGCTTGCATTTGATCTATCTACAACACTTTTGAAAGCATTGTATATGTCTTTTTCAGAAGGTTCGGAATTACAGGCTGTTAATAGAAAAGTAGAAAGGATAACTGCGAGAATTGAGTATGTTTTCATTTTCTTGTCCAGGAAACGATTAATTAAGAATGCCAGATTTTGTATTGTTATTATCAGTAGAGAATGTCCACTTGCTTACGGTTTCTCCATTGAAGTCGATTTCGAGAGTTTTAGACTGAGTCTGGGAACCGCCAGTTAGCAAACCGACAACAGGGATAAAAGTCGAGGCATTGAACTGATTGTTATACATGAAATATCTCCATTGCTCGTTGCCATCGTCAAGAGTCGTTCTGGTGTCAGGCTCACCAAGTTGAACAAGTAGCTCTGCCTTAGTTGTTTTGTTTTTAATTATTTTCGATTGAAGGCTTTGAGCCGTTTCATTTTTGATTTTTTGGTTCCCTGATGTTGAACAGCCAGAAATTAAAAATATTGCAATGAAAAAGGAGGTTACAATAAATTTATTCATTTTATCTTCCTTATTATATTTGATTAGGGTTAGCTTTTATGTGTGAAAACGGCTCTGTGTGCAAATTTCTTACGTAAATAGAATCTTAAAGAAATTGCTGATGCAAAATAGATAACGACAGAAAATATAAAACTTTGACTGACAGCGAATATGAAGAAAGCTATCGCCAATGACCTGCTCCCCGTTGATTAGTACACCCCGATGTTAGTAATGTCTTCATAAGCCACATGAGGACATCCCCATGAAGAAGCGTTTTTCCGACGAACAGATCATCAGTATTCTCCGCGAAGCCGAAGCTGGGGTACCCGCCCGTGAACTCTGCCGCAAGCATGCCATTTCCGATGCCACGTTTTACATCTGGCGTAAGAAGTATGGCGGTATGGAGGTGCCTGAAGTTAAGCGCCTGAAGTCGCTTGAGGAAGAGAACGCCAGACTCAAGAAGCTGCTTGCCGAAGCCATGCTGGATAAAGAGGCGCTTCAGGTGGCTCTTGGGCGAAAGTACTGACGACAGACCAGAAGCGGGAAGCCGTGATGTTGATGTGTGATGCGACCGGTCTGTCGCAACGTCGTGCCTGCAGGCTTACAGGTTTATCCCTGTCGACCTGCCGCTATGAGGCTCACCGTCCGGCTGCTGATGCGCATTTATCAGGGCGCATCACTGAGCTGGCACTGGAGCGCAGGCGTTTTGGCTACCGTCGTATTTGGCAGTTGCTGCGCCGTGAAGGGCTTCATGTTAATCATAAGCGCGTGTACCGGCTTTATCACCTCAGTGGCCTGGGCGTAAAACGCAGAAGACGTCGTAAAGGGCTGGCAACAGAACGTCTGCCGCTGCTCCGTCCGGCGGCGCCCAATCTGACCTGGTCGATGGATTTCGTCATGGACGCACTTTCCACCGGTCGCAGGATCAAGTGTCTTACCTGCGTCGATGATTTCACAAAGGAATGCCTGACGGTCACTGTTGCCTTTGGGATTTCAGGCGTTCAGGTCACGCGTATTCTGGACAGCATTGCACTGTTTCGAGGCTATCCGGCGACGATAAGAACTGACCAGGGGCCGGAGTTCACTTGCCGTGCACTGGATCAATGGGCCTTTGAGCATGGTGTTGAGTTGCGCTTAATCCAGCCGGGCAAGCCAACGCAGAACGGATTTATTGAGAGCTTTAACGGACGATTTCGCGATGAATGTTTGAATGAGCACTGGTTCAGCGATATCGTTCATGCCAGGAAAATTATTAATGACTGGCGGCAGGATTATAACGAATGCCGCCCGCACTCCACGCTGAATTATCAGACACCGTCTGAATTTGCAGCGGGCTGGAGAAAGGGTCATTCTGAGAATGAAGATTCCGACGTTACTAACTGAGTGTTGTATCTAATCGTGGGGGCAGGTCA
>NZ_JAOWDG010000084.1:113680-178131 GCF_030334745.1 Citrobacter sp. Cb080 | reverse complement strand
CATATGCTTGTGGAAATCCCACCCAAAATGAGCGTATCCGGCTTTATGGGGTATCTGAAAGGGAAAAGCAGTCTGATGCTGTATGAACAGTTTGGGGATATGAAATTCAAGTACAGGAATAGAGAGTTCTGGTGCCGGGGATACTACGTAGATACGGTGGGTAAGAACACGGTGAAGATACAGGAATACATAAAGCAGCAGCTTGCAGAAGATAAAATGGGTGAGCAGTTATCGATCCCTTATGCGGGTAGCCCGTTTACGGGCCGTAAGTAACGAAGTCTGATGCAAATGTCAGATCGTATGCGCCTGTTAGGGCGCGGCTGGTAACAGAGCCTTATAGGCGCATCCGAAAAACCTCCGGCTATGCCGGAGGATATTTATTATTTGTCATGGTTTTGCGTTACTCTTGCCCTTCAATGAGATACAGGGAACGCGTAATGAAAAAAGCAGGCTATCTTTTACTGGCGGTGATTGTAGTCGCCGCTGCTGCAGGTATCGGGTACTGGAAATTCACCGGTAACCCGGACGCATTACGCCAGATCGTTCTTCAGCAATGCCTGCCGCACCAGTTGCAGCAGCAGGATCCCGCGCCGTGCGCCGAAGTGAAGCCGGATGCCGGATATGTGGTGTTCAAAGATCGTAACGGCCCACTGCAATACCTGTTGATGCCGACCTGGCGCATCAACGGAACGGAAAGCCCGCTGCTGCTGAAATCAGGTACGCCGAACTTTTTCTGGCTGGCCTGGCAGGCGCGCAGCTTTATGAGCCAAAAATACGGTCAGGAAATCCCTGACAAAGCGGTATCGCTGACCATTAACTCGCGTAGCGGGCGTACGCAAAATCATCTGCATATTCATATCTCCTGCCTGCGAACCGATGTCAGAAAACAGCTGGATGACAATCTGGCGAAAATCAGCACTCGTTGGCTGCCATTACCGGATGGGGTGCGCGGTCATGAATATCTGGCGCGTCGCGTCACGGAAAATGAACTGGCGCAACGCAGCCCGTTTATGATGCTGGCAGAAGAGGTGCCGGATGCGCGTGAGCACATGGGCAGCTATGCGCTGGCGATGGTGCGTCAGAGCGATGAGTCCTTTGTCCTGCTGGCGACCCAGCGCAATCTGTTGTCGCTCAATCTCGCCTCCGCTGAGGAAATTCAGGATCATCAATGTGATATTCTGCGTTAACCCCACCTAATCTGGCATTTACTCCGCATGTCTGTCCCCGTATTCTTGTTGAAAAAAACAACAGGAGACAGGCATGTCGCTCTGGCTTACACACCCTCTGTTTATCCCCTCTCTGGTGGTTGGCATTACTATCCTGCTCTGGGCGACGTCGCTACTGCCGGAGTTTATAACGGCGCTGCTGTTCTTTGCCGTAGCAATGGTCGCCAAAATCGCACCTGCGGATGTGATCTTTGGCGGATTTGCGTCTTCGGCATTCTGGCTGGTCTTTAGTGGTTTTGTGCTGGGTATCGCGATTCGCAAAACGGGGCTGGCGGACAGGGCGGCGAGAGCGCTGTCATCGCGATTGACCGATTCCTGGCCTTTAATGGTAGCGAGCGTGGTGCTGCTCAGTTACGCGCTGGCGTTTGTGATGCCGTCCAATATGGGGCGTATTGCGCTGCTGATGCCGATTGTTGCCGCAATGGCGAAGCGTGCCGGAATTAACGAGGGTACGCGCGCCTGGTATGGTCTGGCGCTGGCCGTCGGGTTTGGGACGTTCCAGCTTTCCGCGACCATTTTACCCGCGAACGTGCCAAATCTGGTAATGAGCGGCGCGGCGGAAGGCTCTTACGGCATCCACCTCAATTATCTTCCCTATTTGCTGCTGCATACGCCGGTTCTGGGTTGGCTGAAAGGCGCGGTGCTCATCATGCTTATCTGCTGGCTGTTCCCTGGCAAGCCCCACGCACCGCGCGATCTCACGCCAGCGGAACCAATGAGCCGGGATGAAAAACGTCTGGCCTGGATGTTAGCAGTGGTGCTGCTGCTGTGGGTAAGTGAAAGCTGGCACGGTATAGGGCCTGCGTGGACCGGGTTGGCGGCAGCGGTTATCACGCTGCTACCACGGGTTGGCTTTATCAATGGCGACGAGTTTTCCTCCGGGGTAAATATCAGGACCTGCATTTACGTGGCGGGGATTCTGGGGTTGGCAATTACCGTTACCCAGACCGGCATTGGCAGTGCAGTGGGCGAGGCGCTGTTACAGGTGATGCCGCTGGATGCGGAAAAACCATTTACCAGCTTTCTCGCGCTGACCGGCATTACCACCGCACTCAATTTTATTATGACGGCGAACGGCGTTCCGGCGCTGTATACCACTCTGGCGCAAAGTTTTGCCGATGCGACTGGGTTCCCGCTGCTGTCGGTAATTATGATTCAGGTATTGGGGTATTCCACACCGCTACTGCCGTATCAGGCTTCGCCGATTGTGGTGGCGATGGCGCTTGGGAAAGTGCCTGCGAGGGCGGGGATGCTGCTGTGTATCGCGCTGGCGACGGCAACATATCTGCTTCTTCTGCCGCTGGATTATCTGTGGTTTAGCGTGTTGGGTAAGTTGTAAAAAAAGCCCGGTAGCGCTAACGCTTACCGGGCCTACAGTCTTGGAGGACGGGTCAGCGAAGCGCTACCCGCCTCAACAGCATTACGCCTGTTTAGCCGCTTCTGCTGCTTTAACGATGACCGCGAAGGCATCTGCTTTCAGAGAAGCACCGCCAACCAGCGCGCCATCGATGTCCGGCTGAGCGAACAGTTCTGCTGCGTTCGCTGCGTTTACGGAACCGCCGTACTGGATGATAACTTGTTCAGCGATTTTCGCGTCAGCTTTAGCAATGTGGTCACGAATGAATTTGTGAACAGCCTGAGCCTGAGCAGGAGTTGCAGATTTACCGGTACCGATAGCCCAAACTGGTTCGTAAGCGATAACGACGCCTTCGAATGCTGCCGCGCCCTGAGTTTTCAGAACGGCGTCGATCTGACGTGCACAGACTTCTTCAGTTTTGCCCGCTTCGTTTTCTGCTTCGGTTTCACCGATGCACAGAACCGGAGTCAGACCTTGTTCTTTCAGCACGGCGAATTTTTTAGCGATCAGCTCGTCAGACTCTTTGTGGTAAGTACGACGTTCAGAGTGACCGATAATGATGTACTGCGCGCCGATATCTTTCAGCATTTCAGCACTTGTTTCACCGGTAAATGCGCCAGACAGGTTCAGGTCAACGTTCTGCGCGCCCAGGATAATGTGGCTACCGGCAGCGGCGTGTTTCGCCAGGTCGATATACATTTCCGGCGGAGCGATTGCTACTGCACAGCCAGCAACGCCAGCCAGTTCTTTACGCAGATTAGCAACCAGTTCGTTTACCATGTGGCGGCTGCCGTTCAGTTTCCAGTTACCCATCACTAAAGGATGTCGCATTTCATTTCTCCACGCTTGTCAGCGAATTAAGGAATATGGCCGCCCGTCAGGGCAGCATGGTCTGTGAAACAGTATAGAGATTCGTCTGCGGAAAGGCTTTGCTTTTTGTCATCAATTCGCCTTCTCAAGACTTTCTGATAATGCCAGCTTAATCGGTTCAACAGCGAAGGTCAGCCCTTTTTCACCGTTATCTGCCACAACATAGCGAATTGCGCCTTCTGTTTCGGCGTAATAGTGTTTACCTTTGCCGGCAGCGAGCAGTTTTTGCAGCTTTTTCTGGCTCTGTTCTTTCGTCAGTAGCGGCGCGACGGTACGAATGACGGCGGTCATGTATTCCAGCGCTTTCGCTTTGGCCGCCTTTTGTTCTGGTCCCTGAATCGGCAACCAGGTTATCTGCATACTTTTGATTTTTAGCGTGCCGCGCTCAAGGGCGGAGGACGCATACAGGTTTTCATTGATTTTACTGGCCGCGCGGGTGAGGTTTGCCCGATCGCGGCTGCTGTCGATGGCGCGGAACTCATTCAGGATAAGCTTCGGATTCTGCGTATTAAAGTTTTCGCGAAACTGGCTAATCGACAGGTCAAAGGTCGGCGCACCCGCCAGTAAATAGGGGGCCGTGGTTGCCGTCGATGGCTCTTCCGCCCGTGCCGCAACGCTCGCGGTGAAGGCTGAAAACAATAATAAAAACAGTGTAAATCCTTGCTTCATCAATCGTACCTTTCGTTATGACTGCTCACGATTAAAACGGTAACTGTCGGGCTTGTCAAAAGGGTAAACTGTTCTGGAAGGTAATAATAAAGGAACTTACATGACCATACAGCAGTGGTTATTCTCATTTAAAGGGCGCATCGGGCGCCGTGATTTCTGGATTTGGATAGGTCTGTGGATCGTCGGAATGCTGGTTCTGTTCTCGCTGGCGAGCAAGCAATTACTCGATATTCAGACTGCGGCATTTTGTCTGGTTTGTCTGCTATGGCCGACGGCGGCAGTGACGGTAAAACGCCTGCACGATCGGGGACGTTCTGGAGCGTGGGCGCTGCTGATGATTTTGGCGTGGATGCTGCTGGCCGGAAATTGGGCGGTGTTACCCGGCGTCTGGCAATGGGCGGTTGGTCGCTTTGTTCCGACGCTCATTCTGGTCGGTATGCTCATCGATCTGGGCGCGTTCGTTGGCACCCAGGACGAAAATAAATATGGTAAGGATACGCAGGACGTAAAGTACAAAGCCGAGCGCCAGTAGTTGTCGACCGGAGAAGCGCAAGCGCCTCCCGGCAACCCTCACCAGTAGTGTTCAGCAGTCATATGGCCCGGTCGACGGCGCAGGTGTTTGGTCATCTGCCGGGTCTCTTTCAGCAGTTGCTGCGTGTCGCGTACCATTTGTGGATTTCCGCATAGCATCACATGGCTGGTTTCTTTATCCATTGGCAGCCCTACCGCCTTTTCCAGTTCACCGCTTTCAATCAGCGCCGGTACACGCCCGGTCAGCGAATCTACGGCTGTCTCACGGCTAACAACCGTCTGGATGCGTAATTTACCTTCGTAGCGCTTTTCCAGCGCCTGCATCAATGGCAGGTAGCTCAAATCGGCGGCATAACGTGCGGCGTGGACCAGCACCAGATTTTTAAAGCGACCCAGATCTTTGCCTAGTTGCAGAATCGACAAATACGGGCCGATAGCCGTGCCGGTTGCCAGCATCCATAGCGTTTCGCAATCAGGGACTTCATCCAGCACGAAGAATCCAGCGGCCTCACTCACCACCTGAACTTCATCGCCAGGCTTTAGCGCCGCCAGTTGAGGGCTGAGTTTGCCGTCGGGAACCGTCACCAGATAAAATTCTAAGTCGGGGTTATCGGGCGCATTCACGTAGGAATAGGCGCGCTGGACGCGCTCACCGTCGATCTCAAGGCCAAGCTTGGTGAACTGACCTGCAGTGAAAGGAAGAACCGGAGCTCGCACGGTCAAACTAAACAGGGCATCGGTCCAGTTCTGCACCTTTGTGACTTTGCCTGTTACCCAATCTGCCATGGTTTTCTCCTGTCTGCTTTGATTGCCTTATCTTCGTTCGTTGGACGAAAGATTTCCAGCCCGGATGGGCTGGAAGGCTCTATTGATCAAATCAATTACAGGATGTGCGCCTGCACATCGGGATCTTTGCGATCGAGGTAGTGAATCGACTGAATGCGGCGGATCGTGCGTGATTTGCCGCGGATCAACAGCGTTTCGGTGGTTGCGATATTGCCTTTACGGCTGATCCCTTCCAGCAGATCGCCTTTGGTGATGCCGGTAGCGGAGAAAATGACGTTGTCGCTGCGCGCCATTTCATCCAGACGCAGCGCTTTGCCCGCTTCAATGCCCATCGCGGTGCAGCGGGCCAGTTCCTGTTCGCCAATACGACGGTTCTCTTCGCTGTCGCCTTTGACGTCATGGCGCGCCAGCAGGCGGCCCTGCATGTCGCCGTCCAGCGCGCGGATGACGGCCGCGGAAACCACGCCTTCCGGTGCGCCGCCAATACCGTACAGCACGTCAACTTCGCTGTCAGGCATACAGGTCAGAATCGAGGCCGCAACGTCGCCGTCAGGAATGGCGAAGACGCGCACGCCCAGTTTCGCCATCTCTGCAATAACCTCGTCATGGCGTGGTTTTGCCAGGATGGTGACGGTCAGGTCACTCAGTGGTTTGTTCAGCGCGGCTGCAATGTTTCGCAGGTTGGTTTCCAGCGACAGATTCAGGTCGATGGACCCTTTTGCGCCAGGACCGACAATCAGCTTTTCCATGTACATGTCTGGCGCGTTCAGGAAACAGCCTTTATCGCCTACAGCCAGCACCGCCAGCGCATTCGCCTGGCCCATTGCCGTCATACGCGTGCCTTCGATAGGATCGACGGCGATGTCGACCGCATCACCGTGGCCGGTTCCGACTTTCTCGCCGATAAACAGCATCGGCGCTTCATCAATCTCACCCTCGCCAATCACGATGGTGCCGTCGATGTTGACCTGGTTGAGCATAATACGCATGGCGTTCACCGCCGCGCCATCAGCGGTATTTTTATCGCCGCGGCCCAGCCATTTATAGCCAGCCAGCGCGGCCGCTTCGGTCACGCGTGAAAATTCAATGGCAAGTTCTCGTCTCATTGCAAACTCGTAGCTGAAAGGAATGGCGCGAAGTGTAGCACAGGGGAGGGGACTAGATTATTGATGTGTGTGCGGGGTTGCCCCCGCACGAAGATATTGCCGGACAAGGTAAAGTCGCCATCCGGCAATGACGAATTACTCGTCGTGATCTTCCCACGCCATGGCGCGTTTGACCGCTTTTTTCCAGCCGCTGTAACGGAAATTACGCTCGGTGGTTTCGATGCCAGGGCGGAATTCACGCTCGATGACCGCTTTCTCCTGCAGTTCATCCAGATTCTGCCAGAAACCTACTGCCAGACCGGCAAGGTACGCCGCACCCAATGCGGTGACTTCGCGGACTTCAGGGCGCTCAACGCGCGTGCCGAGAATATCGGACTGGAACTGCATCAGGAAGTTGTTGGCGACCGCACCGCCATCAACGCGCAGGGCGTGCAGGCGAATACCGGAGTCAGCCTGCATCGCTTCCAGTACGTCGCGGGTCTGGTAAGCGATAGACTCAAGCGTTGCGCGGATGATGTGGTTGGAGTTTACGCCACGGGTCAGGCCGAAGATGGCTCCGCGTGCATACGGGTCCCAGTACGGTGCGCCAAGGCCTGTGAATGCCGGAACGACGTATACGCCGTTGGTGTCTTTCACTTTGGTGGCGAAATATTCAGAGTCGAATGCATCGCTGATGAGTTTCATTTCATCGCGCAGCCACTGGATGGATGCGCCAGCCATAAATACCGCACCTTCCAACGCGTAGTTCACTTCCCCGGTCGGTCCACAGGCGATGGTGGTCAGTAGTCCATTTTCGGACTTAACGGCTTTCTCGCCAGTGTTCATCAGCATGAAGCAGCCGGTACCGTAAGTGTTTTTCGCCATCCCTTCCTTCACGCACAGCTGGCCAAACAGAGCGGCCTGCTGGTCACCGGCAATACCGGAGATAGGAATACGAATGCCGCCTTTACCACCGATGTTGGTCTGGCCGTACACTTCAGAAGAACGACGCACTTCTGGCAGCATTGCACGCGGAATATCCAGCGCATCCAGCATCGTGTCATCCCAGTCCAGGGAGTGGATGTTGAACAGCATGGTACGAGAGGCGTTGGTGTAATCCGTTACGTGTACGCGTCCCTGCGTCATTTTCCAGATAAGCCAGGTGTCTACCGTACCGAACAGCAGTTCGCCGCGACGAGCGCGCTCACGTGAGCCTTCCACGTGGTCGAGGATCCACTTCACTTTAGTGCCGGAAAAGTACGGGTCAATTACCAGACCCGTGTTATTACGGATGTACTCTTCCATACCGTCGCGCTTGAGCTTTTCGCAGATATCCGCGGTACGACGACACTGCCACACAATTGCGTTATAGATAGGTTTACCGGTCTCACGCTCCCAGACGATGGTGGTTTCACGCTGGTTGGTAATACCGATCGCTGCAATTTCATCGGAACTGATATCGGCTTTCGCCAGAACTTCTACCAGCGTGGAGCTTTGGGTTGCCCAAATT
Organism: Citrobacter sp. Cb080; assembly: GCF_030334745.1. Taxonomy (NCBI): domain Bacteria; kingdom Pseudomonadati; phylum Pseudomonadota; class Gammaproteobacteria; order Enterobacterales; family Enterobacteriaceae; genus Citrobacter; species Citrobacter sp. Cb080. The sequence goes on along the minus strand of NZ_JAOWDG010000084.1, from coordinate 170,097 downwards.
TCCATTGGGTCATGTTCTACCCAACCTGCTTTCGGGTAGATTTGCTCGAATTCGCGCTGTGAAACGCTAACTATATTCGCATCGTGGTCCATTACGACCGCGCGGGAGCTGGTGGTGCCCTGGTCGAGCGCAACGATATATTTTTTTTCAGTCATGATTATTTGTCCCGTAGTCACATTACTGCGAAGCTTTTTGTTGAGTGTTGGTCGCAACGTCTTTCTCTTCAATCGCGCAGACATCGCACGGTAAATGGCGACCAATCAGTTTGCGATATGCCCATGCGCCTAAAATCGCGCCGGTAATCGGGCCAAACACCGGGACCAGGAAGTAAGGGATATCACGACCACCCGTGAAGGCAATCTCACCCCATCCGGCCATCCAGGCGAAGAGTTTCGGTCCGAAGTCACGTGCCGGGTTCATCGCAAAACCTGTTAGCGGACCCATGGAAGCACCAATAACGGCGATCAACAAGCCGATCAGCAGTGGTGCCAGCGGACCACGAGGTACACCGTTACCATCGTCGGTCAGAGCCAGAATCAGCCCCATTAGAATAGCGGTAATGACCATTTCAACCGCGAAGGCCTGCACAAAATTGATATGCGGGTTCGGATAGGTCGAGAAAGTACCTGCCAGACCCAGGCTTTCGGTACTGCCGCGCACGATATGGTTAGTTTGTTCGAAATCGATGAAAAGATTGTAATAAAGCCCGTAAACCAGTGCCGCTGCGCAAAAGGCGCCGGCAATTTGCGAAATAATAAAAGGAGCAACTTTGCGTTTATCAAAACAGGCGAACAGCCAGAGTGCGATGGTTACCGCTGGATTCAGGTGTGCACCAGAAACGCCTGCGGTCAGATAGATAGCCATCGCTACCCCCAGACCCCAGATGATACTGATTTCCCACTGACCAAAAGTAGCCCCAGCAACTTTGAGTGCAGCGACACATCCCACACCGAAGAAAATCAACAACCCGGTACCGAGGAATTCAGCAATGCACTGGCCTTTTAAGGTTGATGTTTGACTCATAATCGGATCCTGAAGAGAGTTTAATGTTTATTGTATGCGAGAAGGTCACTGACATCCCCGGAGCCGGTAGGCACACTGTTAATTTATCGTTAACGCTCAAAAACGAGAAGTATCGAAATTGAAATGTGTGTACTCCATCAACAAAATGAGCGTTATCGCGCCATTTCGCGGTATTTGTTATACAAAAATAGTGTGAGCTGAATCATTTCAATGATCAATTCGTTAACACTTAAGAGTTATGATAGTAATGTCACCAGGAGAAAGACGAAAAGTGTTGCAAACCGCAATCTGCGCGGGATGCCGCTGGACAGGGATGACGCGGCTTCATACAATCGGTGTTAAGTAGAGTGCGCTCGTTTTTATTAAGGCGTCGCCGGTTATCGGGACGAGGATTTTTATCCATCAACGCCTTGCAATTCAGGAGAGGTATGACGATGTCATTAGAAGTGTTTGAGAAACTGGAAGCAAAAGTACAGCAGGCGATTGATACCATCACGCTGTTGCAGATGGAAATCGAAGAGCTGAAAGAAAAGAACAACTCACTGTCGCAGGAAGTTCAGTCTGCACAGCAGCAGCGTGAAGAGCTGGAGCGTGAGAACAACAACCTGAAAGAACAGCAGAACGGCTGGCAGGATCGTCTGCATGCCCTGTTGGGGCGTATGGAAGAAGTCTAATTCTGATTTCTTTAAAAAGGCATCCATAATGGATGCCTTTTTACTATGTAGACTTTAGGATATCGTAATTCTCAAATTTCAAAGAATACGATATGACAAAAAGAAACGATATTATTGATAATTCGGATCGATTTATCACCAGAGATATTAGATATGGTCTTATCTATACAGATAACCTAGGGTGGATTGATTTAGGCCACGCTAATCCGGCAGGCGCTGAAAAATTATGGTTTGAAATGACAAGACCTCGTGGTGGTGATAGTGAATTTTATGAAGTAAATTACCATCAAAGTATGTCTAAAAGCATTCACGGTCTAAATATTAATACTGGTATATATCGTAGATTCATGGTGCGACGAGGATTGCAGGAGCGAATTCTGCAAGGTATTGCTTTGTCTATATTCTTGAGTACGTCACATCGTTTCGAATCCTTACAGGATTTTTGGCCTTACACTTATTTATGGATGTAATAAAACCAGTTGTGAATCCAAATTATGTTCGGGAACGCCGTATATGACGTTTCGACGATTAGGTGTTATTATTGTATCTATGCTTTTTTTTGCGCTGCTTTATTGTTATTTCATGGTGAGTGTCTTTACAAAAAAATGTTATACGCAGCATGATTTATTAATTTATCAGTTATTAACGCCGAAATTGATTAAACAGGTTCCAAGGGTATCCAGCGACTGGTTTTTTGTAAGCCATACAGATGAGGGTAGCCATCTTCAACGCAGTGAAATAGTTTTTACGGGGATACCTAAGAATGATATTCACAGAGCAGAAGAAAAATTAAACGCATACGTTGAATCTTATCCTGCAAGTCGCGAGATGATGAGTGTCGTTGTTGAAGCAAGAGCTGGGAATTATGATGTTAAGGTCATTCACTACAAATCGGATGAATGAAGAAAATAAAAGGCCATCAAACTTGCTGATGGCCTTTTTCACTTACTCGATATCGAGCGGGTCTTCGGAGAGGATTATCCCGGTGTTGTCGGCGTACAGGTGGTCGCCGGAGAAGAATGTCACGCCGCCAAAGTTGACGCGCACATCGCTTTCCCCAATCCCCTCTCCTGAAGCACCTACCGGAATTGCGGCAATCGCCTGAATGCCGATATCCAGTTCTTCCAGATCGTCTACCTGGCGGACTGAGCCGTAGATGACCAGACCTTCCCATTCATTCTGTACGGCCAGTCGTGCCAGTTCGGCATCGACTAGCGCACGACGGACAGAACCGCCGCCATCGACCAGCAGAATGCGACCACGGCCATTTTGTTCGAGCAGATCGTACAGCAACCCGTTGTCCTCGAAACATTTTACCGTGATGATTTGTCCGCCAAACGACAACCGTCCTCCAAAGTTAGAGAACAGCGGTTCCACGACGTTGACATCTTCCTGATAGATGTCACAAAGCTCGGATGTATCGTATTTCATAGGCTTAACGTTCAGTTGCTGCGAGAATTTTTAGTATATCGCGCTATGTGTACTGTTGGCAAAATCATCAATTGTTAATTGATATTTGTCAGTTAAAGAGACCACTGACTTAAGAAAATTCCAACGACAAACAGCAAGTTAGTTAATAGTGCCGCTTTTACGGTGCGTTCCAGCATCGGACGCATTGCCGCAGGATCCATTTCGCGCATCACGTAACGCGCCTGTTTGAAAAGCAGCGGAGCGGCAAGGATAAACAGCCATCCCCACAGACTTTGTAGCGAAAACAGGTTAAACAGCGCCAGGCAGACCAGCGTACCCATCAGCAGGCAGGCATGGTAGCGGCGGGCATTGACGGCACCTAAACGTACTACCAGCGTGTTCTTGCCGTTCTCTCTGTCGCTGTTGATATCGCGCAGGTTGTTGACGTTGAGCACGGCAGTTGCCAGCAGGCCACAGGCGGTGGCAGGCAGAATCAGCGCCGGAATCAGCGTATGCGCCTGCAGATACCAGCTTCCCATCACGCTAAGCCAGCCAAAGAATACCAGCACGGAAATATCGCCCAGACCGATATATCCGTAAGGGCGATTACCCACAGTGTAGGTGATCGCCGCGATAATCGACAGGCCCCCAAGTACCAGGAAACCGACAAAATCCGCCAGCGTGTGGCAGGCCACAGCAACCAGGGCCAGACCCGACAGACAGATCAACACCACGGTAACGATCAGCGCACGCTTCATCTGCTGTTGGGTGATAACCCCTTTTTGCATACCGCGCAGTGGTCCAATGCGGTCGGGCTTGTCGCTGCCTTTGACGGCATCGCCATAGTCGTTAGCGAGGTTGGACAGAATTTGCAGCAGTCCTGCCGTAATCAATGCCAACAGAGCAACCAGCGGATCGAAGTATCCTTGCCACCATGCTAATGCCGTACCGACGATGATCGCCGCGAAGGCGAGCGGTAAGGTCTTAGGTCGTAAACTTTCCAGCCAGGCTTGTGAGCGGCTAATTTTTTGTTGTTCAGTCATATTTAGCGCCAATAAAAATGGGGCTTTATCAGCCCCATCAACAGTGATGAAAATGCATTGAACGCGATTATAGGATAAAACGGCTCAGATCTTCATCTGCGACCAGCGCATCCAGATGTTTGCTCACATATTCGGCATCAATTGTGATGCTTTGGCCGTTTAAATCGCTCGCATCATAGGAAATATCTTCCATCAGACGCTCGAGAACGGTATGCAGACGACGTGCACCGATGTTTTCGGTGGTTTCATTGACCTGCCAGGCCGCTTCGGCAATGCGTTTAATGCCCGATTCGGTGAAGTTGATGTCCACACCTTCGGTCGCCATCAGCGCTTTGTACTGGACGGTGATGGAGGCATTCGGTTCGGTAAGGATACGCTCAAAATCGCTGGTGGTCAGCGCCTGCAGCTCGACACGAATCGGCAGACGACCCTGCAGTTCCGGGATCAGGTTAGACGGTTTCGCTACCTGGAATGCGCCAGAGGCAATAAACAGAATGTGGTCTGTTTTCACCATACCGTGTTTAGTGGAGACCGTGCAGCCTTCAACCAGCGGCAGCAGGTCGCGCTGTACGCCTTCACGGGACACGTCCGGGCCGGAGGATTCGCCGCGCTTACAGATTTTGTCGATTTCGTCGATAAACACGATTCCGTGTTGCTCAACGGCGTCGATAGCTTCCTGTTTCAGCTCTTCCGGATTCACCAGTTTGGCCGCTTCTTCTTCAATCAGCAGCTTCATCGCGTCTTTGATTTTCAGCTTACGCGGTTTTTGCTTCTGACCGCCCAGGTTCTGGAACATGGACTGTAGCTGGCTGGTCATCTCTTCCATTCCCGGAGGCGCCATGATTTCAACGCCCATCGGTGCGGCCGCGAGATCGATTTCGATCTCTTTATCATCCAACTGGCCTTCACGCAGTTTTTTACGGAACGCCTGACGCGCTGCAGAAGGTTCCTGCGGCTGCTCTGACTGTCCCCAGTTATTTTTAGCCGGTGGGATCAGCACGTCGAGAATGCGCTCTTCCGCCATCTCTTCGGCACGGAAGCGGTTTTTCTCGATGGCCTGAACGCGGACCATTTTGATGGCAGCATCGGTCAGATCGCGGATGATAGAGTCAACTTCTTTACCAACATAGCCGACTTCGGTGAATTTTGTTGCTTCAACTTTGATGAACGGCGCGTTGGCCAGTTTTGCCAGACGACGGGCGATTTCGGTTTTACCGACGCCGGTTGGGCCAATCATCAGAATGTTTTTCGGCGTAACTTCATGGCGCAGCTCTTCGTTGAGCTGCATGCGGCGCCAGCGGTTACGCAGGGCAATCGCCACGGAACGCTTAGCGTTATCCTGGCCGATGATGTGTTTGTTCAGTTCGCTGACAATTTCGCGTGGGGTCATTTCAGACATGGGGGATCCTTACGCTTTGGAGTTCAATTCTTCGATGGTATGGAAGTGGTTGGTATAAATGCAGATATCCCCTGCAATATCCAACGCTTTCTCAGCAATCTCGCGTGCGCCAAGCTCGGTGTTTTCCAGCAGAGCGCGTGCAGCAGCCTGGGCGTAGGGACCGCCGGAGCCGATGGCAATCAGATCGTTTTCTGGCTGGATGACGTCGCCGTTACCGGTGATGATGAGTGATGCAGTTTCATCCGCAACGGCCAGCAGCGCTTCGAGTTTGCGCAGCATACGGTCGGTACGCCAGTCTTTTGCCAGTTCAACGGCAGCTTTCACCAGGTGACCCTGGTGCATTTCCAGCTTGCGTTCAAACAGTTCAAACAGCGTGAATGCATCCGCAGTACCGCCCGCAAAGCCCGCGATGACTTTGTCGTTGTACAGACGGCGGACTTTCTTCACGTTGCCTTTCATTACGGTGTTACCCAGTGTGGCCTGACCATCACCGGCGATTACCACATGGCCGTTACGGCGTACGCTTACTATTGTTGTCACGAGCAGACCCCTTGGTTACAAATGCAAAACACAGGCCCCGCGCAGTATGCGGGGCGTAATGCAAGTATAGATGGGGGGGATTTTGGGGGTTTCAACCCCCAGTGGCGAGTCGAATGCAGTTTGTGTGACCAGCAACTTTCAGGCGGCTGATGGTGTTGTCGGCATTCTCTTTGCCTTTGACCGGACCAATGACCACGCGATTCCAGCCGTTATTGGTGGTAATACGTGAGTTGAAGCCTTCAAAAGCCAACTGCGCGCGCACGGATTCTGCCTGCTCAGCGCCTTTAAATGAGCCGCACTGTACCATCCAGCGGCGTTCATCTTTTTTCTCCGCCGTCTGTTTTGGCGGCTGCGTTTCATTTGTTATCGGCGCGGCCGGCTGCGTTTTCGGCTGAGCGGCGGTGGTATGCGCAGGTGTTTGCAGTAGATCCTGATACGGCTGTTGGGCCGCCGGTTTTGGCTGCGCCTTCGGCTGCTGTACCGGTGCGGCTTGCGCAGTACGCGTTTGCTGCTGCTGGTACGGCTGTTCTGTTACCCGTTGGCGCGGCTGTTGAGCCTGCTGTTGGGTGTTATTCCACTGCTGCTGTTGCACCTGACGTTGACGCTGCAGCGTTTGCTGGCGTTGTTCAGCAGTTTGTTCGTTCCACGGTACTTCGTTGAGCTGCGTTGGCTGTTGGCGCATATCGGCCTGCATTTGCGCCAACAACTGGCGCTGCTCATTGGTAAGCTGATCGGCGTTCAGTACCTCGCCGCCTGCAGACGGTTCGGTAGGCGCACGTACGCCAGGCTGACGGCTTTCCAGCTCTTTGATGTATCGCCAGCGCTCTTCCGGTTTTGGCGGGATGCCATTACCGGTGACTTTCTGGTTTTGCAGCGTTTCGGACTCTTCTTTCTTGTGATGCGTAATGAAGTACAGACCACCGATAAAGGTCACGAGTACGGCTGCAGCAATAGCAACCATAGCGGGCGATACCGCAGGCGTATTGCGTTGTTTTTTCCGTGATGTGCTCTTCTTGCGCCGCGAAGGTGCCGGTTGGCCGCGACGTACATAATCTCGTTGTGCCACTATCGTTTCGCTGTATTTATTCGTTCGTCAGCCCGCCATGTTACTTAAGCGGCGGGCCTTTGACCAGACAGGGGAGTCCGAAAGCACTTTACTTTACGTCAGTGCCCGGGTAGTGCCCCGAATAATAAGCTCGCAGTCCAGTAAACGTGAGCCACTGCTGACGTTCTGACCTTGTAGTTGATCGAGCAGTAACAGCATAGCTTCACGTCCGATATCGAAACGCGGCTGTGCGACGGTTGTCAGGGGTGGATCACAAAATTCCGTGAGCGAAATATTATCAAAGCCAATGATGGATAAATCGTCAGGTACCTTCAGACCCTGACGTTTGGCGTAAGAGAGTGCCCCCAGCGCCATGACATCGCTGTGGCAAAAGACCGCAGTAGGTGGCTGTGGAAGCTCAAGGAGTTGCTTAAGCGCATTGGCTCCCGCTTCATAGGTAAAGTCACCGCGCGCGATGAAATGCGGATCGACCGTAATTCCACTGCGGCGCAATGCCTGAACGTAACCTTGCAGACGGTAATGGCACAGCGGCATATCCTCTGGTCCGGCGATACAGCCAATGCGTTTATGCCCCAGTTCCAGCAGATAGTTCATCGCGTTGAAGGCGGCGGTGAGATTATCAATGTGCACGGTGGGGAGTTCCAGCTCTGGCGCGAACTCGTTGGACATGACCATCGGCGGCAAGTTGCGCTGCTCTTCCACGCTGGCATCAAACGGCAGGCGCGAACTGAGCAGCACCATGCCATCGATCTGCTTGGTGATAATGAGGTTGAGGAAGGTCTTTTCCTGCTGATTCTGGTGGGCGCAGTCGCCGATAAGCACCAGATATCCCTGCTCAGCGGCGGTCACTTCTATGCCGCGAATCACTTCGCTAAAAAACGGATCGCAGATATCCGGCACAATCACCAGAATGGTACGTGATTCATTACGCTTAACGTTGCGTCCCATTGATTGGGGTAAATATCCCACTTCCAGCGCTGCCTGTTCAACCTTGTTACGGGTTGACTGCGAGACTTTGTCCGGGTTCATTAATGCGCGGGATACGGTTGCCGTTGAGACTTTCGCCTTCAGAGCAACATCTTTCATCGTAGCGGCGGCAACCTGCTTATTCGGTTTCACTCTTTCTCCTCGCCAGAGAGCTGCTGGCACAGACTCGTCCTTGAATAGCCTTCATCTGAAACATTTTTATCAGATAGTTAATGGAAGCGGTTACAGAATTTTCATAAAAAGTGTGATGGATCTTTAATTTTACGATCCGCCTCGCATCGTGAGGGATTATCCCTCGATGGGATCGACATCCAGCACCCATTTAACCTTACGTGCATCGGGTAACGTATTGATCAGCGCCAGCGTGCCGCTGACGATATGCTGCAGGCGAATTCGCGACGGATGTTGCAACAAAATTTGCCAGCGATAGCGACCGCCGCGCTTGGGAGTCAGGGCGGGAACCGGGCCGAGCACCCACAGTTTGTCATCGGCAAGCGGACTGGCCTGGATCAGATTTCGCAACTGTTGTAAGAACATAGGCGCATGCTGGTTGTTATGATCTTCTGCACGCACGATCACATGGCTGGTCCACGGTGGAAGTTGGAGCGTTTGTCGCTCGGCCAGCGCCTGCTCGGCAAACGCGTCATAACCTTTGTACAGCAAAGTTTGCAGCAGCGGATGCTCAGGATGGTGCGTTTGTAGCACCACTTCGCCCTGTTTCCCGGCGCGTCCTGCTCGCCCGGAGACCTGCGTGTAAAGCTGGGCGAAGCGTTCTGCTGACCGGAAATCTGCAGAGAACAGCGCGCCGTCAACGTCCAGAAGCGCCACCAGGGTGACGTCCGGGAAGTGGTGGCCTTTGGCCAGCATTTGCGTGCCGATCAGAATTCGTGCGCCGCCGCGATGTACTTCCGCCAGATGCTGCTCCAGCGACCCTTTACGGCTGGTGGTGTCGCGATCGATGCGTGAGATTGGCACGCCGGGGAAAAAAGGGGCCAGAGCCTGCTCAAGCTGTTCGGTGCCGAGTCCAACCGGAACCATATGCGTTGAGCCGCAGGAAGGGCACTGACGTGGTATTGGGCGCTGGCTGTCGCAGTGGTGGCAGCGTAAATGGTGCTGTGCCTGATGCAGCGTGTAGTAGTGATCGCAGCGCGGACATTCGGCAATCCAGCCGCAGTCATGGCACAGCAGCGCAGGAGCAAAGCCCCGGCGGTTCAAAAACAGAATCACCTGGTTATCCGCCTGCAGGTGCTGACGCATACGGGTGATAAGCGCAGGGGCGAGTCCGGCCTGCACCTGCTGACCTTTGAGATCCAGCACGTGCTGAGTGGCGGGGCGCGCATTTCCGGCACGTCGCGTCAGGCGTAGCATGCGATATTTTTTCTGTCGCACGTTGCACAGCGTTTCCAGAGCCGGAGTGGCTGAGCCGAGAATAATCGGGATCTGCTCGCTGTGGGCGCGATAAACCGCGAGATCGCGCGCATGATAGCGCCAGCCTTCCTGCTGTTTATAAGAGCTGTCATGCTCTTCGTCGATGACAATCACGCCGAGATTTTTAAACGGTGTAAACAGCGACGAGCGCGTGCCGATAACAATCGCCGCTTCGCCATTTTTTGCTTTCAACCAGGCCGAAAGACGTTCGCTGTCGTTCAAACCGGAGTGCAGGACTTCGACTGGCGCATTGAAGCGTTCGCGAAAACGGGCAATAGTTTGCGGCGTCAGGCCAATCTCCGGCACCATCACCAGCGCCTGTTTGCCCTGGGCCAGGACATTTTCCAGTACGCTTAGATAGACCTCTGTTTTGCCTGAGCCCGTCACGCCCGCTAATAGCCAGGCGCTAAAACTGTCCGCGGCGCTGTGAATTGCTCCGACGGCGGTGGCTTGCTCGGTGTTCAGTCGAAGACGCTCACCGGAAACCGCGTAGTGGGTACGCCAGTCGCTAAAACCAGGCGTTTCGCTCGCCAGATCGCACAGCCCTTTTTTCCGCAGCGCCTGTAATGCGGCGTCATTAAATTCGAGCTCAGCCACCTGGTCGCGCCAGATTTTTCCCTGGCGTAGCGCAGCCAGCGCCTGCTGTTGCTTGGGAGAGCGCTTGAGGCTGTTGAGATCAATAACCTGACCTTCTTCAGTGGCAAACCAGTACCATATGGGCGCGTTTGTCGCCGGGCGTCCCTGGCGCAGCAGAATCGGTAGGGCGTGAAACAGTACGTCGCCGATAGGATGGTGATAATAGTCAGCCGCCCACAGCAGCAGACGCCAGACGGAGGTCGAATAAACCGGCTCGCTGTCCAGCACTTCGAGAACGGCTTTCAATTCGCTCAGCGGCAGTTCGCTGTGCTCGCTGACGGATAGAACGATGCCCACGCGCTCCTGTTGCTTGCCAAAGGGCACGCGTACACGACACCCAGCTTTGGCGCTCATGCCTTCTGGCAGAAGGTAGTCAAAGGTGCGAGGTAGCGGAACGGGTAAGGCAACGTGCGCAACGGGCATTGAATCATCCTGACTTGAAATCTGGCGGGTTAGTATACACATTAGTGAAGGGTAGAATGCGGATCAGTTTGCATGAGCAGGTTAATTTCTGTATGATTCGCCGCCTTTGATGCAAATTGATTGCGTCAAACAATGACCATTACCCGAGAGTTTCAGGCTGTTGATGCAGCGTGAAAGGTGACGGGGAATAATTAACATCGCGTGGTGTCTGGCGTTAGGGCTGGAAGAGCGACGCGGCCTTAAACCGAGGTTTTCCCATGAAAAAAGATATTCACCCGAAATACGAAGAAATTACTGCAAACTGCTCTTGCGGTAACGTCATGAAAATCCGCTCTACCGTCGGTCACGATCTGAACCTGGACGTGTGCGGTCAGTGCCACCCGTTCTATACTGGCAAGCAGCGTGATGTTGCTACCGGTGGCCGTGTTGATCGCTTCAACAAGCGTTTCAGCATCCCAGGCAGCAAGTAAGTTTCAGCTGTCAGAAAAAAGCGCCTTATGGCGCTTTTTTTGTATCTGCGCCTGCAGACTGAAATTCGTATTGATGTATTGAATAATGTCTTTTATTTAATAAATAAAACAGCGTTTTTATTTTTACGATAAAATGTTTCAACTGGTGATCTGCGTCCTTTTTATCTTCTTGTTTTTGCCACTTATGCCAATCTTTGGCAAAATACCAAAGGTTTCTTCCTTCTTTCTAAAATACACTTTCGTGGAAATATAAAATTATTCTTATTCCTTCATCGTTTCTTCATTTATGGACGGAGCGAGATGGGCAATTTCCTAGATTTAGTGTGAAGAGGGATGGTCATGAAATTTAAATCCGCGTTATTACTGATTTCATTATTCTCTGCGGCCGCGCAAGCGGGTTATGTTGATTATCGACATGAATATTATGATGATGGTCGTAATTACGACCGTGTTTATATGTCGCATCGTTTTGCTACGGGTTTTGGTGTGGCAGTCGAGGCCATTTCACGTTCCGAAAATACGCAATCTAATGATGCGTGGAATAATATGGAAAGTAATGGCAACGAGTATACGGCGAGCTACCAGTTCACCTGGAAGGACCTTGTCTGGCAGCCGGGTATTGCGATCGAAACGGGCGATAACATCGCGATTTATAAGCCTTATATCCGCGTGCAGTATAACATCAATGACCATTGGTGGACCGCGTTCCGCTATCGTCAGGAGTACATGCGCAGAAACACTGACGGCAAGGATGACCGCATGGTCTATCGTCCGGAAGCATGGCTCGGTTACAACATCAATGACTGGATGTTTGAGCTGAACGGTATTTATAAAATTGCCGATAGCGAAGATTTATATAACAACCGAAAAGACGATTACGAATATAACTTCCGTGTGGCGTATAAAATAGGCTCATGGGTTCCATTTGTTGAGGTAGGTAACGTTTCCTCGGGGTATAACACCACAACTACAGACGATCGTCAGACCCGCTATCGCGTTGGTCTCGGTTATAACTTCTGACCGTTAATATACTTCGTATCGATTTATTACGCTGAGCATCGGTATACGCATAGTTTGCGTGAATAATGTGTCTAAGGAGTTAACATCATGTCTAATGATGGAACAATGATCGGAAGCAATCAAAATATTGCCGTCAGGCCTTTCGGATTAAGAGATAAATTCGGTTATTTATGTGGTGACCTCGGAACCTGTTTTATTCTTGGACTGGTAAATAGTTTTTTAATGATTTATTACACCAACGTACTCGGTATTTCCGGTGTTATTGTTGGTTCACTCTATTTTGTGACCAAACTCTTTGATGCGTTTGTCGACGTTGGCGTAGGGCGCTTATGTGATACCTCTAAACTGACGGCTCATGGACGATTTAACCCCTGGGTGCGCCGCATGAAGTACCCGTTTTGCATCATTGCGGTCGTTCTGTTCCTGCCGTTTGTGCATGATTTTTCTTATACGGCGAAAATTATCTACATCTGCTGTTCCTATTTTATTTACGGTTCGCTGTTATCGACAGTGAGTATTCCGTATGGCGCCATGTCTGCGGCGATTAGCTCGAATCCGGAAGATCGCGTATCGCTGTCAACCTGGCGCAGCGTAGGGTCCGCCATCGGTGGCGGGACAACCGGCTTTTTTATTCCGATCCTGATGTACACCACTCTGGTGGACGGAAGCCAGGTGATCTCTGGGCAGCATTTCTTCTGGATTGCCATTGGTTGTTCTGTGCTGGGGTTTATCTTTTTAACGTTGACCTGTCAGTTAACGACGGAACGCGTGCGGGTGGAAAGAAAAGAGAGCATGCCGGTTTCTGTGCTGCTGAAGGGGTTGATACGCAATAAAGCGCTGATTGTTTTAGTGGTTGTGGATCTGCTGATTGTGATTAATCAGGGGTTGTCTGGTACCAACATGACTTACCTGTTTAATGACTATTTCCATAACAAAGAGGCCATGTCCGTTGCATTGCTCTTCACCTTTGGCTCTCTGGTTTTGCTGGCACCCTCAGCATCCTGGCTCACGAAGCGTTTTGGTAAGAAAGAAGCCAGCGTAGGCGCGCTGCTCTTTGCGGTAGCCATGTATGTGATTATGTACTTCACCCACATTACCGACGCGAAGGTTTATTTGGTTTTCCTGTTCCTGGCGACGCTGGGGGCCGGGTTATTCAACCTGATGATTTGGGCGTTTATGACCGATGTGTGTGATTATCACCAGTATGTCACCGGCGATCGTGAAGATGGGACCGTCTATGGCGTGAACTTCTTCGCCCGCAAGGTTGGCCAGGCGTGCGCAGGGGCTATTGGCGGCTTTATGCTGGCCATCATTGGTTATCAATCTTCGTCAACGGGCGGCGCTGTGCAAACCAGCATTGTGCAGGAAAACATCTATACGATGGCAAATCTGTTACCGGCTTTATGCCTGTTCTTGGCAGCGGTCATTCTGATTTATTTCTATCCATTGAACCGTAAAGAGACGCTCAAAATGGAAGAAACATTGAATAAGATTAATGGTATCAGTAAGTAACGTAGTGAGAAGCGGCGGGAGTAATCCCGCCTTTTCTCATCTGTCTTGAAAAATCAGTATTCCCACGTTTCCGGGTTGATACCCAGTTCACGCATAATTACCTTTGCTTCTTCCGGGATTTCATCGCTGCGCTCTTTACGCAGGTCGTCATCGTTGGGTAATGGTTGCCCGGTAAAAGCATGCAGAAACGCTTCACACAGCAGTTCGCTGTTGGTGGCGTGACGCAGGTTGTTAACCTGACGACGCGTGCGTTCATCGGTAAGGATTTTTAACACCTTCAGAGGAATGGAAACCGTAATTTTTTTGACTTGCTCACTCTTCTTACCGTGCTCAGCGTATGGGCTGATATATTCGCCGCTCCATTCAGCCATGAGATACCTAATCCTCTTTGTCATTAATATTGAGGCCAGAACCTGAGCCCGGACCATAATTGCGCGTAGTTTATCGTAGTGGCGTGGCCCTGACACGAAGTAAGCCGACGCAGATGTACGCTAATGCATATAATTTTAACGGCTATTTCCGGTTTGCTCAATCTATACGCAAAGAAGTTTAGATGTCCAGATGTATTGACGGCTATCGTAACTATGATTACTCTGGTGTCTGACTTTTCACCGACTCAGCCAGGATCTCCTCAATATGACGCGTAAACAGGCCACCATCGCAGTGCGTAGCGGGTTAAATGACGACGAACAGTACGGTTGCGTTGTCCCGCCGATCCACCTCTCCAGCACCTATAACTTTACCGGTTTTAATGAGCCTCGCGCCCATGACTATTCGCGCCGCGGTAACCCAACGCGTGATGTCGTTCAGCGTGCGCTGGCGGAACTGGAAGGTGGGGCGGGGGCAGTACTGACCAATACCGGCATGTCGGCGATTCATCTGGTGACTACGGTATTCCTCAAGCCTGGCGATCTGCTGGTCGCACCGCACGACTGCTACGGCGGAAGCTATCGTCTGTTTGACAGCCTGGCAAAGCGTGGCTGTTATCGCGTACTGTTTGTCGATCAAGGAGATGAGCAGGCGTTGCAGGCGGCACTGGCGGAAAAACCGAAGCTGGTGCTGGTAGAAAGCCCAAGCAACCCGCTGTTGCGCGTGGTGGATATCGCGAAAATCTGCCAGCTGGCGCGCGAGGCTGGTGCGGTCAGCGTGGTGGACAACACTTTTTTAAGCCCGGCACTGCAAAATCCACTGGCATTAGGCGCCGATCTGGTGTTGCATTCATGCACGAAATATTTAAACGGTCACTCCGACGTAGTGGCTGGTGTGGTGATAGCAAAAGATCCGGAAATGGTCACTGAACTGGCATGGTGGGCGAATAATATTGGTGTGACCGGCGGCGCGTTTGATAGTTATCTGCTGTTGCGCGGCCTGCGTACTCTGTCACCTCGTATGGAGGTGGCGCAACGTAATGCTCAGGCGATTGTGGATTATCTGCAAACTCAGCCGCTGGTGAAAAAATTGTATCACCCGTCATTGCCGGATAATCAGGGCCATGAGATTGCCGCGCGTCAGCAAAAAGGGTTTGGCGCGATGTTGAGTTTTGAGCTGGATGGCGATGAGCAAACGCTGCGTCGCTTCCTCGGCGGGTTGTCATTGTTTACGCTGGCGGAATCGTTAGGGGGCGTTGAAAGTCTGATCTCCCATGCCGCAACCATGACACACGCGGGAATGGCGCCAGAAGCGCGTGCTGCTGCCGGAATTTCGGAAACGCTGTTGCGTATCTCCACCGGTATTGAAGATGGCGAAGATTTAATTGCCGACCTGGAAAATGGCTTCCGGGCTGCAAACAAGGGGTAAACATGAGTGTGATTGCGCAGGCAGGGACGAAGGGTCGTCAACTGCACAAATTTGGTGGTAGTAGTCTGGCTGATGTGAAATGTTATCTGCGTGTCGCAGGCATTATGGCGGAGTACTCGCAGCCTGATGACATGATGGTTGTTTCAGCCGCAGGCAGTACCACTAACCAGTTGATTAGCTGGCTAAAATTAAGCCAGACCGATCGTCTGTCTGCGCATCAGGTTCAACAGGCGTTACGTCGCTATCAGAGTGAGCTTATCAGCGGTTTGTTACCTCCTGAGGTGGCGGATGGGCTGATCGGCGCGTTTATTCACGATCTGGAGCGCCTGGCCGGATTACTCGACAGCGGCGTGAATGATGCCGTCTATGCTGAAGTCGTCGGGCATGGCGAGGTGTGGTCGGCGCGTTTGATGTCTGCCGTCCTTAACCAACAGGGGCTGGAGTCAGCCTGGCTGGATGCGCGCGATTTTTTACGTGCCGAGCGCGGCGCTCAGCCGCAGGTGGATGAAGGTCTTTCTTACCCATTGCTGCAGCAACTGCTGGCGCAGCATCCGGGCAAACGCCTGGTCGTTACCGGTTTCATTAGTCGCAGCAACGCCGGTGAGACGGTACTGCTGGGGCGTAACGGCTCCGACTACTCGGCGACGCAGGTTGGCGCGTTGGCGGGGGTTTCCCGCGTAACCATCTGGAGCGATGTCGCCGGGGTTTACAGCGCGGATCCGCGTAAAGTAAAAGATGCCTGTCTGCTGCCGCTGCTGCGTCTGGATGAAGCCAGCGAGCTGGCGCGTCTGGCGGCTCCGGTTCTCCATGCCCGCACCCTCCAACCAGTTTCCGGCAGCGATATCGATCTCCAGTTGCGTTGTAGCTATACGCCGGAGCAGGGATCGACGCGTATTGAACGCGTGCTGGCTTCCGGTACCGGGGCACGTATTGTGACCAGCCATGACGACGTTTGCCTGATTGAGTTTCAGGTTCCCACTGGCCAGGACTTTAAACTGGCCTATAAAGAGATTGATCAGATTTTAAAACGCACCCAGGTGCGTCCGCTGGCAGTGGGTGTGCATCCTGACCGCCAACTGCTGCAATTTTGCTATACCTCCGAAGTCGCTGATGGCGCACTGAAAATTCTGGATGAAGCTGGCCTGCCGGGCGAGCTGCGTCTGCGCCAGGGGCTGGCGCTGGTGGCGATGGTTGGGGCGGGCGTCACCCGTAACCCGCTGCACTGCCATCGCTTTTGGCAACAGCTGAAAGGTCAGCCGGTCGAATTCACCTGGCAGTCGGAAGAGGGCATTAGTCTGGTCGCCGTCTTGCGTACCGGGCCAACGGAGAGCCTGATTCAGGGTCTGCACCAGTCAATCTTCCGCGCGGAAAAACGCATTGGTCTGGTGCTGTTCGGCAAAGGCAACATTGGGTCGCGTTGGCTGGAGCTGTTTGCCCGCGAGCAGAGCACGCTCTCGGCGCGTACCGGATTAGAGTTCGTGCTGGCAGGAGTGGTTGATAGTCGCCGTAGCCTGCTGAATTACGAAGGGCTGGATGCCAGTCGCGCATTGGCCTTCTTCGATGACGAGGCGGTAGAACAGGATGAAGAGTCATTGTTCCTGTGGATGCGTGCCCACCCGTATGATGATTTAGTGGTGCTGGACGTCACTGCCAGCGAGCAGTTGGCGGAGCAGTATCTGGATTTCGCCAGTCATGGCTTCCACGTTATCAGCGCCAACAAGCTGGCGGGGGCGAGCAGCAGTAATAATTACCGCCAGATTCATGACGCCTTTGAAAAAACCGGTCGCCACTGGCTGTATAACGCCACCGTCGGCGCAGGCTTGCCGATCAACCATACCGTGCGCGATCTGATTGATAGCGGAGATACTATTCTGTCTATCAGTGGGATCTTCTCCGGCACGTTGTCGTGGTTGTTCCTGCAATTTGATGGCACGGTCCCGTTCACCGATCTGGTGGATCAGGCGTGGCAGCAGGGTCTGACTGAACCTGATCCGCGCGTGGATCTTTCCGGCAAAGATGTGATGCGCAAGCTGGTGATTCTGGCGCGTGAAGCGGGTTACGACATCGAACCGGACCAGGTACGCGTAGAATCTCTGGTGCCTGCGCACTGTGAAGCAGGTTCTATTGACCATTTCTTTGAAAATGGCGATGAGCTGAACGAGCAGATGGTGCAACGCCTGGAAGCGGCACGTGAAATGGGACTGGTGCTACGCTATGTGGCGCGTTTTGACGCTAACGGTAAGGCACGCGTTGGCGTTGAAGCGGTACGCCCTGAGCACCCGCTGGCGGCACTACTGCCGTGCGATAACGTCTTCGCCATTGAAAGCCGTTGGTATCGTGATAACCCGCTGGTCATTCGCGGACCGGGGGCGGGCCGCGATGTGACCGCCGGGGCGATTCAGTCAGACATCAACCGTTTGGCGCAACTGCTGTAGTTTTTGTTGCCGGATAACATGTGTAAACATCGCCCTCAATGAGGGCGTTGTATTTATCTGCCAGCGATCTTATCGCCTGAAACACCGAATGGGCAGAGTAACGGGTACTTTGCTGAAATTCTGTCTGTTGCCGCAACCAGGCGAGAAAACGATGGCTTGCCGCCAGGGTTATTGACGCGCTTTCTTCAACCCGCCCCTGCGTTAACAAACACACCATTTTACGCATATCGCCTCGTTGCCAGATTTGCCACTGATTTCGCCACCATCCCTGATACGTTTTACCCAGCAATTGCCAGGGCAGCGTGCGCTGATCGCTATTCATTTCTTCATCAATAAACCACAGCGAGGCGCGATGATGGCGAAACTGTTCCGCCCATGCGGTTATCGCTGCGCCGCGCAGGAAGCATTCGTGGGCAATAATATGGGTTTTTACCTCTGGCCACAGATGGCTCAGCAGGCGGAAATGCCCATGGGCAGTAATGACCGGGCGTAAAATCGCGCCGCTGGCGTTCCGTTTGAGTATGGCGCTGCCGTACTGGATTTCATCAAACTGGCTGCGGCGTAAAAACTGGGTTTCCCGCTGACTCACTCGCTCAATGATATCGTCGTGAATGACTGTTGGCTCAGCACTGCCACGCCAGCGGTAAAGCAATGATATGCCGGCAGTGTGCGGCGTGAAGTTGCTGGAAATATGCAGAACATTGCCGCGAATAGCGTCAAAAGAGAGTAATACATAGAGTTGCTGGCCTGCACTAACGCCCTGAAAAGGGACGAGCAAGGGAATCGTCGCTATTTGTTCTGGTAAAACGATGCCGGTGGGAGGCGCCTGCTTTGGTGTCCACACTTTTTTGCAGTTTCGGCACTGGACGCGCTGGCTGCCCTGGGGATTATGCCCATAGCGGATGATTTCTCGTTGGTAGCAACATGGGCAAAACTGACCACGATTAGCGGCAAAATCCGCTAAATATGCCGACAACCAGCAACGGAACTGTTCCTCATCAAACAGCGGTGGAAGGCTGCCGCATGCCCGACAATGCAGTGCGGCATAACCCAGCCGATATTCTGGCCAGCTGTAATCAGCTGAACTCGCCAGCCCCAGATTTTTGCAGCCAAAGGATTTGCAGCAATTGATAGTGAACAGTGACGTCATCCTGTTACCAACGATTTTTAATGGTCGTTGATTTTGGCCTGCAACTATCACCGATGGATGTGAGTTTTCTCACATAAAAAAACCTTTCAGAACGTAACGTAGCGAATCTTTATATGACTGAAAGGGATTGGTTATGAAGCTAAAAATGCTTGCTGTCGGTGTTCTGGTATCTTTACCGCTCTGGGCGAGTGCCAAAGATGTCACGATTATTTATACCAACGATCTCCATGCCCATGTCGAACCTTATAAAGTGCCATGGATTGCCAATGGCACACGAGATATTGGCGGTTGGGCCAATATCTCGGCGATGGTGAAGCAGGAGAAAGCGAAAAATAGCGCCACCTGGTTTTTGGATGCTGGCGACTATTTCACCGGGCCATATATCAGCAGCCTGACCAAGGGGAAGGCGATTATCGATATCATGAACACCATGAATTTTGACGCTGTCACCATGGGTAATCATGAATTCGATCACGGTTGGGACAATACGCTGCTGCAGCTGAGCCAGGCAAAGTTTCCGATCGTGCAGGGCAACATCTTTTACCAAAACAGCAGCAAAATGTTCTGGGATAAGCCTTACACCATTATTGAAAAAGATGGCGTAAAGATAGGCGTGATTGGCCTGCACGGCGTGTTTGCTTTTGATGATACGGTTTCCGCTGCGACACGTGTCGGGATCGAGGCGCGGGATGAAGTGAAGTGGTTGCAACGCTATATCGATGAGCTGAAAGGCAAAGTCGATCTCACCGTGGCGCTGATCCATGAAGGCACGCCAGCGCGTCAGTCCAGTCTGGGGGCACCGATGTACGCCGTGCGCTGGATAAAGACATCCAGACCGCAGGCCAGGTGCAGGGGTTGGACATCCTGATCACCGGTCATGCGCATGTGGGCACGCCGGAGCCGATTAAAGTAGGTAACACCCTGATTCTGTCTACCGACAGCGGCGGCATTGATGTGGGTAAACTGGTGCTGGATTACCAGCAAAAACCGCATCAATTTACCGTGAAGAACTTCGAGCTGAAAACCATTTTTGCTGATGAGTGGCAGCCAGACCCGCAGACGAAACAGGTCATTGATGGCTGGAATAAAAAGCTCGATAAAGTGGTGCAGCAGACGGTTGCCAACGCGCCGGTTGAGCTGACGCGTGCTTACGGTGAATCTTCTTCGCTGGGAAATCTGGCGGCAGATGCGTTGCTGGTTGCGGCGGGTAAAGATACCCAGTTAGCGCTCACTAACTCGGGCGGCATCCGGAATGAAATCCCTGCTGGAGTCATCACCATGGGCGCAGTCATTAGCACCTTCCCGTTCCCGAATGAGCTGGCAACCATGGATCTCACCGGGAAGCAGTTACGTAGCCTGATGGAGCACGGCGCGGGTTTAAGCAACGGTGTATTGCAGGTGTCCAAAGGACTGGAGATGAAATATGACAGCAGTAAACCGGTTGGTCTGCGGGTTAGCGTATTGACGTTAAACGGCAAACCCATTGAGGATGCCACGGTTTATCACATTGCCACCAATAGCTTCCTGGCGGACGGCGGTGATGGTTTCACGACATTTACTGAAGGCAAAGCGCGTAACACATCCGGCGGTTACTATGTCTCTAATGCGGTCGTGGATTATTTCAAAGCGGGAAATACGCTGACGGATGAGCAACTCAAAGGCATGCGTGTGGAAGATGTGAAACCGTAGTGAGGTCAGGCCAGCAGATATTCCGCTGGCCTTTGTTTTAACCTCTGTGGGAGGCAAACACCTCTTTTGCAGCGAACAGGCCGTTGAGTGCTGCCGGGAATCCCGCATAAACAGCCATCTGCATCATCACTTCAATAATCTCTTCCTGCGTTAAGCCAACGTGCAGCGCGGCGGCGATGTGTACCTTAAGCTGCGGTGCGGCGTTACCCATGGCGGTGAGCGCGGCGACGGTGGCAATTTCTCTACTGCGTAAATCCAGCCCCGGCCTTGAATAGATGTCGCCAAAAGGAAATTCAATCAGGTATTGGGCGAAGTCTGGCGCAATATCCTGCAGACTTTCGACTACCGCATCTCCGCCTTTTCCATCAACCTGTTGCAGCATTCTCTGACCGGTTAAATAGCGTTCTGAATCCATGATAATCACCTCGTGAGTTCGTGTACGGCATGAGGATAGAGCGTGCGGAATGATTGGGGTAATACCGTTTCCGTGATACCTTTTCGGTATGACAACATCGCCTTTGCACTCTCTGGACATCCGCCTTCTACGCTATTTTTCCGTGGTGGCGGAAGAGAACAACATGAGTCGAGCGGCGCAGCGTTTATTTATGTCGCAGCCGCCGCTGAGTCGCCACATTCGCCAGCTTGAAGATCGCCTGGGGGTGACGCTTTTTGTCCGTCATACCCGTGGACTTACGCTGACGGAGGACGGCCAGCGCGTCCTTGAAATCGTGCGCCCGCTATTGGCGTTACAGGATAAAACCTGGACGGCGTTGAGTCAGATAGCGAAGACGGGAGAGCAATCTCTGCGCTTAGGGCTAAGTACGGCGTTTGAGCAGGGCGTTTTTGCGGCGCTTGAGTCGCAGCTTTCTACGTGTGTACAGAAGCTACATATTGTCCGTCATGGTTCGCCTGAACTGGCGCGTCAGGTGCGTCGGGGAAAACTGGATGCAGCGCTGGTGGCGCTACCGCTTGAGAATTCGGGTCTTAGCGTCACGCCGCTCGGCTGGCAAGAATCGATGATTGCCGCCTTACCCGCGCTCTGGCCCGAGGCGGCTCTGCCTTCGCTCTCGTTAACGTCGCTGAACCACCGACCGCTGTTCTGGTTCAAACGTGAACGTAACCCTGCTTTTTTTGATTACACTCGACACATTTTTCGTCGTGCTGGTTACTCTCCTGCTCTTATTGAGGAGCCGATGGAACATGACGTGCTGCTGGCACGGATCGCGCAGGGTGACGGTCTGAGCCTGGTTCCGGCCTCCTTTTCCGCTATCCAGCGTCAGGGCGTGATCTTCCTTCCGCTTACTGATACAGAATTGCGGCTTAGCATGGGGTTAGCGACGCTGCCTGAGAACGTAACAAAAGTAGAGTGGCTACAGACGGTCGTGACGCAATCCCTCACCATTTCAATCTGATGTGAATTTTTTTCACGTTGGCTGAGTATTCCTCACCTTTAACGATGATTTTTGTGTTGACGCCAGCATGCTTTTCCGTCATTTTTACATCTAGACGTCTAAACGTATAGCAGTTCACAACACAACATATAACGACAAAAGATTGATGAGGTAAGGTATGAGCTTTTTTCACGCCAACCAGCGGGAAGCCCTGAATCAGAGCCTGGCAGAAGTGCAGGGTCAGATTAACGTTTCGTTTGAGTTTTTCCCGCCGCGCACCAGTGAAATGGAGCAAACCCTGTGGAACTCCATCGATCGCCTGAGCAGCCTGAAGCCGAAGTTTGTTTCAGTTACTTACGGTGCAAACTCTGGTGAGCGTGACCGTACGCACAGCATTATTAAAGGCATTAAGGATCGCACAGGTCTTGAAGCGGTCCCGCACCTGACATGCATTGATGCGACCCGTGATGAGCTGCGTACCATTGCTCAGGACTACTGGCATAACGGTATTCGTCATATTGTTGCCCTGCGCGGCGACCTGCCGCCGGGAAGCGGTAAACCGGATATGTATGCTTCCGACCTGGTGACTCTGCTGAAAGACGTTGCAGACTTCGATATCTCCGTTGCGGCTTACCCGGAAGTGCACCCGGAAGCGAAAAGCGCTCAGGCCGATTTGCTGAACCTGAAGCGTAAGGTTGATGCCGGTGCAAACCGCGCGATCACCCAGTTTTTCTTCGATGTAGAAAGCTATCTGCGCTTTCGCGATCGCTGCGTGTCTGCGGGAATCGATGTGGAAATTATTCCGGGCATCCTGCCGGTATCTAACTTTAAGCAGGCGAAAAAATTTGCTGACATGACCAACGTCCGCATTCCTGCGTGGATGTCGACCATGTTTGATGGTCTTGATGATGACGCGGAAACCCGCAAGTTGGTAGGCGCGAATATCGCCATGGATATGGTGAAAATTCTCAGTCGCGAAGGGGTGAAGGATTTTCACTTCTATACCCTCAATCGTGCAGAGATGAGCTACGCTATTTGTCACACACTGGGTGTAAGACCTAACTAAACAGATGCCCCAGCCCTCTACGGAGGGCTTTTTGTTGATCATTTTGATCTACATCTCTGTAACTTAAAATATAAAAGGAATTAGCTATCGAATCTGTGGGTTATTTCGACTATATCTTATCTCTGGTGGTGTATATCGTAGTCAGAACACTGTAAAGGGAGCATATAGATGAGCATGTCCGACGATAGCCAAAACGCATCAACTGCCGGTAAGTGTCCTTTTCATCAAGGCGGTCACGATCAGAGCGCGGGAGCAGGAACGAATAACCGCGACTGGTGGCCAAATCAACTCCGCGTTGATCTTTTAAACCAACATTCCAACCGTTCGAACCCGCTGGGTGAGGACTTCGACTACCGCAAAGAGTTTAGTAAACTCGACTATTCTGCCCTGAAAGGGGATCTCAGAGCCCTTCTGTCCGAATCTCAACCGTGGTGGCCCGCTGACTGGGGAACCTATGCCGGATTGTTTATCCGCATGGCATGGCACGGCGCGGGAACCTATCGCTCTATCGATGGACGCGGTGGAGCGGGTCGCGGACAGCAGCGTTTTGCACCACTGAACTCCTGGCCGGACAACGTCAGCCTTGATAAAGCACGTCGTCTGCTGTGGCCAATCAAGCAGAAATATGGTCAGAAAATTTCCTGGGCCGACCTGTTTATCCTCGCGGGTAACGTGGCGCTGGAAAACTCAGGTTTCCGTACCTTTGGCTTTGGTGCCGGTCGTGAAGATGTCTGGGAACCGGATCTCGACGTAAACTGGGGTGATGAAAAAGCCTGGCTGACTCACCGTCACCCGGAAGAGCTGGCAAAAGCGCCGCTGGGCGCCACCGAAATGGGCCTTATTTATGTCAACCCGGAAGGGCCGGACCATAGCGGCGAACCGCTTTCTGCGGCAGCGGCTATTCGCGCGACCTTCGGTAACATGGGGATGAACGACGAAGAAACCGTGGCGCTGATTGGCGGCGGTCATACGTTGGGCAAAACCCACGGCGCAGCAGCGGCATCGCACGTTGGCGCCGATCCAGAATCCGCACCGATTGAAGCGCAGGGCCTGGGTTGGGCCAGCAGCTACGGTAGTGGCGCGGGCGCGGATGCAATTACTTCTGGTCTGGAAGTGGTGTGGACGCAGACGCCTACCCAATGGAGCAATTATTTCTTCGAGAACCTGTTCAAATATGAGTGGGTGCAGACTCGCAGTCCGGCAGGCGCGATTCAGTTTGAAGCGGTTGACGCGCCAGAAATTATTCCCGATCCGTTTGATCCGTCGAAAAAACGCAAGCCGACGATGCTGGTTACCGACCTGACGCTGCGTTTCGATCCTGAGTTCGAGAAGATCTCTCGCCGTTTCCTGAACGATCCGCAAACGTTCAACGAAGCGTTTGCCCGTGCGTGGTTTAAACTGACGCACCGCGATATGGGGCCAAAATCGCGTTACATTGGACCGGAAGTGCCAAAAGAAGATCTGATTTGGCAAGACCCGCTGCCGCATGCGTTCTTCAACCCAAGCGAAGAAGATATCCTGAAGCTGAAGGCCACCATCGCTGCTTCCGGACTGTCCGTGGGCGAACTGGTATCGGTAGCGTGGGCTTCGGCATCGACTTTCCGTGGCGGGGATAAACGTGGCGGCGCTAACGGTGCGCGTCTGGCGCTGGACCCACAACGCGGCTGGGATGTGAATGCCACTGCGGCACGCGTTCTGCCTGTGCTGGAAGGTATTTATAAGTCTGCTCATACTGCCTCGTTGGCCGATATTATCGTGCTGGCCGGTGTTGTCGGTATCGAGCAGGCGGCTAGCGCTGCGGGTGTCAGCATCAAGGTACCTTTTGCGCCGGGTCGTGTGGATGCGCGTCAGGATCAAACGGATATTGAGATGTTTGAACTGCTTGAGCCGATTGCCGATGGTTTCCGTAACTACCGCGCTCGTCCTGACGTGTCGACCACCGAGTCGCTGCTGATCGACAAAGCGCAGCAGTTGACGCTAACCGCACCGGAAATGACCGTGCTGGTGGGCGGTATGCGCGTACTGGGCACCAACTTTGATGGTAGCCAGCACGGCGTCTTTACCGATCGCCCTGGCGTACTCAGCACTGACTTCTTCGTCAATCTGCTGGATATGCGTCATGAGTGGAAGGCGGTTGATGAGTCACAAGAGCTGTTTGAAGGTCGTGACCGTTCGAGCGGCGAAGTAAAATACACCGCAACACGCGCCGATCTGGTGTTTGGTTCTAACTCTGTACTGCGCGCAGTGGCTGAAGTTTATGCCTGCAGCGATGCTCACGAGAAGTTCGTGAGAGATTTCGTTGCCGCATGGGTGAAAGTGATGAACCTGGATCGTTTCGATCTGCTGTAACAGACCATGCCGGATATCGCTTGTGCGGGTCCGGCATAGTATGAACAAAAAAATCCCCGCAATTGCGGGGATTTTTATTGGTCGGTTATTCCCACTCTTGCAGGTAACGTTGACCGTACTGGTCAGCCACCAGCAGGGCGGCATACACTTGGTCCGGCGTTGCGCCGCCAGGCATGTTGTGGATGGTTTCGCCTTCGGCACAGGCAGCTTCAGCCACAATGCGCATTTTCGCCGGAATATCCTGTTTGATGTCCAGTTGCGCCAGGGTAATCGGCAGGCCAACGGAATGACACAGCGCGGCAACAGTTTCAATTTCATCGACCGGCGCGTTTTCCAGGACCAGTTGTGTCAGCGTGCCGAAAGCCACTTTCTCGCCGTGGTAATAGTGATGCGCATCCGGGATTGCCGTCAGACCGTTATGGATGGCGTGCGCCGCCGCCAGACCGCCGCTTTCAAAACCGACGCCGCTCAGATAGGTGTTGGCTTCAATAACGCGCTCCAGCGCAGGCGTTACCACGTGCTGCTCGGCAGCCAGCATCGCTTTTTCGCCTTCTTCTATCAGCGTATTAAAGCACAGCTCAGCCAGCGCCAGCGCCGCCTGAGTGCACTGACCGCCCGCCATGGTGGTTGCGCCGCTGCGTGAACAGGCGCGCGCTTCGAACCAGGTCGCCAACGCATCGCCGATGCCCGCGGCTAACAGACGCGCCGGTGCGCCCGCGACAATTTTGGTATCAACAATGACCCTGTCCGGGTTATTGGGCAGCAGCAAATAGCGATCGAATTCACCGGCATCGGTGTAAATAACGGACAGCGCGCTGCACGGTGCATCGGTAGAGGCGATGGTTGGCGCAATGGCGACAGGCACGCCCATAAAGTGCGCCAGCGCTTTGGCAGTATCCAGCGTTTTACCGCCGCCAATACCAAGTACTGCGCCACATTGCGCTTTTTCTGCCACGCCGCGCAGACGGTCGATTTCGTTTTGTGAACACTCGCCGCCAAACGGTGCAATCTCGAGCGCCAGTCCGGCATCCTGGAAGCTTTTTTCCAGTGCGCCCTGGGCAAAGCCTAAGACAAACTTGTCCCCAACGACCAGCCAGCGCTCTGCCAGTGGTTTGAGGTAGTTGCCAAGACGGGTAATAACATCGGCACCCTGGATGTACTTACCAGGTGATTGAATAATGCGATCCATACTTTATTTCCCTCACAGGTTGATGTGACCAAATGTATTGTTCCAGTCATGTTCAAACTTCTCTATTGCTGACTCTACCGCAGGGGTATTGAGCATTTGTTGCGCTACGTCTAATGGCAGGGTGATTGCTTCGCATCCTGCCAGTAAGCAATCCAGCGCCTGACGAGGGGTTTTAAAGCTGGCTGCCAGTACCATGCTGTTGGGCGCATGCAGTTCCAGTAACGTTTGCAGTTCTTGTACCGTGCGAATTCCGTCGCCGCCCTGCGCGTCAATACGGTTAACGTAAGGTGCGATATATTTCGCCCCCGCCAGCGCTGCCAGCAGCCCCTGAGAGGCACTGTACACGGCGGTTCCCAGCGTGGTGATACCCTCTTTTTTCAGCATCTTGATCGCGGCCAGACCTTCGGATGTCACCGGGATTTTTACCACCAGACCGGGGACCGCGTTGCTCAGACGTTTGGCTTCCTCCACCATGCCTTGTGCGTTGCGGCTCATGGTTTGGGCAAACAGAATGCCCTCTTCGCCAATGGCGTTTTGCAGGCGCGGCAGCACATCCCAGATGGATTCTTTGTTTGCTGCCACAATGCTTGGGTTGGTGGTGACACCCGCGATTGGGAAGATGCGTGCCAGACGTTCGACTTCCGCGACGTTGGCGGTATCAAGGTAAAGTTCCATACAAAAACACCCTCTTTAAAGTTCAAGTTCATGTTGCAGCAGGCTGGCGATAGCGTCGGCAGAGGCGGCGTTAACCAGCGCGTTACGGAATTCTTCATGCATAATGCGCCGTGCCAGACGCGAGAAAATACGCATATGCTGGTCGCCAGCGGCGTGTTTGTTGAGCGTCAGCATAATAATGAACTGCGCATCATCATCACCCCAACGTACCGGCGCTTGCAGGCGCGCTACGCTGATAGTGGACTGCTCAATATGTTCTGATTTGCTGTGTGGAATGGCGAAGCTAAAACCTAATCCGGTAGAGAAGACCGCTTCGCGCGCCCACAGATCGGCTTCCAGTTTACGCGGATAGCGGCAACGACCTGCCAGCAGGAGGTTGTCGGTCATCCCTTTGATGACCTCCTCTTTACTACGCCAGTCGCTATCCAGCGTGATGCACTCGGCGGTAACCAGAGGGGTATCCTGTTGAGTCATGCGGAACTGAGCCAGCAGATGTTCGACCTCCAGCGACGTTCGACACGCCATTGCTTGATTCAGCAACTGACGGCAGGCGCGGCTGTCAAGTTGCGCCATCCGCGCTTTGGCGGCGGGAATGGAGGGAGCGCTCATGCTGATCTCGTCCAGACCCAGTCCCACAAGCAGCGGTAGCACTGAACCTTTAGCGCCAAGTTCGCCGCACAGGCCAATCCATTTCCCCTGCCGATGTACCGCCTGTACGGCGTAATCCAGTGCGCGCAAGAAGGCTGGATTCAGGCTGTTGTAATGGCGGGTAACTTTGGCGTTGTCGCGGTCGACCGCCAGCAGGTATTGCGTCAGGTCATTACTGCCAATACTAAAGAAATCAATTTCTTCGCAGCATTGATCGATGATGAACATCACCGACGGAACCTCCAGCATGATACCGAGCGGGATCTTCTCATCAAACGGGATGTGTTCAGTACGCAGTTGCTGTTTGGCTTCGGCCAGCTTCTCTTTGACCCACAGGATCTCTTCCATAGAGGAGATCATTGGGATCATGATTTTCAGGCTACCGTGCGCTGATGCGCACAGGATCGATCGCAGTTGTGTGGTAAACAAAGCGGCGTATTCTTCATAGATACGCACCGCGCGATAACCGAGGAACGGGTTGGCTTCGGCAGGAATATTCAGGTAATCAACGGGTTTATCACCACCGATATCCATGGTGCGTACAATGATGCTGCGTCCCTGCGCGGGCTCCAGCGCCTGGCAGAAAATGTTGTATAGCTCGTTCTCATCCGGGGCGCAGGTGCGGTCCATATACAGCATTTCCGTGCGGAACAGGCCAACCGCTTCCGCACCGTTGCCAAAGGCTGCTTGCGCTTCCACGGAATGGGCGATGTTGGCGGCGACTTCCATGCGGATGCCATCACCCGTGCGCGCCTCCTGGGTCAGCCAGATACGTTGTTGTTCTCGAATGGCATCCTGGATACGGGCTTCCTGCTGGTAGTAACGTACGACGGATTCATCAGGGGCAACAATGACCGCTCCTGCGTTACCATCGATATAAACCGTTTGCTGCAGCCATGGCATTAAGGATTCAATATCCACGCCAACCAGCGTAGGAATGTTGAATGACCGGGCGAGAATCACCGTGTGTGAAGTGGTACCGCCGCTTTTTAACAGCAAGCCTTTCAGCAATGTTTTGTCCAGTTCGAGGAACTGGCTCGGTGTGAGCTCGTCCGCCATACAGACCGTAGGCTGGGTTAGTTTTCCCGGCGCAGGAAAACGCTGCTCTCCATAAATTTGCTGCAGAAGCTGGAAGCAGACATCGCGCACATCCAGCGCACGTTCCTGTAAATAACTGCTGCTGGAGCGGGCGAATTCATCACAAAAATGTCCGGCACTTTCGACAATCGCCTGGGCGCAGCTTAACCCGCGAGATACTCCAGCGAGCAAGTGCTGACGCAGTGAGAGGTCGCTTGCCAGCGAGCGGTGTGCTTCCAGAATCGC
The DNA here is from genome assembly GCF_030334745.1 of Citrobacter sp. Cb080. Classification (NCBI taxonomy): domain Bacteria; kingdom Pseudomonadati; phylum Pseudomonadota; class Gammaproteobacteria; order Enterobacterales; family Enterobacteriaceae; genus Citrobacter; species Citrobacter sp. Cb080. The sequence goes on along the minus strand of NZ_JAOWDG010000084.1, from coordinate 140,754 downwards.
ACTGGTTGCGCCGTCGCTGTCGAGTAACCGAAACGCAATATTCTTCATCAGCAGCGTTAAGCCGTTATCCAGTGCCGCCTGCTCGGTTTCAATATCTTTAGCGGACGGGAGATTGTTAAGGGCGTTGAGATCCAGCGAAGAGAGCAGACTCAGAACGCCTCCCGCACTGCCGCTGCAGACGGTGCGAGCGCGAAAAAGCTGTGGGTTTAGATTGGTGAGGGATGCAGGAAGTGGCTCCAGCTCGTTGCTTTTGGCTTCCGCTAGCGGTGCATCGCAGTGTGGAAATTCATTACGTAACCATTGGGTTAAATGCTGGTGGGCTGCCTGTTCATCTGCACCGGAAATCAGCAACTGGCAGCTATCACCCGCCAGAGTATCGGTGCCAATCAGTGCCAATGCGCTCTTGGCGTTACCCCTACGTTCGGTACGCAGGTTGTGCCACTCAATGTGCGAAGTAAAGGTGTTGCACTGCGTTTCTATGTGACTTGCCGGGCGCGCATGTACGCCATTGGGCAGCTCACAGGTAAATTCCACAATCAGGGCCATAGCCTCATCTCCCATAACGATTTCTCGCTACAGGATAAAAGGGCAGCGCCTGAACCTGCCATCTGACAAATCTGCCAAAAACTGGATAAATGTAATGTAACCATCAAAGTGAGATATCCCTCACAAGTCAGCATGTCCTCTATAAATTCCGAGAAACTACAAGTTATGAGGCGGATCGCATTTTTGCGCTGACATTACAAAAGTCCAGCAAATGGCCTTTTTATCCACTGTTTGCGCCGCGTCGGATTGCCTATTGTTTTCCGCAACAAGTTTATGGATATGGGCTTTAGGCAGCCTGGGAGCGACTTATGAAAGAGTTGGTACAAATCCTGAAAAATACCCGTCAGCACCTGATGACAGGTGTTTCGCATATGATCCCCTTCGTAGTCGCGGGTGGAATTTTGCTGGCGGTCTCCGTCATGTTGTATGGCAAGGGCGCGGTACCGGATGCGGTGACCGATCCTAATCTCAAGAAACTGTTTGATATTGGCGTCGCAGGGCTGACGTTGATGGTGCCATTCCTTGCCGCTTACATTGGTTATTCCATTGCTGAACGTTCTGCTCTCGCCCCTTGTTCGATTGGCGCATGGGTGGGAAACAGCTTCGGCGCAGGTTTTTTCGGCGCGCTAATTGCCGGGATTATTGGCGGTATCGTCGTCCATTATCTGAAGAAGATCCCCGTACATAAGGTGTTGCGATCGGTAATGCCTATCTTCGTTATTCCTATTGTCGGCACCTTTATCACCGCAGGCATCATGATGTGGGGCCTGGGAGAACCCGTTGGTGCGTTAACCACTAGCCTAACCGAGTGGCTGCAGGGTATGCAGCAGGGCAGCATCGTGCTGCTGGCGGTAATTATGGGACTGATGTTGGCCTTCGATATGGGTGGGCCGATTAACAAAGTTGCCTACGCCTTCATGCTGATTTGCGTGGCGCAGGGTGTTTATACCGTGGTGGCAATCGCCGCGGTAGGGATCTGCGTGCCGCCGCTGGGCTTAGGTTTGGCGACGCTGATTGGTCGTAAGAATTTCTCTTCTGAAGAACGTGAAGCCGGTAAAGCCGCGCTGGTGATGGGCTGCGTTGGCGTAACGGAAGGCGCAATTCCTTTTGCTGCCGCCGATCCGCTGCGCGTTATCCCATCCATTATGGTGGGTTCCGCCTGCGGCACGGTAACCGCCGCGCTGTTTGGTGCGCAGTGTTATGCCGGCTGGGGCGGGCTGATTGTTCTGCCGGTCGTGGAAGGAAAATTGGGTTATATCGCGGCGGTTGCCGTGGGGGCTGTAGTGACCGCAGTGTGCGTTAATGTACTGAAAAGTCTGGCGCGGAAAAAAGTGTCTCAGGTCGACCAGAAAGAAGACGACCTGGATTTAGATTTTGAAATGAATTAAGCGAGGAATGAGTCATGACCAAGATTATCGCAGTAACTGCATGTCCTTCTGGCGTTGCCCACACCTATATGGCCGCCGAAGCGCTGGAAAGCGCCGCTAAAGCCAAGGGGTGGGAAGTAAAGGTTGAGACTCAGGGGTCGATCGGTCTGGAAAACGAACTGACCGCGGCGGATGTGGCAGAAGCCGACATGGTGATTCTGACCAAAGACATTGGTATTAAGTTTGAAGAGCGTTTTGCGGGCAAAACTATCGTTCGTGTCAACATCAGCGATGCAGTGAAACGTGCCGACGCCATCATGAACAAGATTGGCGCACACCTTGCGCAAACCGCATAACGGTTTGTTTGCCGGAGGGGGGGCGACTTATCCGGCCTACTGATACGTAGGCCAGATAAGCACAGCGCCATCTGGCATCAGTTTTTCTACAGGAGTTCCTCATGACTAGCCGTATCCAACGTTTAAAAAACGCTCTGTTTCAGAATAACCGCGAAATTTCGCTTGAGCGTGCGCTGCTATATACCGCCAGCCACCAGCAGACGGAGGGAGAGCCGGTTATTCTACGGCGGGCGAAAGCCACCGCATATATTCTTGAGCACGTTGAAATATCGATTCGTGATGAGGAACTGATAGCCGGGAACCGTACCGTTAAACCGCGGGCGGGCATAATGTCACCGGAAATGGATCCTTACTGGCTGCTCAACGAGCTGGAGCAGTTTCCAACCCGTCCGCAGGACCGTTTTGACATCAGCGAAGAGGATAAACATCTCTATCGCGATGTGCTGTATCCGTACTGGGAAAAGCGGTCGATGAAAGATTTCATCAACGGTCAGATGACCGATGAGGTAAAAGCCGCTGTCCGTACGCAGATTTTTAGCGTTAACCAGACGGATAAAGGTCAGGGGCATATCATTATTGATTATCCGCGCCTGTTGAATCTCGGGCTTGGCGAACTGGTAGCGCAGATGCGGGCGCATTGTCTGCAGCAGCCGGATAACCACTTTTATCAGGCTGCTCTGTTGCTGCTTGAGGCTTCGCAAAGCCACATTCTGCGTTACGCCCTGCTGGCAGAAAAAATGGCGGAAAACTGCCCGGATGCGCAGCGACGTCAGGAATTGCTGACGATTGCAGAAAACTCCCGGCATAACGCCCAGCATAAGCCGCAAACCTTCTGGCAAGCATGTCAGCTGTTCTGGTACATGAACATTATTTTGCAATATGAGTCCAACGCCAGTTCGCTCTCACTCGGACGCTTCGACCAGTATATGCTGCCGTTTTATCAGACCTCGCTGACGCAGGGGGAAGATCCTGCACTCTTAAAAGAAATCCTCGAATCGCTATGGGTGAAATGCAATGACATTGTACTGCTGCGATCCACAAGCAGCGCGCGCTATTTCGCTGGCTTCCCAACGGGTTACACCGCACTGCTTGGGGGATTAACGGAGAATGGTCGTAGTGCGGTAAACGTACTGTCGTTTCTCTGTCTTGATGCTTATCAGAGCGTACAACTGCCGCAACCAAATCTCGGTGTGCGCACGAACGCGTTGATCGATACGCCGTTCCTGATGAAAACGGCACAGACCATTCGCCTCGGGACCGGCATCCCGCAAATCTTTAATGATGAAGTGGTGGTGCCCGCATTTCTTAACCGTGGCGTCTCGCTGGAAGATGCGCGAGATTACGCGGTAGTCGGCTGTGTCGAGCTGTCTATTCCTGGCAGAACATACGGTTTGCACGACATCGCCATGTTTAATCTGCTGAAAGTAATGGAAATCTGCCTGCATGAGAACGAAGGCAATCGCGCGCTGACGTACGAAGACCTGTTGAAGCATATTCGTGCCAAAATCAGCCACTACATTACGTTGATGGTCGAAGGCAGTAATATCTGCGATATCGGTCATCGCGACTGGGCGCCGGTGCCGCTGCTCTCCTCGTTTATTAGCGATTGCCTGGATAAAGGGTGTGATATTACCGACGGCGGCGCGCGTTATAACTTCTCCGGCGTACAGGGGATCGGTATTGCGAACCTGAGCGATTCGCTGCATGCGCTCAATGGACTGGTATTTGAACAACAGCGCTTAACTTTTGACGAACTTTTGTCGGTGCTAAAAGACAACTTTGCTACCCCGGAAGGCGAGAAAATTCGCGCCCGGCTGATTAACCGCTTCGAAAAATACGGCAACGATATTGATGATGTAGATAACATCAGCGCCGAACTGCTGCGTCATTACTGCAAAGAGGTAGAGAAATACCAGAATCCACGCGGCGGGCAATTTACACCGGGTTCATATACTGTCTCTGCGCACGTGCCGCTGGGTTCGGTCGTCGGAGCGACACCAGATGGTCGCTTCGCCGGGGAACAGTTGGCGGACGGGGGGCTGTCGCCGATGCTGGGGCAGGATATGCAAGGGCCGACGGCGGTATTGAAATCGGTCAGCAAGCTGGATAACACATTGCTTTCCAATGGGACTTTGCTGAACGTGAAGTTTACGCCAGCCACACTGGAAGGTGAGGCTGGTTTACGCAAGCTGGCGGATTTTCTGCGGGCATTTACCCAGCTCAAGCTCCAGCACATCCAGTTTAATGTGGTGAATGCCGACACATTGCGAGAAGCGCAGCAGCGCCCACAAGATTTCGCCGGGCTGGTGGTGCGCGTGGCGGGTTACAGCGCCTTCTTTGTCGAGCTGTCGAAGGAGATCCAGGATGACATCATTCGCCGCACCGCGCATCAGCTGTGAGGTTATTGACCCACGTGGCGAGGACGTCGCGCGTATATTTAATATTCAGCGTTACTCACTGAATGATGGACAAGGTATTCGTACGGTAGTCTTTTTTAAAGGTTGTCCGCATACCTGCCCGTGGTGCGCCAACCCTGAATCTCTCTCCCCACGTATTGAAACAGTACGGCGGGAGAGTAAATGCCTGCACTGTACACCCTGCCTACGTGATGCTGATGAGTGTCCCTCCGGTGCGTTTGAACGTATCGGTCGTGATATCTCGCTGGACGAGCTGGAACGTGAAGTGATGAAAGATGATATTTTCTTTCGCACCTCTGGCGGGGGGGGTGACGCTTTCCGGTGGTGAAGTGCTGATGCAAGCGCCCTTTGCCGTACGATTCCTGCAACGTCTGCGGCGCTGGGATGTTCGCTGCGCGATTGAAACGGCTGGCGATGCGCCAGCCAGTCGTTTGTTATCGCTGGCAAGAGAGTGCGATGAGGTGCTGTTTGACCTCAAAATTATGGATGTCCATTTGGCGCGTGAGACCATTAATATGAACCTGCCGCGCGTGCTGGCGAATTTACGACTAATGGTCGCTGAAGGGGTTAATATCATACCTCGCCTGCCGCTGATTCCGGGCTTTACGATGAATGTAGAGAACACGCAGCAGGCGTTGACGCTGTTGTCATCATTAGGCATAAAGCAGGTACACCTGCTACCGTTTCATCAATATGGCGAACCGAAATACAACCTGCTCGGATTACCCTGGTCGATGAAAGAAGTGCCCGTCCCGTCGGCGCAAGAGATAGGTTTTATACGTAAGATGGCAGAATGCGCCGGATTTCAGGTAACAGTAGGAGGATAGTATGGCCATCGCACCTGTACGATATCTGGTTGCTGTCACCGCGTGCGTAAGCGGCGTGGCCCATACTTATATGGCCGCTGAACGGCTGGAGAAACTCTGCCAGCAGGAGAAATGGAGCATCAAGATTGAAACTCAGGGCGCGTTGGGTACCGAAAATCGCCTGACGGAAGAGGATATTAACCGTGCTGATGCGGTGTTGCTCATTACCGATATTGAATTGGCAGGAGCAGAGCGATTTACGCAGAGCCGATACGTCCAGTCGGGCATTAGCGCATTTCTGCGTGAGCCGCAGCGGGTGATGAGCGCCGTGCGAAAGCTGCTTTCTGCACCACAGCACACACATCTTACTTTGGATTAGCTTTTATCTCCGTCAGTTGGCTGTGGTATTGCCGACGATATTCTGACGGCGAACGTTCGGTATTTTTGCGAAACAGGCGGCAGAAATAGTTGCTGTCAACAAACCCACAGGTGTGCGCCACTTCTTTGATCTTCAGTTCATAACCCTTCAGCAGCGTTTTCGCGTGTTCCAGTCGCGTGTGATTCAGGTATTCGTTAAACCCGATAGCGCCCGTTTTTTGAAACAGGTGGGAGAGGTAATTGGGTGAGATGTAAAACGCCTGCGCGACGGATTCTCGGGTGAGCGGCGAAGCGTAGCGTTCATCAATATAGTCGCGAATGGCTTCGAAAAGCGCCTGACTGCGTGATGCGGTCTGGATCTGGCTGCCCAGCAGATCGCGGCAGTGGCTCAGTAAGCTCGCAACGATTAGCCTGGCGGTTTGTTGCTCCTGCGGTTGCATCTGCATTTCATTGAGCGTTTGCAGCAGGAAAGAGCCAATTCGTGGCCCACGCCGCGCGACGTGCTGGCGGGTAAGATTTTGATACTGCTTGCCGTCCCACTGGACGATGCTGAAACCCAGTTGCTGTTTGCCGAACAGAATGCTGAGCGTGGTGACCGGTTTGAGCCATTGCGGAAAGTTCCAGCCGCCAGCCGGAACGAATAGCACATCACAAGGCAGTAACGTCGCGGATGCGCCAGCAACACCGTTATCGGTGAACTCACCTTCCAGCACAATTTCCAGCCGGGGAAAATCGACCTGATACGCCAGCTCCGGCGTTGAACTACTGCTGCTGGCAAAATAAACCTGGCGCAGCGGCGTGGGGCCGTTAATCAGGCGGGAGAGAAGATGGCTGACGTCGTGATACATGTTAATCCCTTGCAGGCAGCAGACAGGGGAAACAGTAACCGTCATCATAAAAAAAGGCCACTCTTTAAGAGTGGCCGATACGAGTATTACTGATTACCGATTTGATCGCCGTACGGCAGGCTATCGTAATCAATCAGGGCATTCTTTTTGTACGGATTGCCAATCCAGCGGGTCGTCTCTTTGAACTGCGGGCTGGTAATGGATCGGGTCGGATCGAAACCGTCGTAGGTGAATCCCGCTAAATCAGACCAGGTGTGGATAAGCTCTGAGCTGCTGTATTTACGATTCACATCCTGTGAGAAGTCGCGCGGGTGTGCAGCCTGCCATTTTTCAGAGGTCCACAGCAGGAACGGTACCGTATACATATGGCGCGTCGGGTTGTCTTCATTACGACCCTGCGTTTTATGCGGTGGCGTATCGTATACCTCCTCCCCGTGATCGGAGAAGTAGAGCAGGAAGCCGTTCGGATCGGTCGCTTTATAGTCTTTTATCAGACTCGCAATGATATGGTCATTGTAGACATTCGCGCTGTCGTAATCGTTGTATGCTTCCAGCTCATCATCATCCAGGCCGGGGGGAACGTTGTCGACATTGTTATCGAATTTACCCTGACCATCCGGATAGCGGAATTTGTACTTAATATGCGTACCCAGCAGGTGCACGATGATGAACTTTTTCGGTGCCGGGTCGGCCAGTACTTCTTTAAATGGCGCCAGCACATTGCTGTCATATTCGCGCGCACTTTGCGTACGCTGCTGATTCATATAGAACTGCTTATCCGTCTGCTTAGAGAACACGGTCAGCATGGTGTTGCGAGCCGTCATCGTCTGCTGATTGGTGATCCAGAAGGTTTTATAACCTGCCTGTTTCATCATATTCATCAGAGACGGTTGAGTCAGGTACAGGTCCGGATTCTTCTCATTGGCGAAGGTCAGCGCCTGTTGCAGGATTTCAATGGTGTACGGACGTGAGGTCACGACATTATTGAATACGGTGAAGTTAGGATCGGATTTATGCAATGCATCCAGTTCTGGCGTCGTTTCGCGCGGGTAACCATACAGGCTCATGCGACCACGCTGCGTTGACTCGCCAATGACCAGCACCAGCGTACGTGGGGCATCGCCGGAGTTATCTTTGAAGTTAGCCAGCGGCGGCAGGGCATTGTTCTCATTCAGCAGGCTATTGAGTGAGGTCAACTGCTGACGGTACTGATAATACCCGGAGATGAATTGCCACGGTGCGGCGGGCTCCATACGTGAGGCGAGGCCATTCAACGTTTTTTCAAACGGCTTGTGTTTGATGAAGGTGTTAACGGCTATCGGATGCAGAATCAAACCGTATAACAACGCAAACGACACCAGATAGCGCCAGGGCGATGGAATATGAACAGGGCGCAGACGCGTCCACAGCAGAATAGCGATAGCCGTATAGGCCAGGGCGATAAGAACAATTTTTAGGCTGAAATACTGGCTGAGATATTCGCTGGCTTCGTTCGCATTGGTTTCAAACATCACATACAGAACGCTTTGCGAGAACTCTTGTCCGTAGATGACGTAATAGCTCAGAGCAGCCAGCGAGGCCGCCCATAGCACCATGCCAATGACGGCAGCAATAATACGGATACGGTTTGGAAATAAAAATACCGGGATCAACCACAGCGAACTGAATAGCAAGGAGTCGCGTAATCCATTAGTTCCGCTATATCCGGTTAAACAAATAACGACCTGGAGTAAAGTGGAAAAAAACCAAAAATAGAGGAGCGCCCAACCCAGGGCTTTCCAGCTAAATTTAGGTTTAGACTGGAGTTGTAAGGATTGCATAATGTGAGCCTGTCTTTAATCGTAGCGCCAAGAGTAGCGACTTAATATTAAGAGGAACTTAAGCATCACGATCTTAGGATCGTGTTTTGCTGTTGATATATTCACAATGTGAATATATTCAGGCGGGAATATATTGAAAAAGAAGCGGTTATGACAGCAGTTTTTGTTGTCGCCTTCGTACAATAGCACGAAGGCGACGAGGGGGGACGTTAGCCTGTATTACGCATGCCGGCTGCGACACCAGCGATTGTCACCATCAGCGCTTGTTCAACGCGCGGATCCGGTGCATTGCCTTGCTCTTCTGCCAGGCGTGAGCGGTGTAACAGCTCAGCCTGTAAGACATTCAGCGGGTCAGTATAAATATTTCTTAACTGAATGGACTCGGCAATCCACGGCAGGTCGGCCATCAAATGTGAGTCGTTGGCAATCGCCAGCACGACATCGATATCGGCTTCCAGGCGCTGACGCAGCTCTTCACCCAGCGGCCACAGCTCTTTTTTGACCAGGCGCTGATCGTAGTATTCTGCCAGCCACAGGTCTGCTTTGGCGAAAACCATTTCCAGCATGCCAAGACGTGTGGAGAAGAATGGCCAGTCGCGGCACATTGCTTCGAGTTCGCTTTGCTTACCGTCTTCAACCACTTTTTGCAGTGCGGTGCCTGCACCCAGCCACGCCGGGAGCATCAGGCGGTTCTGCGTCCAGGCAAAGATCCACGGAATGGCGCGCAGAGACTCTACCCCGCCGGTTGGGCGACGTTTTGCCGGACGTGAACCGAGCGGTAATTTACCCAGTTCCTGCTCTGGCGTTGCGGAGCGGAAGTAGGGGACGAAGTCTTTGTTTTCACGCACATATCCACGATAGAGCTCACAGGAAATATCGGAAAGCTCATCCATGATATGACGCCAGTTATCTTTCGGCTCTGGCGGCGGTAACAGGTTGGCTTCCAGAATTGCTGCGGTATACAGCGACAGGCTGCTGATGGTCACTTCCGGCAGGCCGTACTTAAAGCGGATCATCTCCCCTTGTTCTGTCACGCGCAGACCGCCTTTCAGGCTGCCTGGTGGTTGAGAAAGCAGCGCCGCATGCGCAGGCGCGCCACCGCGACCAATGGAGCCACCGCGACCGTGGAACAGCGTCAGTTCGATACCGGCTTTTTCGCAGGTTTTGATCAACGCGTCCTGCGCCTGATATTGCGCCCAGGAGGCCGCCATCACGCCTGCATCTTTTGCGGAGTCAGAGTAGCCAATCATGACCATCTGTTTGCCCTGAATAAAGCCACGGTACCAGTCAATGTTCAGGAGTTGGGACATGACGTCATCGGCGTTGTTGAGGTCGTCCAGCGTTTCAAACAGCGGGGCAACCGGCATAGCAAAACCGATACCGGCTTCTTTCAGTAGCAGATGTACGGCCAGTACATCCGATGGCGTTTTCGCCATTGAGATAACATAGGCGGCAATAGAGCCATACGGGGCTTCGGCAATGACCCGGCAGGTGTCGAGCACTTCGCGGGTGTCGTTGCTCGGCTCCCAGTTACGTGGGAGCAGCGGACGCTTGGAGTTCAGCTCGCGGATCAGGAAAGCCTGTTTATCCGCTTCCGACCAGTTTTCGTAGTCGCCAATGCCCAGATAACGGGTCAGTTCGCCAAGGGCTTCAGTGTGACGGGTGCTTTCCTGACGAATATCAATACGTACCAGCGGTACGCCGAAACATTTCACGCGGCGTAGGGTGTCGAGCAATTCGCCATTGGCGATAATGCCCATGCCACAGGCCTGCAGAGACTGATAGCACGCATATAGCGGGTCCCAGAGCTGTTCGTTTTGGGTGAGAAGTCCCGCAGGTTTCGGTAATTTCTCGCCTTTCAGACGGGCTTCCAGCCAGGCCTGGGTTGCCATCAGACGTGAACGCAGGGTTTTCATCAGATAACGGTAAGGTTCTGCTGCGCCTTCTTCGCCCACCAGCGCCAACAGTTCCGGTGTAGCATCCACCATCGACAGCTCAGAAATCAGAAACTGAATGTCTTTCAGGAACAGATCGGTCGCTTTCCAGCGGCTCAGTAGCAGCACGTGACGGGTGATATCCGCCGTTACGTTCGGGTTGCCATCGCGGTCGCCGCCCATCCAGGAGGTAAAGCGAACCGGGACAAAATCAACGGGCAGCTTATAGCCCAGATGCTCTTCCAGTTGTTCGTTCAGCTCGCGCAGATAATTTGGTACGCCTTCCCACAGGCTATTTTCAACCACCGCGAAGCCCCATTTGGCTTCATCAACCGGGCTTGGGCGCAGCTTGCGGATTTCATCCGTATGCCAGGACTGGGCAATTAACTGGCGCAGACGGCGCATCAGCTGATGGCGCTCGTAATCGACGAGGTCTTTGTTATCAAGTTGCTTGAGACAGGCGTTCACTTCACCCATTTTATGGATCAGCGTACGGCGGGTGATCTCGGTTGGGTGGGCGGTGAGAACCAGCTCCAGGGAGAGAGATTCGACGGCTTTTTTGATGGTGGCTTCATCGAGGTTGGGCTGCTCTTTCAGTTTACGCAGAGTGCGAGCAATCACTTCCGGGTTGCTGGCTGCTTCGCCTTTTGGCGAAATGCTGTGGTACTGCTCGGCGGTGTTGGCCAGGTTCAGAAACTGGCTAAACGCGCGGGCAACCGGCAGCAGCTCGTCGTTAGACAGGTTTTGCAGCGTAGTGAGCAGCTCCTGGCGATTGACTTCATTGCCGGCGCGGGATGATTTGGACAACTTACGGATTGTTTCTACGCGGTCAAGAATGTTCTCTCCCAGCGCATCCTTGATGGTCTCCCCCAGCACTTTGCCGAGCATACTGACATTACTACGCAACGCGGAATATTGTTCGTTCATATTAACCCAGACACCCCATCTTTAATTTATGCGTCCTGTATCTTTCGCGCGACATCGGCGTTGGCTGCGCTTGCCCATCTGGTCACTTACTTATGTAAGCTCCTTGTATGAGCTCGCTTGCCGCCTTGCTGTGACACGAAATCTCTCGGACTTTGTATGTTAGCCGTCTTTTATAAAGCCACGTAAAAGTCGTGACGTCAATTGCTGCGAAATCGGTTCAGCAAACGAAAAAATGACGGGAATTTACGTTATTTAATTCACATCGAATCAAATAAGCTTTGCTTATGGAAATGTTAATAAATTACCTCGCTTACCACTAAAGGGTTAGCGAGGCGATAAGCGGTTAATGCCAGCAGAAATGATGCACAACCTGGGTGATCAATTCGCGGGTTGGCTTAATAAAACGAGTTTCCAGATACTCATCCGGCTGATGCGCCTGATTAATGGAGCCAGGCCCTAACACCAGCGTCGGGCAAAGCGTCTGGATAAACGGCGCTTCGGTGCAGTAGTTCACCACCTCAGTCTGTGCGCCCAGCAGTTTCTCAACCACTTGTACCAGTTGATGATCCGGTGGGCACTCATAGCCTGGAATTGGCGGATGCAGCTCCGACACCGTCAGGCGACCCGGCCAGCGCTCGCTGACCGGGGCCAGCGCGTCGTTAAGTAAGCCATTGAGATCGTTAAGCGTCATGCCGGGCAGTGGGCGAATATCCATATGCAGCTCGCAGCAGGCGCAGATTCGGTTAGCAGCGTCGCCGCCGTGGATGTGACCCAAATTTAACGTCGGATACGGGACGGTAAAAGCATCATGGTGATAGCGCTCTTTCAGGTCATCGCGCAGATTCATGATATGGCCGATGGCATCATGCATCAGTTCAATGGCATTCACGCCACGAGCCGGATCGCTCGAGTGACCCGATTGTCCCAAAATGCGAATCGCATTAGAGATATGACCTTTGTGCGCGCGGACAGGTTGCAAAGAAGTGGGTTCGCCAATGATCGCGCAGTCCGGGCGTAAAGCGGTGGTTTCAGAGAAATAACGCGCTCCCGCCATGCTGGTCTCTTCATCGGCAGTGGCCAGAATGTACAGGGGCTTTTTCAGTTGAGTGACGTCGACGTCACGCAGCGCGTCGAGGATAAAGGCGAAGAAGCCTTTCATATCTGCCGTACCCAAACCGTAGAGCTTATTGTCATGCTCGGTCAGGGTGAACGGATCGCGCGTCCAGCGTCCGTCGTCAAAGGGGACGGTATCGGTATGGCCCGCCAACAACAAACCACCGGCTCCCTGTCCAATGCTTGCCAGCATATTGAATTTATTGCGCGTGTCGGGAACCGGCTGGACCTCCACATTAAAGCCTAAATCTTTGAACCAGCCCGCCAGCAGAGTGATTAAACCTGCATTACTTTGGTCGAGCGCTTCTTCGGTGGCGCTAATCGACGGCATGGCAATCAGAGCGCGGTATATCTCGATAAATGGCGGTAAATTGTTTTTCATTGTTGACACACCTCGGGTCATGATAGTATCAATATTCATGCAGTATTTGTGAATAAAAATACATTAACGTTGAGCGTAATAAAACCCACCAAGTGTAAGGTGAGGTGATAAAGGCTTATATCTGGCAACAGAATCTAAGAAGGTGAGCAGCCCCGATGTTGAATACGCTGATTGTGGGCGCCAGTGGCTATGCCGGCGCAGAGCTTGTGACCTATGTAAATCGCCATCCTGATATGACCATAACCGCTTTGACCGTCTCAGCGCAAAGCAATGATGCAGGAAAATTAATCTCCGATTTGCATCCGCAGTTGAAAGGCATTGTCGATTTACCGTTACAGCCAATGTCAGATATCAGCGAGTTTAGCGCAGGGGTGGACGTTGTGTTCCTCGCAACGGCACATGAGGTGAGCCATGACCTGGCCCCGCAGTTTTTGCAGGCCGGATGCGTGGTGTTTGACCTCTCGGGCGCGTTTCGCGTAAACGACGGCGCGTTCTATGAAAAATATTACGGCTTTACCCATCAGCATCCCGACCTGCTGGAGCAGGCGGTTTATGGACTGGCGGAGTGGAGCGCAGACCAACTGAAAGACGCGAATCTGATTGCCGTGCCGGGTTGCTACCCGACGGCGGCACAGCTGTCGCTGAAACCACTGATTGATGCCGGGCTGCTGGATCTCAGCCAGTGGCCGGTAATTAACGCCACCAGCGGCGTGAGCGGCGCGGGACGTAAGGCGGCTATTTCCAACAGCTTTTGTGAGGTGAGCCTGCAGCCGTATGGCGTGTTTACCCATCGCCATCAGCCGGAAATCGCTACTCACCTTGGTGCGGAGGTGATCTTCACCCCGCATCTGGGCAACTTCCCGCGCGGAATTCTGGAAACCATCACCTGCCGTTTGCAAGCGGGCGTAACCCATGCGCAAGTGGCTCAAACGTTGCAACAGGCGTATGGCGATAAGCCACTGGTGCGTCTGTATGACAAAGGCGTTCCGGCGCTGAAGAACGTGGTTGGCTTACCGTTCTGTGATATCGGGTTTGCCGTACAGGGTGAGCACCTGATCGTGGTGGCAACTGAAGACAACTTATTGAAAGGCGCGGCGGCACAGGCGATGCAGTGCGCAAATATTCGTTTTGGCTTTGCTGAAACGCAGTCTCTTATTTAAGGGTGCAACGATGAATCCATTAATTATCAAGCTGGGCGGCGTTTTACTGGATAGCGAAGAGGCGCTGGAGCGTCTGTTTACCGCACTGGTGAATTATCGTGAGTCGCACCAGCGACCGCTGGTCATTGTGCACGGTGGCGGCTGCGTGGTTGACGATCTTATGAAGCAGCTGAACCTGCCGGTGAAAAAGAAAAATGGTCTGCGCGTCACGCCAGCCGATCAAATTGACATTATTACCGGTGCCCTGGCGGGAACAGCGAATAAAACCTTACTGTCCTGGGCGAAAAAGCACCACATCGCATCCGTGGGTCTGTATCTTGGTGATGGCGATAGCGTAAAAGTGACGCCGCTCGATAAAGCGCTGGGTCATGTTGGACTGACGCAGCCGGGTTCGCCTAAGCTGATTAACACACTGCTGGAAGGCGGTTTTCTGCCGGTAGTTAGCTCCATTGGCGTTACTGAAGACGGACTGCTGATGAACGTTAATGCCGATCAGGCGGCAACGGCGCTGGCGGCAACGCTGGGTGCGGATCTGATCCTGCTCTCTGACGTAAGCGGTATTCTGGATGGTAAAGGCCAGCGTATTGCCGAAATGACCGCCGCGAAAGCGGAACAACTGATTGAACAAGGTATTATTACTGACGGCATGATCGTGAAGGTCAATGCGGCGCTGGATGCCGCGCGCACGCTGGGTCGCCCTGTGGATATTGCCTCCTGGCGTCATGCCGAGCAACTTCCGGCGCTGTTTAACGGCATGCCAATTGGCACGCGGATTTTAGCGTAAACTATTTTGTACCCGATGGCGGTTACGCCTTATCGGGCCTACGTGAACCGAACCTGTACGCCGGATAAGCTAAGCGCCATCCGGCGTTGAAATTCAAGATATTAAGGAAGCAAGTTATGGCACTTTGGGGTGGGCGTTTTACACAGGCAGCAGATCAGCGGTTCAAACAGTTCAACGACTCGTTGCGTTTTGACTACCGCCTGGCAGAACAGGATATTGTCGGCTCTGTGGCCTGGTCTAAAGCGCTGGTAACGGTCGGCGTACTGACCGCCGATGAACAGCTGCAATTGGAAGAGGCGCTGAACACTCTGTTGGAAGAGGTTCGCGTTAATCCGCAGCAGATCCTGCAAAGCGATGCCGAAGATATTCATAGCTGGGTGGAAGGTAAGCTGATTGATAAAGTCGGCCAGCTTGGTAAAAAACTGCATACCGGACGTAGCCGTAATGACCAGGTCGCGACCGATCTTAAACTGTGGTGTAAAGACACGGTTATTGAATTACTGTCGGCCAACCGTCAGCTGCAAAGTGCGCTGGTGGTGACGGCAGAGAATAACCAGGACGCCGTTATGCCGGGTTACACCCACCTGCAACGTGCGCAGCCGGTGACGTTTGCTCATTGGTGTCTGGCCTATGTCGAAATGTTGGCGCGTGACGAGAGCCGTCTGCAGGATTCGCTCAAGCGTCTGGACGTCAGTCCACTGGGTTGCGGCGCGCTGGCGGGTACGGCGTATGAAATCGATCGCGAGCAGTTGGCCGGTTGGCTGGGCTTTGCCTCGGCGACGCGTAACAGTCTGGACAGTGTTTCTGACCGTGACCACGTGTTGGAGTTACTCTCCAACGCTTCTATCGGCATGGTGCACCTGTCGCGTTTTGCTGAAGACCTGATTTTCTTTAATACCGGCGAAGCGGGCTTTGTCGAGCTGTCCGATCGTGTAACTTCGGGTTCATCTCTGATGCCGCAGAAGAAAAACCCGGATGCGCTGGAGCTGATCCGTGGCAAATGCGGTCGCGTGCAGGGTGCGCTGACCGGCATGATGATGACCTTAAAAGGTCTCCCGTTGGCGTACAACAAAGATATGCAGGAAGACAAAGAAGGGCTGTTCGATGCGCTCGACACCTGGCTGGACTGTCTGCATATGGCTGCGCTGGTACTGGATGGCATTCAGGTGAAACGTCCGCGTTGTCAGGAAGCGGCGCAGCAGGGTTATGCTAACGCCACCGAGTTGGCGGATTATCTGGTAGCAAAAGGCGTCCCGTTCCGCGAAGCACACCATATTGTGGGTGAGACGGTGGTCGAGGCGATTCGTCAGGGCAAACCGCTGGAAGCGCTGTCGCTTGCCGACTTACAAAAGTTCAGTCAGGTGATTGGCGATGACGTTTATCCGATCCTCTCGTTGCAATCGTGCCTGGATAAACGTGCGGCGAAAGGCGGCGTGTCGCCACAGCAGGTGGCGCAGGCGATCGACTACGCGAAGGCGCGGCTGGTGTAAAAAAAAAGAACCCCGTCGCTGTGAGCAGACGGGGTTCTGACTTTATGCGAAAAGGATTATTTCAGCATATCTTTCGTAACAACCAGTTTGGCGACGGTTGCCGGATTCGGTGTAACACGTTCAACGACAATGGTTTCACCTTCGGAGATGTCTCTTTCACCAGACGTTACCGTGGTGATATCTCCCGCTGTTTTGACAGAGCTGTAATAGCAGTTACCGTTGTCACAACTGAAGATGTAGTTACCGTTTTTCGCGTCACCCATCACTTTCACGACCCACGCAGAACCGTTCGCTGCTTTCCAGCCCAGCGCTTTGGCGTCAAAATCAACAACCACATTCGGTACGCCGTTGATTTTTTTAACCGTCAACGATTTCACTTCACCGGCATCCTTGACCGGATTGTTACCTTCCTGCATATCCCTCGTCACAGTGAGCTGTGCCAGGATTTCAGGATTCGGATTGGTACGTTTAACGGTGATCACTTTTCCTGGCGCTAACATGTAGGACATGCCACCGGTCCGTACCGTGCTTTGCGTACCGTAGTTAGAACGGTAGCTGTAGTAGACACTGTTGCCGGAGGTAGAGAAGGCATATTTACCATCCACATCTACCGAGTAACTGTTACTGCCGCTCAGCTTGCTGGTATCGAAATTTACATTGATGCGCTGCTGACCATCAAAAACATCGATATAAACCGCTTTCACATCACCGGCAAGATCGGTAGACGCTTCATCTGCGGAATTGTCATGCGTAAACGGCGCAAATACCTGGCTGTATGCGTACATCGGTGCCTGCTGTGCGGTCATGCCGCTGTGCTCCGGGCTGACCTGCTTCGCCACGCCCGGCTGATCGCGCGTCATCGACCACGCGCCAATCATGCCGAGGTTGCGTTTTTTCGCGTCGTCCATCACCAGTTTCGCATCGGACAGATAGAACACTTCGCCCTGTACATCGTTGTAACCGATCATCGGGGTGGTGCCCATCATGGCGTTGATCTCTTTGTCAGATTTCTCTGGCCAGATTTTCTTCAACTGGGTGAACATGTTGTCGATGGCGGACGTGGCGCATTTACCGTGGATGTTCTGCCCTTCGGTACCGTCTGACTGGCAGACGGCATTACCGTAGTCCATGGTCATTACGTTAATACCAGCCAGCTCAACGCCGACATGGCGCGCATTTTCCAGCACATACAGACCTTCAGCCGTCAGACCGGTCGGCAGAATCGGCAGGGTGTACCAGATACCGACTTTGCGACCTTCCTCTTTCCACTGAGCCTGAACCTCTTTTACTGCCTGGTTGCGGCGATCGATGGAATCCTGATCGGCCACCCATGTGCCTTCGATGTCAAAATCCAGCACGTTCAGGTTCAGGTTATCAACAATGTCGTAGTAGAGTTTTTGCAGATCTTTCACATTCTTACAGGCAGCCGCCAGCGGGGAGTTATTCGCTCCGCCAATGGAAACCATCACATCGCCACCGGCTTCACGCAGCGCTTTTATTTTACTGTACTGTGAGTAATCCTGCAGATTATAGGCCGTACCCCAGGTTGGGATGCACTGCTCGCCACTTTTCGCGACGACAAACGCCATGGTGAAGTGGGTAATGTTTTGCTCTTTCGCCAGTTTCGCCAGATCCGGAATGCTGTTCAGGCTAAAGTCGACGTATGGTGCATAAACGTGGGCAGGCCACGGATTCTTCGGCGTCCCTACGCGCTCTTTGGTGCCAGTCCAGTTGGTATAAATTGCCCATGGGTTTTTATCATACGGCATAACGCCTTTGACTTTCGTCTGAGCGACAAAAGGCGTTCCTTTGTACACCGCCAGTTTGCCGGGTTCGTAAAACGCAATGGAATTGATCTGTGGGGCATTCTTAAATTGTTCCTGGGTGAATTCGACCGTTGGGCCTAACGGTTTCCACGGACGGCCATTGGTGCCGGTCGGGTTCTGGTTACCTGCAATAGAAGGGTTTTCGCCAACGGTATAGTACAGTGCTTCATAAGACTGGCCGTCAACTTTGACCTCGTCCCCTTTGTTGTAAACCTGGCTGGAACGCCAGTCGGGTACTGGCGTATAGAGTTTCCACGGATTGTCGGCACCTGGGGTGAAGGAATAAGCCGGAATGGGCCTGGACGCTTCATATGTCACATCCTGATAAGCGACAATATCATCTTTGGCATAATCTTTTTCGGCGCTGAATGCGTCGTGGGCAACAGGCGTGGCGCTCCCGGATTCACAAGTGGTTGGGTTGCCATATTGATCGATTTCCGCTTTTGTGGCATCGCGCACATAACTCCACGGATTATCCCAGTTTTCAGCTGACGCGCCCTGTGGGCAATTATCGGCATTTACATACCAGCGGTTACTATAAACTTTACTGTCAAAAATAACTTCAATGGTGTTTCCACCTGCCTGACCGCTCCAGGCTTCCAGAGCGAATGCGTTTGCGGCGCACGACATCAGGCCTGCCGCGAGAAAATATCGCGAAATAGTATTGAGTTTCATAAAAGATTCCATTCGATAAATATTAGAAAAATATGGGTGAATGTACTCTAAATAATTAGAGTGGCGAAGAAACGAGTGTTCTTGCGATTTGCCATATATTGAATATCGCGCGGTTATTATTTATGAACCTGACAGGGCGTCAAATATATAAATGATACAAAATGTTTTTGATTATTTTAATTTAATATGGTTTTAATTTAAATAATCGGATGAGAATATGTAATTTATATTTTGTATATATTTTTTTGAATGTATTCGCGCCGGGCGCAAAAAAAATGCGGACTCAAGGTCCGCAAAAGTTCACGTTGGCTTTAGTTATTTCGAGTATGAGAGAAACTCTCAAAACGGACAGTAGCTTCAAGGGTTAAAGGGGTACCGTTCCGTTTCTGTGGTGCATTATTAAACAGAAAGCTTGATAGGGATAATCGTTCGTTGCTATTCTACCTATCGCTACGAACTATCGTGGCGATGGAGGATGAATAATGAATATTCGTGATCTTGAATACCTGGTGGCGCTAGCCGAACATCGTCACTTCCGACGAGCGGCAGACTCCTGTCACGTTAGTCAGCCAACGCTGAGCGGGCAGATCCGCAAGCTGGAAGATGAGCTTGGCGTCATGCTGCTGGAGCGTACGAGTCGCAAAGTACTGTTCACTCAGGCAGGTTTACTGCTGGTGGATCAGGCGCGCACCGTGCTGCGCGAGGTCAAAGTGCTCAAGGAGATGGCAAGCCAACAAGGCGAGACAATGTCTGGACCGCTGCATATTGGTTTGATCCCAACGGTGGGGCCATACCTGCTGCCGCATATTATTCCTATGTTGCACCAGACCTTCCCAAAACTGGAAATGTATCTCCATGAGGCGCAGACGCATCAGCTGTTGGCGCAACTGGATAGCGGTAAGCTCGACTGCGTCATTCTGGCGCTGGTGAAAGAGAGTGAGGCGTTCATCGAAGTACCGTTATTTGATGAGCCTATGCTGCTGGCGATCTATGAAGATCACCCATGGGCAAACCGCGACTGTGTGCCGATGTCCGATCTGGCGGGTGAGAAACTGCTGATGCTAGAGGATGGCCACTGCCTGCGCGATCAGGCGATGGGCTTCTGCTTTGAAGCGGGTGCTGATGAGGATACCCATTTCCGGGCGACCAGTCTGGAAACGCTGCGTAACATGGTGGCGGCAGGTAGCGGTATTACCTTACTGCCCGCGCTGGCCGTGCCGCCGGAGCGTAAGCGTGATGGCGTTGTCTATTTGCCCTGCATCAAGCCAGAACCGCGCCGTACGATTGGCCTGGTGTATCGTCCAGGTTCGCCGCTGCGCAGCCGTTATGAACAGCTGGCAGAAGCCATCCGTGGGTCAATGGATGGCCATTTCGACAGTGCGTTAAAACAGGCGGTTTAAGCCATTTAGCGCTGCTACCCGATAGGCTTCCGCCATGGTTGGGTAGTTAAAGGTGGTGTTAACGAAGTATTCGATGGTGTTACCACCACCTTTTTGCTCCATTATCGCCTGACCGATGTGAATAATTTCGGCCGCGCGTTCCCCAAAGCAGTGGATCCCCAGAATCTCTTTCGTTTCGCGATGGAACAGGATCTTCAGCGTTCCGACACTCATACCCACGATTTGCGCACGTGCCAGATGTTTAAACTGGGCGCGGCCAACCTCGTATGGAACTTTCATGGCCGTGAGCTGCTGCTCGGTTTTACCGACGGAGCTGATTTCCGGAATGGTATAAATCCCGGTCGGGATATCTTCGATCAGATGCGCGGTAGCTTCGCCTTTTACCAATGCCTGGGCGGCAATGCGTCCCTGATCGTAGGCCGCCGATGCCAGACTCGGATAGCCGATCACATCTCCTACGGCATACACGTGCGGCAGCGCCGTCTGGTACATGCTGTTGACCTTCAACTGCCCGCGGCTGTCGGTTTTCAGCCCAATATTTTCCAGCGCCAGCGAATCGGTATTACCGGTACGGCCATTGGCGTACAACAGGCAGTCGGCTTTCAGTTTCTTACCGGATTTCAGATGCATGATGACGCCATCATCGCAACCTTCAATCTTCTCGTACTCTTCGTTGTGGCGAATGACCACACCGCTGTTCCAGAAGTGGTAAGAGAGCGAGTCGGACATCTCTTGATCGAGGAACGCAAGCAGACGATCGCGGGTGTTGATTAAATCGACTTTGACGTCCATTCCACGGAAGATCGACGCATATTCGCAGCCAATTACTCCCGCGCCATAAATCAAAACATGGCGGGGTTCATGGTGCAGGCTCAGGATAGAGTCGCTGTCATAAACCCGGGGATGGGAAAAGTCGACATCCACCGGATGATAGGGGCGTGAACCACAGGCGATGATGAACTTATCCGCGGTCAGCGTTTCCACCGTGCCGTCGTGGCATTCAAGGGCGAGTGTGTGTTCATCAACAAAACGGGCATTTCCCTGCAAAATTTCACAGTGGTTGCGCTCGTAAAATCCTTGCCGCATACGCGTTTGCTGATTAATAACGTTATCAGCGTGGTTGAGAATATCGGCGAAAGAAGAGCGAAGGAGTCGGGAGTGGTCGCTGTAAAGTGGGTTCTGATTGAATTCAATAATACGGCTGACGGCGTGGCGGAGGGCTTTCGACGGGATGGTCCCCCAGTGGGTACAGCCTCCGCCGACGTTATGATAGCGCTCAATCACCGCGACGCGCGCTCCTTGCTTAACCAGACCCATTGCAGCGCCTTCGCCGCCGGGACCGGAACCTATTACTATTGCATCGTAATCGTAGGAATGTGACATGGTCAGGCTTACCTGTTCTTATACATAAAAGCAACAGAATAGTAACATCGTTGTCGGGATAACCCAATTATCGTTGTGCTTTTTTGCGAACTCGAAGCACAAACTGCGCGTAAACAATCATTCACAAAGCCATGCCAACCGCCTAATCTCTGGTATAGTGCCAGCAAGGTATGTGGAAGGATTCAGACATCGTGATGGGCGTTAGAGCGCAACAAAAAGAAAAAACCCGGCGTTCGCTGGTAGAAGCCGCATTTAGTCAACTCAGCGCTGAGCGTAGTTTTGCCAGCCTCAGTTTACGCGAAGTCGCTCGTGAAGCGGGCATTGCGCCAACCTCGTTTTATCGCCATTTCCGCGATGTGGATGAACTCGGCCTGACGATGGTGGATGAGAGTGGTTTGATGCTGCGTCAGTTGATGCGTCAGGCGCGTCAGCGTATCGCGAAGGGCGGGAGTGTGATCCGCACCTCGGTCTCAACATTTATGGAGTTCATCGGCAACAATCCCAACGCCTTCCGTTTATTATTGCGCGAGCGTTCGGGAACCTCCGCGGCGTTTCGCGCAGCGGTTGCTCGTGAAATTCAGCACTTCATTGCGGAACTTGCGGACTATCTCGAACTCGAAAACCATATGCCTCGTGCGTTTACTGAAGCGCAGGCCGAAGCCATGGTCACCATTGTGTTCAGCGCCGGGGCAGAAGCACTGGATGTTGGCGCCGAGCAGCGTCGACAGCTGGAAGAACGGCTGGTATTGCAACTGCGCATGATCGCGAAGGGCGCATTTTATTGGTACCGCCGTGAACAAGAGAAGATGACGCATCACTCCGAGTAACGAGAAGGACGAGCAATGAAACAGTCAGGTCAAGATAAAGGTACGCTGCTGCTGGCGCTGGTTGCTGGCTTATCGATCAATGGCACATTTGCGGCGCTGTTTAGCTCCATTGTGCCATTCTCAGTATTCCCAATTATTTCGCTGGTGCTGACGGTTTATTGTCTGCATCAACGCTATCAAAACCGCACCATGCCTGTGGGGTTACCGGGCCTGGCCGCCGCCTGTTTTATTCTCGGCGTTCTGTTGTACAGCACTGTGGTACGCGCTGAATATCCAGATATTGGCTCTAACTTCTTCCCGGCGGTTCTGTCAGTGATTCTGGTGTTCTGGATCGGCTTTAAAGTGCGTAACCGTAGACAGGAAATCGTGGAGTAATATTTGTAGGCCGGGCAAGCGAAGCGCCCCCGGCCAGGACATCATTTACTTGGCGGTCAGTAATACTCCGCACTCCATATGGTGCGTATACGGGAACTGATCGAACAGAGCCAGGCGTGAAACATTGTGCGTCTGGCTTAACGTTTCCAGGTTCTTACACAATGTCTCCGGGTTACAGGAGATGTACAGAATTCGCGGGTACGCCTGCACCATTTTCTCTGTTTCGCTGTCCAGACCGCTGCGCGGTGGGTCAACGAAAATGGTTTCACACTGGTAACTCTTCAGATCGATTCCCTGCAAACGGTTGAACTCACGAATCCCGTTCATTGCCTGAGTAAACTCTTCGGCCGCCATGCGGATAATTTGTACGTTATCAATATGGTTAGCCGCTATGTTGTATTGCGCAGCAGCCACGGACGGCTTAGCGATTTCAGTGGCCAGCACGCGGTTGAAGTTTTGTGCGAGGGCTAACGAGAAATTGCCATTGCCGCAGTACAGCTCAAGCAGGTCGCCTTTTGATCCCCTGGTGACATCAATCGCCCATTCCAGCATCTGAATATTCATGGCGGCATTCGGCTGGGTGAAGCTGTTCTCAACCTGGCGGTAGATAATCTCTTTACCCGCAACCGGCAAGCGTTCGTCAATGTAATCCTGGTCCAGCTCGATTTTGGTTTTGGTTGCCCGGCCAATCAGATGCACGTTCAGGTTTTGCGCCCGTAACGCATCCCGCAGCGCTTCAGCTTCCTGACGCCATTCATCATCCAGCTTTTTATGGTACAGCATCGATACCACCGCCTGATCGCTCAGGGTAGTGAGGTAATCAATCTGGAACAGTTTGTGGCGCAGGACGTGGTTGTTGCGAACGCCGTCGATCATTGCCGTCATCAGCGTGTTGATAAGCTCGCTGGCCGCCGGGAAACTGTCGACGCGGATACGGCTTTTGGTCTGGCTGTCGAACATGATGTGGTACAGATCATCCCCGTCATGCCACAGACGAAATTCCGCGCGCATACGGTAGTGGCTGACCGGCGAGCGAAACACTTCCGGAGCCTGTGCATAAAATGGCGTCATTAAGCTCTGCAGACGCACTACTTTTTCAGCTAACTGGGCGTCGTACTGTTCTGTCGGAAGGTGTTCGGGGGTCATGATGCGTCCTGAAAAATAAAAGTACGCGGGGATTGTAGGGATTGCTCAACAGATGTCCAGTCATTGATGATTTCCGATATTGTGATGCGCGGTCTGGACACCAGGTTGTAACAAACTGTAGCATCCGTTTTCCGGTCCTGTGAGTTAAAAGGGAATCCAGTGTGAATCTGGAGCTGACGCGCAGCGGTAAGGAAGGTAGGAGATGAGCGCACCTGGTGCAGACACTGCGGCTTGCCGTGGGAAGTCATCATCTCTTTAAGTTGCCTCCAAGCCCGAAGACCTGCCGGCTAACGTCGCATCTGGCTTTCATCATCGCGTACTATCGGTGGGACCTGCGGCATCCTTCTTATATTGTGGAGCTTTACAATGATTAAAAAATCGTTGCTGTGCACGGCGCTGTCCGTCACAGCATTTTCGGGTTGGGCGCAGGACACTAGCCCAGATACTCTCGTCGTCACTGCCAACCGTTTTCAGCAGCCTCGTAGCGCTGTACTTGCCCCTATCACCGTTGTTACACGTCAGGATATCGATCGCTGGCAATCCACTTCCGTCAATGATGTGCTTCGTCGCCTGCCGGGTGTGGATATCGCGCAATACGGTGGTATGGGACAAAATTCGTCTATTTCTATTCGCGGCACCAACGCCAGCCATGTGCTGGTGTTGATTGACGGCGTGCGTCTGAACCTGGCAGGGGTTAGCGGCGCAGCCGATCTTAGCCAGTTCCCCGTCTCGTTAGTGCAACGTATCGAATACATTCGTGGGCCGCGTTCGGCGGTTTATGGTTCTGATGCGATTGGCGGTGTGGTGAATATCATTACCACGCGTGAAAAGCCGGGGACGGAACTCACTGCCGGTGTGGGGAGCAATGGGTATCAGAATTACGATGTCTCAACCCAACAACAGCTTGGCGAAAATACGCGCGTCACATTAATGGGCGATTATGCCTATACCAAAGGTTTTGATGTTGTCGCATACGGTAGCACTGGCTCTCAGGCTCAGCCCGACAAAGACGGTTTCTTAAGTAAGACGCTGTATGGCGCGCTGGAACATAACTTTTCCGATACATGGAGCGGGTTTGTTCGCGGCTACGGCTATGATAACCGAACAGATTATGACGCGTATTATTATCCTGGGACGCCGTTAGTGGATACCCGTCAGCTCTATAGCCAAAGTTGGGATGCCGGGCTGCGCTTTAATGGCGAGCTTATCCAGTCGCAACTGGTTTCCAGCTATAGCCATAGTAAAGATTACAACTATGATCCGGATTATGGTCGCTATGACTCCTCGGCCACACTGGATGATATGAAGCAATATAATGTTCAGTGGTCCAACAGTATGGTGCTTGGTCACGGTAACGTAGGCGCAGGCGTTGACTGGCAAAAGCAAACCACGACGCCTGGCACCGGGTATGTCACGGACGGTTACGATCAGCGTAATACGGGTCTCTACCTGACCGGGTTGCAGCAACTGGGCGACTTTACCTTTGAAGGTGCGGCGCGCAGTGATGATAACTCCGAATTTGGTCGTCATGGCACATGGCAAACCAGTGCCGGATGGGAGTTTTTTGAAGGCTATCGTTTTATTGCGTCCTACGGTACATCTTACAAAGCGCCTAATCTCGGACAGTTGCATGGTTATTACGGTAATTCGAACCTGGATCCTGAGCAAAGTAAGCAATGGGAAGGGGCGTTTGAAGGCTTAACGGCGGGCGTGAACTGGCGTGTATCCGGATATCGTAATGATATTGACGACATGATCGATTACGACCCGCATACCGAGAAATACTTTAACGAAGGTAAAGTTCGTATTAAAGGTGTGGAAGCGACCGCAAACTTTGATACCGGGCCGTTGGCACATACGCTGAGCTACGATTATGTCGATTCGCGCAATGCGATTACGGACAAGCCGCTCGCACGGCGTTCTAAAAACCAGGTGAAGTACCAGCTCGACTGGCAGGTTTATGATTTTGACTGGGGCCTGACGTATCATTACCTGGGAACGCGTTATGACACTGACTACGTAACCTACCAGCCGGTAAAAATGGGTGGGGTTAGCCTGTGGGATCTTGGCGTGTCATATCCAATCACCTCACAGCTGACAGTTCGTGGTAAAATCGCCAACCTGTTCGATAAAGATTACGAGACAGTTTATGGCTACGCAACTGCAGGACGGGAATACACCTTGTCTGGCAGCTACACTTTCTGATCCGCGTCCCACCGTGCTGGTGTTTGATTCCGGCGTCGGTGGGTTGTCGGTCTATGACGAGATCCGGCGTCTTCTGCCGGATCTCCACTATATATACGCTTTCGACAACGTCGCCTTTCCTTATGGAGAGAAGAGCGAGGAGTTTATCGTCGAACGTGTTGTTGAGATTGTGACTGCGGTCCAGCAGCGCTATCCCCTCTCTCTTGCGGTCATCGCGTGTAATACAGCAAGCACGGTATCGCTCCCTGCATTACGTGAGAAATTTGCCTTTCCGGTTGTGGGCGTGGTGCCTGCTATTAAACCGGCGGCGCGACTCACGGCGAATGGTGTGGTGGGACTGCTGGCTACGCGTGCAACGGTGAAGCGTTCATATACCCATGAGTTGATTGCACGGTTTGCTAACGAATGTCAGATAGCGATGCTGGGTTCCGCTGAGCTGGTGGAACTGGCGGAAGCGAAGCTGCACGGTGAAACCATTTCTCTGGAAGAACTGCGTCGTGTCCTGCGCCCTTGGCTGCGGATGTCGGAACCACCTGACACGGTGGTGCTCGGATGCACCCATTTCCCTCTATTACGGGAAGAACTTTTACAGGTCCTGCCCGAGGGGACGCGGCTGGTGGATTCTGGTGCCGCGATTGCGCGTCGTACGGCCTGGTTATTAGAACATGAAGCGCCAGACGCGAAATCAACTGATGAGAATGTCGCATTCTGCATGGCAATGACGGCAGAAGCCGAACAATTATTGCCCGTGCTGCAGCGTTATGGCTTTAAGACGCTCGAAAAACTGGCTGTTTAGGCTGTTTTGGTGGAAAAATAAGCACTCGGAAGATTATTTTAAATTTCCCCTTGTCAGCCTGAAATAACTCCCTATAATGCGCCTCCACTGACACGGAACAACGGATTACAAAC
>NZ_JAOWDG010000084.1:0-113630 GCF_030334745.1 Citrobacter sp. Cb080 | reverse complement strand
CTGTTAGGGCGCGGCTGGTAACAGAGCCTTATAGGCGCATCCGAAAAACCTCCGGCTATGCCGGAGGATATTTATTATTTTGTACGGCGCATCGCGCGCCGCTACACTATCAGCAGATCTACTTTTCGCCGTACCAGACACTGGAAGAGCATGGAAACGAAAAAAAAGAATATTGAATATATCCCCGAGTTTCACAAATCATTTCGCCATCCGCGCTACTGGGGGGCGTGGCTGGGCGTGGCGGCGATAGCAGGTATTTCGTTAACGCCGGCATCATTTCGCGATCCAATTCTGGCAAAGCTCGGAAGAATGGCTGGGCGGCTGGGAAAAAGCTCGCGTCGCAGAGCACTGATCAATTTATCCCTCTGCTTTCCTGAGCGCAGCGAAGCTGAGCGTGAAGCTATTGTCGATGAGATGTTTGCGACTGCACCTCAGGCGATGGTCATGATGTCGGAACTCGCCATACGCGGCCCGGAAAAAATTCAGCATCGGGTTGACTGGCAGGGGCTGGAAATCATCGAAGAGATGCGTCGCAACGATGAAAAAGTGATTTTTCTGGTTCCTCATGGTTGGGGCGTAGATATCCCAGCGATGCTGATGGCTTCCCAGGGACAGAAAATGGCTGCGATGTTCCACAATCAGGGAAATCCGGTATTCGATTATGTCTGGAGCACGGTACGCCGTCGTTTTGGTGGTCGTTTGCATGCGCGTAATGATGGCATCAAACCGTTTATTCAGTCTGTACGTCAGGGATATTGGGGATACTACCTGCCGGATCAGGACCATGGTCCTGAGCACAGCGAGTTTGTGGATTTTTTTGCTACCTATAAAGCCACGTTACCGGCAATTGGCCGCCTGATGAAGGTGTGTCACGCCCGTGTGGTGCCGCTGTTCCCGGTATACAATGGGAAAACGCATCGCTTAACGATTCAGGTTCGTCCTCCGATGGATGACATCCTGACGGCGGATGACCACACCATTGCCAGACGAATGAACGAAGAAGTGGAAATCTTTGTGGCGCCGCATCTCGAGCAATACACCTGGATTCTAAAACTGCTTAAGACGCGCAAACCCGGTGAAATTGAGCCTTATAAGCGCAAAGATCTTTATCCGAAGAAATAAAAAAAAGCCTCTCAAACGAGAGGCTTTTTTACATCAAACGGGGCGTTACTCGACGGTCAGAATACGCGTGGTATTCGTTGAGCCAATGGTGCTCATGACATCGCCTTGCGTCACAATGACCAGGTCGCCGGAAACCAGATAGCCTTTATCGCGCAGCAGATTCACTGCTTCATTGGCGGCAACGACGCCGTCAGTTTCGCTGTCAAAGTGAACTGGGGTGACGCCGCGATACAAGGAAGTAAGATTCAGCGTACGTTCATGACGAGACATCGCGAAAATCGGCAGACCAGAACTGATACGTGAAGTCATCAGCGCAGTACGACCGGATTCCGTCATTGTGATGATAGCGGTGACCCCTTTCAGGTGGTTAGCGGCATACATCGCTGACATGGCAATCGCTTCTTCAACGTTATCAAACTGCACGTCAAGGCGGTGTTTAGAAACATTGATGCTCGGGATCTTCTCAGCACCCAAACAGACGCGTGCCATAGCCGCGACGGTTTCAGCTGGGTACTGACCTGCTGCAGTTTCTGCAGAGAGCATAACGGCATCGGTACCGTCGAGGACGGCGTTAGCCACGTCCATCACTTCCGCACGGGTCGGCATTGGGTTGGTGATCATCGACTCCATCATCTGCGTGGCGGTAATGACCGCACGGTTCAGCTGACGTGCGCGGCGAATCAACGCTTTCTGAATACCTACCAGCTCAGGATCGCCAATTTCAACGCCCAGGTCGCCACGCGCCACCATCACCACGTCGGAGGCAAGGATGATGTCATCCATCGCATTCTGGTCGCAGACGGCTTCTGCACGTTCTACCTTGGCGACAATTTTCGCATCGCAGCCAGCGTCGCGCGCCAGACGGCGGGCATAGTTCAGATCTTCGCCGCAGCGCGGGAAGGAGACGGCCAGATAGTCAACGCTGATTTGCGCAGCGGTGACGATGTCGGCTTTGTCTTTTTCGGTCAGGGCTTCAGCAGAGAGACCGCCGCCCAGTTTGTTAATGCCCTTATTGTTGGACAGCGGGCCACCGACGGTAACTTCGGTGAAGACTTTCATGCCCTGAACTTCCAGCACTTTAAGCTGTACGCGACCGTCGTCGAGCAGCAGGATATCGCCTGGGACGACGTCAGCAGGCAGTCCTTTATAATCAATACCGACTTTTTCTTTGTCGCCTTCGCCTTTGCCGAGGTTGGCGTCTAACAGGAACTTGTCGCCAACGTTAAGAAATACTTTACCTTCTTTAAAGGTTGATACGCGGATTTTAGGTCCCTGCAGGTCACCCAAAATAGCTACATGACGTCCCAGTTTTGCGGCAATTTCACGGACCTTATCCGCCCGCAGTTTGTGATCTTCTGGAGAGCCGTGAGAAAAGTTCATACGTACGACGTTCGCACCCGCGGCGATAATCTTTTCAAGGTTATTATCGCGGTCAGTTGCCGGGCCTAACGTGGTAACGATTTTGGTTCTGCGAAGCCTTCTGGACATGTAATACTCCGTTGACTGAAACAACTTGGTGTTGCGTGAACATTAATCCGGTCGTTCTCAAATATTAACGGTAAATGAACGACCCGGATGATAAAAGGGTAGAACATTGTTATTGCTTTTAGCGGTCATCACTCTTGATGAGTAATTCTTTATCAAAACGCGATTCCTTGAGCGCTTCCTTGACACGCTTCAAGTTATCTCTAAATTTTGCCCCACGGCGCAAAGTAAATCCTGTAGCCAGCACATCTATCACGGTCAGTTGAGCAAGTCGAGAGACCATGGGCATATAAATGTCAGTATCTTCCGGTACATCGAGAGTAATTGCCAGCGTTGCTTCACGCGCCAGTGGCGTGCCGGGAGAGGTGAGGGCGATAACCATGGCGTCATTTTCCCGCGCCAACTGCGCCAGTTCCACCAGACTTTTGGTTCTTCCGGTATGAGAAATAAGCACAATGACGTCATCGTCGCTACAATTCATGCAACTCATGCGTTGCAGAACAATATCGTCGGAATAGATTACCGGTACGTTAAACCGGAAAAATTTATTCATTGCGTCATGCGCCACTGCGGCAGAAGAACCGAGGCCAAAGAAGGCAATTTTTTTCGCCTGAGTTAATAAATCTACGGCCCGGTTTACCGCTGCGTTATCCAGAGACTGGCGGACGTGGTCGAGGCTTGCCATCGCTGACTCGAAGATTTTCCCCGTGTAAGATTCTACGCTGTCATCCTCATCCACATTGCGATTAACATAAGGGGTGCCATTTGCCAGACTTTGCGCCAGATGCAGTTTAAAATCAGGGAAGCCGCGGGTATCCATGCTGCGACAGAAACGGTTCACCGTCGGTTCGCTGACATTGGCTTCCACAGCAAGTGTGGCGATGCTTGAATGGATTGCCCGCTCGGGAGAGGCAAGAATAATGTCGGCGACTTTACGCTCTGACTTGCTCAACTGTTCCAGTTTTAACTGGATTTTTTCCAGCATATTCATGATGTAGGTAGACTCATGGGTCATGGGCAAAAACGATTTCAATGATACGGAGAAATCGGGGCATAATTTCGTGTATAGATATTACCCCTGCTAATGCAGCAACGGGGCAAAATGGACAGAATAGTTGTTGTTTTTTTTCATTACATGATCGGAGTCGGGTTTTCTTACGTCTTCAGGGGTACGAAAAAAGACGACTTTTTTGTCCAATTTGCGACGGCAAACGCCCATAAAGCGACTGTTCGCGGTAACAGCACGGCTGGATAAGCGTTTACGGTTTCCGGATTCACGTAAAAGCAGTACAGTGCACTGTAATAAAATTACAACCAGTGTCTGGCAAAAGCACCAGGCACTTAATTGAGGAGAATGACATGGCGGTAACGCAAACAGCCCAGGCATGTGATCTGGTCATTTTCGGCGCGAAGGGCGACCTGGCGCGGCGGAAATTGCTGCCTTCCCTGTATCAACTGGAAAAGGCCGGCCAGATTAACCCGGAAACCCGTATCATTGGGGTAGGGCGTGCCGACTGGGACAAAGCAGCCTATACCAAGGTTGTGCGTGAAGCGCTCGAAACCTTCATGAAAGAAAAAATCGACGAAGGTTTGTGGGAGACTCTCAGCGGTCGTCTGGAGTTTTGTAATCTGGACGTCAATGACACCGCCGCGTTTAGCCGTCTGGGCGAAATGCTGGATCAAAAATCACGTACCACCATTAACTATTTCGCGATGCCGCCGAGCACCTTTGGCGCGATCTGCAAAGGCCTGGGTGAAGCAAAGCTGAATGCTAAACCAGCCCGTGTTGTGATGGAAAAACCGCTGGGTACGTCGCTGGCAACATCCCGTGAAATCAACGATCAGGTCGGCGAGTATTTCGAAGAGTGTCAGGTTTATCGTATCGACCACTATCTTGGCAAAGAGACGGTCCTGAATCTGCTGGCACTGCGTTTTGCCAACTCCCTGTTTGTGAACAACTGGGATAACCGCACTATCGATCACGTAGAAATTACCGTGGCGGAAGAAGTGGGTATTGAAGGCCGTTGGGGCTATTTTGACCAGGCAGGTCAAATGCGCGACATGATTCAGAACCACCTGCTGCAGATCCTGTGCATGATTGCGATGTCTCCGCCGTCCGATCTGAGCGCCGACAGCATTCGTGATGAAAAAGTGAAGGTACTGAAATCGCTGCGTCGTATCGATCGTTCGAACGTACGTGAAAAAACGGTTCGCGGTCAGTACACCGCGGGTTTTGCCCAGGGCAAAAAAGTGCCGGGGTATCTGGAAGAAGAAGGCGCGAACAAGAGCAGCAACACGGAAACGTTTGTGGCGATCCGTGTGGATATCGATAACTGGCGCTGGGCGGGAGTTCCGTTCTACCTGCGTACCGGTAAACGTTTACCGACGAAGTGCTCTGAAGTGGTGGTTTACTTCAAAACGCCTGAGCTGAATCTGTTCAGAGAATCCTGGCAGGATCTGCCGCAGAACAAGTTGACCATCCGTTTGCAGCCTGATGAAGGTGTCGATATCCAGGTACTGAACAAAGTGCCGGGTCTGGATCACAAGCATAATCTGCAAATTACCAAGCTTGATCTGAGCTATTCCGAGACCTTCAACCAGACGCACCTTGCCGACGCCTATGAGCGCCTGCTGCTCGAAACAATGCGCGGAATTCAGGCGCTGTTTGTGCGTCGTGATGAAGTTGAAGAAGCATGGAAGTGGGTCGACTCAATTACCGAAGCCTGGGCGATGGACAACGACGCGCCGAAGCCGTATCAGGCAGGGACCTGGGGCCCGGTTGCTTCTGTGGCGATGATTACCCGAGATGGTCGTTCCTGGAACGAATTCGAGTAAAATATCATCTAGCCCATAGGTGTTATTTTACCGGTAACATGATCTAACACAGATTGTAGAATAATTTTTGCACTTTTAAGCTCCGCGTGGATTCACCCGCGGGGCTTTTTTTATTACACTGCCTGAAACGATTTTGCCCCTGAGCTACGGCCAACAAGCGATTCAGCTATTTTTACCCAACTGAAACACATTGTTGATCCAACGCTCTGACAGATAAATTTTAGGAGCCTCTATGAATCCGAATTTGTTACGCGTAACACAACGTATCGTCGAACGTTCTCGTGACACACGTTCCGCCTACCTCGCCCGTATTGAACAAGCGAAATCAACTACCGTTCATCGCTCGCAACTGGCATGCGGTAACCTGGCGCATGGTTTTGCTGCGTGTCAGCCGGACGATAAGGCCTCGCTGAAAAGCATGCTGCGTAACAATATCGCGATCATTACCTCCTATAACGACATGCTTTCCGCGCATCAGCCGTATGAACACTATCCGGCCATCATTCGTAAAGCACTGCATGAAGCCAATGCAGTAGGCCAGGTTGCTGGCGGTGTACCTGCAATGTGCGACGGTGTGACCCAGGGACAGGATGGGATGGAGCTTTCGCTGCTCAGTCGTGAAGTGATTGCGATGTCTGCTGCAGTGGGCCTTTCCCACAACATGTTCGACGGCGCGTTGTTCCTCGGCGTATGCGACAAAATTGTCCCGGGTCTGGTAATGGCTGCGCTGTCATTTGGTCATCTGCCGTCAATCTTTATTCCTTCCGGTCCGATGGCGAGCGGTCTGGCGAACAAAGAAAAAGTGCGTATCCGTCAGCTGTATGCTGAAGGTAAAGTCGATCGCATGGCGCTTCTTGAATCCGAAGCGGCGTCTTATCACGCTCCGGGTACCTGTACGTTCTACGGCACGGCGAATACTAACCAGATGGTGGTGGAGTTTATGGGTATGCAACTGCCTGGCTCCTCATTTGTACATCCTGATGCGCCGCTGCGTGAAGCGCTGACAGCGGCAGCAGCCCGTCAGGTAACACGCCTGACCGGCAATGGCAATGAATGGATGCCGATCGGTAAAATGATCGATGAAAAAGTGGTAGTGAACGGTATTGTGGCGCTGCTGGCGACCGGGGGCTCTACCAACCATACGATGCACCTGGTGGCTATGGCGCGTGCGGCCGGGATTCTGATTAACTGGGATGATTTCTCCGATCTGTCCGATATCGTGCCGCTGATGGCGCGTCTGTACCCGAATGGTCCAGCAGATATTAACCACTTCCAGGCCGCGGGTGGCGTACCGGTGTTAATGCGTGAACTGCTTAATGCGGGTCTGCTACATGAAGATGTGAACACCGTTGCCGGATTCGGTTTATCCCGCTACACCATGGAGCCGTGGCTTAAGGAGGGTGAACTGGACTGGCGCGAAGGGGCGGTGAAGTCTCTGGACAACAACGTGATCGCCACCTTTGACCAACCATTCTCCCACCACGGCGGCACCAAAGTGCTGAGCGGTAACCTCGGGCGTGCGGTGATGAAAACGTCGGCGGTACCAGTAGAAAACCAGATTATTGAAGCGCCGGCAGTTGTCTTTGAAAGTCAGCATGATGTCTTACCCGCGTTCGATGCGGGTCTGCTTGACCGGGATTGCGTGGTGGTTGTGCGCCATCAGGGACCAAAAGCGAACGGAATGCCAGAATTACATAAACTCATGCCGCCACTTGGTGTATTATTGGACCGTTGTTTCAAAATTGCGTTAGTTACCGATGGACGACTTTCAGGTGCTTCAGGTAAAGTGCCTTCAGCAATCCATGTAACCCCGGAAGCCTATGATGGCGGGCTGCTGGCAAAAGTACGCGATGGCGACATCATTCGTGTGAATGGACAGACAGGTGAATTGACGCTGCTGGTGGATGAAGAGGAACTTGCCTCCCGTCAGCCACACATTCCTGATCTCAGCGCATCGCGTGTGGGTACGGGACGTGAAATGTTCAGCGCGTTGCGTGAAAAGCTGTCCGGTGCGGAGCAGGGCGCAACCTGTATCACTTTTTAAGACTTATTTTGTAATCAGGCGAGAGAAAACTCTGATGAAAAACTGGAAGACAAGTGCAGAAGCAATCCTGACCACTGGCCCGGTTGTACCGGTTATCGTGGTTAATAAGCTGGAACACGCGGTGCCAATGGCAAAAGCGCTGGTTGCAGGGGGCGTGCGCGTTCTGGAAGTGACCTTACGTACCGCATGTGCGATGGATGCCATTCGCGCGATCGCAAAAGAAGTTCCCGACGCTATCGTTGGTGCGGGTACCGTACTGAATCCACAACAGCTGGCTGAAGTCACTGAAGCGGGTGCGCAGTTTGCTATCAGCCCGGGCCTGACCGAGCCGCTGCTGAAAGCTGCAACTGAAGGCACTATTCCGCTGATCCCTGGCATCAGCACCGTGTCTGAACTGATGCTGGGTATGGACTACGGTTTGAAAGAGTTCAAATTCTTCCCGGCGGAAGCCAACGGCGGTACTAAAGCGCTGCAGGCAATTGCGGGTCCGTTCTCTCAGGTCCGTTTCTGCCCAACCGGCGGTATTTCGCCGGCGAACTACCGTGATTACCTGGCACTGAAAAGCGTGCTGTGCATCGGTGGTTCCTGGCTGGTTCCGGCAGATGCCCTGGAAGCTGGCGATTACGCACGCATTACCAAGCTGGCTCGTGAAGCAGTAGAAGGCGCGAAGCTGTAATAACGCAAAATGCCCGGTAATCATTACCGGGCCTGCGAGTCTGAAACGGGCCATCTGGCCCGTTTTTTATCCTGCGACTTTCACCTGTGCCGCCGCGTCTTTCGCGCGTGTCACCGCGTCTTCAATACTCTGCGCTGTTGCCAGCACAACGCCCATACGACGGCTCCCGTCGATGTCTGGCTTGCCGAAGAATCTGACTTGCATACCTGTGCCCACAGCGGCCTGTACGTTATCGAACGTGACATTCTGGCTGGTAAGCTGCGGCAGAATAACGGCGGAAGCAGAAGGTCCATACTGACGGATTGCGCCAACCGGCAGACCGAGAAATGCGCGTACATGCAGGGCAAACTCAGACAGATCCTGCGAAATCAAGGTCACCATACCCGTGTCGTGAGGGCGAGGGGAAACTTCGCTGAAAATGACCTCATCACCGCAGACAAATAGCTCTACCCCAAACAGACCGTGGCCGCCCAGCGCCAGCACCACCTTACGGGCAATCTCCTGCGCTCGAGCCAGCGCCAGGTCACTCATCTGCTGCGGCTGCCAGGATTCGCGATAATCGCCATCTTCCTGACGATGTCCTACCGGTGCGCAGAAATGTACGCCATCAACGGCGCTGACGGTAAGCAGGGTGATTTCAAAATCAAAATTCACTACGCCTTCGACGATAACGCGTCCGGCACCTGCTCGGCCGCCTTGTTGAGCATAATTCCAGGCTTCAGTGAGTCGATCGGCGGAACGAATAAAGCTCTGTCCCTTACCGGAGGAACTCATTACCGGCTTCACGATGCAGGGATAGCCGATTTCGGCGACGGCCTCGCGAAAGCGGGCTTCGCTGTCAGCAAAGCGGTAAGAAGAGGTCGGTAGAGATAATTCTTCGGCGGCGAGACGACGGATTCCTTCGCGGTTCATGGTCAACTGCGTCGCTCGGGCGCACGGCACGATGTTGTGACCGTCTTGTTCCAGTTTTACCAGCATATCCGTGGCAATCGCCTCTATTTCCGGCACGATATAATGTGGTTTTTCACGCTCGACGAGCTGGCGTAAAGCATCGCCATCCAGCATGTTGATTACGTATGAGCGATGGGCAACGTGCATGGCTGGCGCGTCGGGGTAACGATCCACGGCAATGACTTCCACACCCAGGCGTTGGCATTCAATCGCTACCTCTTTACCCAGTTCACCTGAACCTAATAACATCACTCGCGTTGCTGCGGGACGCAGCGCTGTGCCTAATAACGTCATAAATTAATCCCCTGTTTTATCTGGGCGCAGTATATACGAAAACGTTTGCGTCTGTCTTTATTACCAGGTTGATTTCAAGGCGCAAAAAGAATATACTGTACATAAATACAGGTAATTTAAGAGGCTGCAAAAATGGCGGTTGAAGTTAAATACGTAGTCATTCGGGAAGGTGAGGAAAAAATGTCGTTTACCAGCAAAAAGGAAGCCGATGCGTATGACAAAATGCTTGATACAGCAGATTTGCTCGACACATGGCTGGAGCAATCGCCGGTAGCGCTCGAAGACGAGCAGCGCGAAGCGCTTTCCCTGTGGCTGGCTGAGCAGAAAGATGTGCTGAGCGCCATTCTGAAAAACGGCAAGCTGCCCTCTCCGCAGGCGGTCGAAAACGATGCGCACGCTGAGGATGATACTCAGGCTGCCTGAAACGACTTGCGCTCCTGACGTTTTGTACCATGCTTTTCCCTGAATCATTGTGCAATCCCTGACGTCTTTTCACGTTGCAACAGGCAACCTGAAGGACGAAGGGGAGATTAAGGAGAAAAGAATGTATAAAAAAAGAGCGTTGTTGAGCCTGCTGTTGTTATCTGCCAGCGTATCTGTATTTGCGGCAAATATGGAAAGCAAGAAAGTTCAGTTCCCCAAGTGCGAAGGACTGAATGCTGACGGTATCGCGGCGAGCGTGAAACGTGATTATCAGCAAAATCGCATTGCGCGCTGGGCTGACGATCAAAAACGCGTCGGGCAAGCCGATCCTGTCGCCTGGGTCAACACGCCCGATATTACGGGCAAAGATGGGAAATGGTCAGTTCCCCTCACGGTTCGCGGTAAAAGCGCGGATATTCACTACCAGGTAAAAGTCGACTGCAAAGCCGGAACGGCGGAGTATCAGTCGCAGTAACGAAGGTAGAAGGTATTTGCACTTCTTTTGATGACCTGAACACTTCCTGACATCCCCTCGGGTACGCTTTGATGATTATTCGTCTGTACTTGAGGGCAACATGGCTAACTGGCTGAATCAACTTCAATCTCTTCTTGGGCAAAAAGGATCTTCCGCGTCATCTTCTGGTGAGCAAGGGCTGAGTAAACTTCTGGTTCCCGGCGCGTTAGGCGGTCTGGCAGGATTACTGGTTGCCAACAAATCTTCACGTAAATTACTGAGTAAATACGGCACCAGCGCGCTTCTGGTGGGCGGCGGTGCGGTTGCCGGTACTGTGTTATGGAACAAATACAAGGATAAGGTTCGCGCGGCGCATCAGGGTGAGCCGCAGTTCGGTGCACAAAGCTCGCCGCTGGATGAGCGAACCGAACGACTGATCCTGGCGCTGGTTTTTGCGGCGAAAAGCGATGGTCATATTGATGCCAAAGAACGTACCGCCATTGAGCAGCAGCTCCGTGAAGCAGGCGTGGAAGAGCAGGGCCGCATTCTGATCGAACGCGCCATTGAACAACCGTTAGATCCTCAGCGCCTGGCACAAGGGATCCGCAACGAAGAAGAGGCGCTGGAAATTTACTTCCTGAGCTGTGCGGCGATTGATATCGACCACTTTATGGAGCGTAGCTATCTGAACGCGCTGGGCGATGCGTTGAAGATCCCGCAGGATGTTCGTGAAGGCATTGAACAGGATCTCAAGGAACAAAAACAGGCTTTACCGGGTTAATTACTTACCGTTAAGGCGCATGTTTCGCTTGCATCATTGCTGTCTTTTGCCACCCTTATAGGATGTTTAAGCAAAAGAACAATGACATGCTACCAAAAGCTTCTCGTATCCCCTACGCCATGACGAATCATGGCGATACCCGCGTTGATAATTATTACTGGCTGCGAGATGACACCCGCTCGCAGCCAGAAGTGCTGGATTATCTGCAACAAGAAAATGCGTATGGCCGCCAGATTATGGCCTCGCAGCAGGCATTGCAGGATCGCGTCCTGAAAGAGATTATCGACCGTATCCCGCCTCAGGATGCTTCCGCCCCCTATGTGAAGAATGGTTATCGCTACCGGCATATTTATGAACCGGGATGCGAATATGCCATTTATCAGCGTCAGTCTGCCTTCAGTGAAGAGTGGGATGAATGGGACACCTTGCTGGATGGTAACCAGCGCGCGGCCCACAGTGAGTTTTATACGCTGGGGGGACTGGCGATATCTCCGGATAACACCATCATGGCGTTGGCCGAAGATTATCTCTCTCGTCGGCAATATGGCGTGCGTTTTCGCAATCTGCAAAGCGGCAACTGGTATCCGGAAGTGCTGGAAAACGTTGAAGCGGATCTGGTCTGGGCGAATGACTCGCAAACCTTCTATTACGTGCGCAAACACGCAACGACGCTGCTCCCGTATCAAGTGTGGCGGCATACCGTCGGCTCGCCGTCATCACTGGATGAGCTGGTGTATGAAGAAGCCGATGACATGTTTTATGTCAGTCTGCATAAAACGACCTCGTTACATTATGTGGTTATTCATATCGCCAGCGCGACCACCAGTGAGGTTTTGCTGCTTGACGCAGAACTGGCGGATGCCGAGCCGTTAGTCTTTTTAGCGCGACGCAAAGATCACGAGTACAGTCTCGATCACTATCAGCATACGTTTTATCTGCGTTCCAACCGTCAGGGTAAAAATTTCGGCCTGTACCATACCCGTGTGCGTGATGAACAAGCCTGGGAGACGCTGATCCCGCCGCGCGACAGCGTCATGTTGGAGGGCTTTACGCTGTTCACAGACTGGCTGGTGGTGGAAGAGCGTCAGCGGGGCTTAACCAGCCTGCGACAGATTAATCGTAAAACGCGCGAAGTGGTCGGTATCGCTTTTGATGATCCGGCGTATGTGACATGGCTTGCCTATAATCCAGAACCTGAGACATCGCGCCTGCGTTACGGCTATTCCTCCATGACCACACCGGACACGCTGTTTGAACTGGATATGGACACCGGAGAGCGTCGCGTACTCAAACAGACGGAGGTCCCAGGATTTGATGCGGCGAACTACCGTAGCGAACACGTCTGGATCACCGCGCGTGATGGCACCGAAGTTCCGGTTTCGCTGGTTTACCATCAAAAGTATTTCCTGAAAGGGAAAAACCCGTTACTGGTCTACGGCTATGGCTCGTATGGCGCCAGCATGGACGCCGATTTCAGCAGCAGCCGCTTGAGCTTACTGGATCGCGGCTTTGTTTATGCCATTGCTCATGTGCGTGGCGGCGGCGAGTTAGGACAGCAGTGGTACGAAGACGGTAAGTTTCTGCTCAAGAAAAATACCTTCAATGACTACCTGGACGTCTGCGACGCACTGCTAAAAATGGGTTATGGCGCGCCTTTGCTGTGTTATGGCATGGGGGGGAGCGCCGGAGGAATGTTAATGGGTGTTGCCATTAATGAGCGCCCGGAACTCTTCCATGGCGTCATTGCGCAGGTGCCTTTTGTCGATGTGGTGACCACGATGCTGGATGAGTCCATTCCCCTGACGACCGGTGAGTTTGAAGAGTGGGGGAATCCGCAGGACGAAGAGTATTACACCTACATGAAAAGCTACAGCCCGTATGACAATGTTACAGCGCAAGATTATCCTCATCTGCTGGTTACGACGGGATTACACGACTCCCAGGTGCAATACTGGGAACCGGCAAAATGGGTGGCAAAACTGCGCGAGCTGAAAACGGACGATCGTCTGCTGTTACTCTGCACGGATATGGATTCCGGGCATGGCGGAAAATCAGGGCGTTTTAAATCATACGAAGGCGTGGCCCTGGAATACGCGTTTTTGATCGGACTGGCGCAGGGGACACTGCCTGGACAGGCGTCTGCTCAGGCGTTATCCAGATAGTGTTTCAGCGTTAAGCGCAGCTCCGGGCTCATACTGTCGAGGTTATTAAATAACCAGCGCAGATAGCCCGGATCGCGTTCAGCCACTTCTGATACAGGTTTTCCGCGATACTTGCCGAAAGTGAAAGTAGTAAGTAACGCAGGACGGCCGGTAATATCGACCATCTGTTCTGCTGACCAGCCTGACGTCTGTATGATGTCGATCAGCAGTGCCGCGGTGATGTAGCAGTCGTACAGGGCACGGTGATGATGCAGGCCAGCTGGCGTCTGCACGCTCAGCTTGCGGGATTTATACAGCGCCATGTTGCTGTATTTGATTCCTGGCCACAAACGACGGGAGAGTTTCATGGTGCAAATCCACTCCCCGGGCATGTCGGGTAATACGCGGCGATCAAAACTTGCATTGTGCGCCACGTACCATTCGCTGCCGTAATATTGGGGGATGACATCTTCAATCCACGGCTTATCGGCCACCATCGCTTCCGTAATGCGATGAATTGCCATCGCCTGAGGGCTGATGGGGCGGTCAGGACGCACCAGGTGGCTCATGGGATTGACTATTTTTCCGTCAACCACATCGACAGAAGCAATCTCAACAATGCCTCCCTGCAGACCACAGGTTTCTGTATCTATTATGCGCAACATGCCATGCTCCTGACCCAAAACGATTAGCGTAAAGGAATGATATCACCTTGCCAACCCCGTGGCGTGCGTTGACCGGTTAAGAGTAAGGAACCGCTGTCTGCGCGAACAATCAATCGACCTTGCTCATCCCATAACGCGCTGCTGCCACGCGCATTGGCCATTAATACCGCGATGGCAAATTTATGCGAGAAACTCTGTAGACGAGATGTGGAGGAGAGCAATTCGGGCTCACTGACAGACTGACTGCTGGTGAATAGCGAGTACGCCGGGTCGATATCGATACCTTCCGGCTGGCTATCCACAACGCTGATGGCATTTTGCTGTCTGGCGATACAGGCCCCGTGGCTCTGGTGAAACGTTAAGGGGGAGGTCATCCAGGGAGAGAAAAGCGCGATACCTTTTACGAACCGATTGTTATGTTCTACCGATAGCCCCGCAATAATCGTCATGCGATAAGTCACGGCAGCATGCGCGAGAGGTTCTAACAACGCTTCATCGGGTGGGGCAGGGAGCGCGTCATTCTCATCAACACAACCCAACAGGGAAAGGGAGGGGAAAACCAGCAATTCACATTGGCATTGAGCGGCTGCCTGAATGAATTGCAGGTGATGCGCGACATGTTCGGTAACTGAGGTCTGAAGAGGTTCGTACTGTGCTGCTGCGATTTTCCAGTGTGACATAATGATTTCCTTTTCATAGTGTCTACAACCATCTTTAAAGTATAGATTAAGAATATACTTATACTGTAGCAGGCATCATGTAAGGAATCGTAACGTAATATAAGTTTTATTTAACTTTAGGCTCGTAGGGTAAACGTGAAAGGGAAACGGATGCCAGACGATGTGCGATCAGTCTTTCCCGAAACCAGTCGCGTAAATGTTCGGGCTGTTCACGCTCAACGACTTCGGCAACAACCGGCATGTTGTATCGCTCCTTAAATGCGACACCCGCCGCGGCCAGGTCAACATTGACCTTATCCATTTCAGCTTGCTCAAGTTTGGCCAGATTGATGTTCATGGGCTTCTCCTTTTCTCTGTCTTTCGGCGCGCAAAGTTACTAAGAGTGTGCATTAATGGCAAGACCGAAATGATGATTCTCGACTCGATCATTGTAGAAGGTTATTCTCTATAGATTAGACATAACAAAAAGGAATAGTTGAAATGGCTTCATCTGCATCTAAGCTTCGCAACGCTCTCATCGTACTCGCCAGCGTTCTGGCAACTCCCGCCGCCCTGGCTCATGCTCACCTGACAAAACAAAGCCCGGCGGCTAATGCCGATGTTGCGGTATCTCCTCAGGCGTTGACGCTAAATTTCTCAGAAGGTGTTGAGCCGGGATTCAGCGGCGCAACGCTAACAGGCCCAAACAAAGAACAGATCAAAACGGGCAAGGCATCACGCAGTGAACAGGACAAAACACAACTGATTATTCCACTTGCTCAAACGCTTAAGGCCGGAAAATATACTGTCGACTGGCACGTCGTCTCCGTGGATGGTCATAAGACAAAGGGGCAATATACCTTTAGCGTGAAATAACCGATGCTGGAATTTACCTGGGTTGCACTACGGTTTATCCATTTTACCACGTTGATGCTGGTGTTTGGCTGTGCGCTCTACGGCGCATGGCTGGCTCCCGTTTCGGTTCGTCGTTTAATGATGCGTCGTTTTTTGCGTCTACAACGACATGCCGCAGCGTGGAGCTTTATTAGCGCGACGCTGATGCTGGCGATCCAGGGTGGTTTAATGGGCTCAGGCTGGCGGGATGTTATTTCTAGTGACATATGGGGCGCCGTGTTGCAAACGCAGTTTGGCGGCGTGTGGTTATGGCAGATTATCCTCGCACTGGTCACGCTGGTGGTGGTAATTATAGTACCGCGCAGCATGCCGCGACGGCTGTTAATGCTGACGATTGCGCAGTTTATTTTGCTGGCTGGCGTCGGACACGCGACGCTGCATAGCGGTATCGCAGGGGCAATCCAGCAGGTTAACCACGCCTTGCATTTGGTATGCGCTGCCGCCTGGTTCGGTGGTTTGCTGCCCGTACTTTACTGTATGCAAATGGCGCAAGGCCGCTGGCGGGAACAGGCCATCAATACTATGATGCGTTTCTCCCGCTACGGGCATCTTTTCGTTATCGGAGTTTTACTTACCGGTATCATGAATGCGCTGTTTATTGTTGGTTTTTCTGTTCCCTGGCACATGGCTTACGGGCAACTGCTTTTGTTAAAAGGTGCTCTGGTGATGCTAATGGTGGCGATTGCGCTGGTGAATCGGTATGTTCTGGTACCACGCATGCGGCAGGATAACCGCAGTATGACACTCTATTTTGTTTGGATGACTAAGCTGGAATGGGGAATTGGGGCCGTTGTGCTGGCGATTGTCAGCCTGTTTGCAACCCTCGAACCTTTCTGATTGATGGATTGGCGAAACGCATGAAAAAAATCATTATCTCGTTATTACTACTGGCAAGTTCAGGGGCCGCGCTGGCTGCGCCACAGGTCATCACCGTCAGCCGTTTTGAGGTTGGCAAGGATAAGTGGGCGTTTAATCGGGAAGAGGTGATGCTGACCTGCCGTCCAGGTAACGCGCTGTATGTCATCAATCCCAGTACGCTGGTGCAATACCCATTGAATGATGTTGCCAGACAGCAGGTAGAGAGTGGGAAAACTACGGCGAAGCCGATCGAGATTATCCAGATTGACGACCCGGCGAAACCGGGTGAAAAAATGAGCCTCGCCCCGTTTGTGGAGCGTGCAGAAAAGCTCTGCTAATTGTCAGATGTAGCGTTCTGATTTCCAATAAAAAACCGCAAGGCTCTCTCAGGAGAACTTGCGGTTTTTACGTTTGGATGTGTGACAATCGTCCTTTTTTTCAGGCCACTTTAGTCGCGGACTGGAAAACCTGGCGCTGTCATCTATTCTTAAATGGCAGGGTAACTTAGCCTGCATTAATGCCAACTTTTAGCGCACGGCTCTCTCCCAAGAGCCATTTCCCTGGACCGAATACAGGAATCGTATTCGGTCTCTTTTTATGTGGATTTTATTTCAATCACTTAGGACATCATGTCCGAAAATTTCCGAAATTTGTCCGCATATCACAATTCGGGATTTCTTCGTTATACCACACTGCTTTTAACATTTACACTTCATTTGCGCAGAAAAAGATCAGATCGTGATGCCCATTTTTTCCTGTTCTCCAGGCGTATGGTCTGCTTATGCGCCAGCATTTCAGTTGTCACTAGTGCCGAGAGGTTTAGACTCACTTGTATCAATAGCGGTATAATTATCCATCAGTTGATGCCGTTCTGGCCCCTGATACATGGACTCAGTTTCTCAATAACGAGATATAAGAAATGGAAAAGTTAAAAGAAAGACTCGTGATGGAGATTGGTAATGCTGAAGATCTCTCTGCAGCATTAAAACTATACACCAGTTTCTATCTATTAATCCCAGAGTATAAATTTGTCTTTTCAT
Organism: Citrobacter sp. Cb080; assembly: GCF_030334745.1. Lineage (NCBI taxonomy): Bacteria > Pseudomonadati > Pseudomonadota > Gammaproteobacteria > Enterobacterales > Enterobacteriaceae > Citrobacter > Citrobacter sp. Cb080. Next base: position 96,287 of record NZ_JAOWDG010000084.1, on the reverse strand, counting down.
CGCCTAAAGGGCCATATCCGGGGTTTCAAACTAACAAGAAATTCAAGCATGGGGCGTCTATACGCTCTTTATTCAATGATGAAAATGTTTTAGTTATGGATCCTCAAACCATAGAGGAAATGTTCAGCGATAAAGGACACTCCACATTTAAAATAGATTACTCAATATCTCTTGATAGCCAGGCATTAAGTTATCTCAGACCATATATCAATGGTAAAGTTTCTGGTCTGGATGATGACATCGAAGAAATATTTAAATTTATTTCTCATCAGAATACGCAGGTAGACTCTGTGTTATATGAGCTGGAGAACCTTAAAAATCTGGATGAGAAAGAGAATCACCATAAAATATTCGATAAGTTGATGGGTTACGAATTTATAAAAGATGTTGATCTCGTTAAGTCAGGAACCAGCGGAGTATTGACCTCAAAAATATCGCAAGGTGAGCTTTTTCTTAATACCGACAGACATTTTAGCTCACTGCTCACCAAAAACAAAGACTCTGAGTTCAGGCATGCGTTAAGAGACAGGCACGATAGTATTTACGCTTATGTTCTTATGATGAGTATCATCCAAATCAAATCGCCTGCCAGATCGCTCAAAAATAAATTGATCGATCTATTAAGTTTTGCTCACACCAAAGTATGCTTTTTGGCAACAAGAGAGTTAATTCTAGCGAGTGAGTTTTTTATACGAGGGACAGAATTTAGGTTTTTTAACAAAATACATAAAAAGTCGAAAAATATGTGGTCGGCATTACATGGTATGGCCTGGGATCTGACTCATTGTCGATATTTAGAGCAAGCACTTACCTTCAATACAGGAAATGATGAGCGATATTTTTTCCCTGGAATATTGACTTGTGACAAAGGTTTTATTGAGGCGATGGAGCTCACGCCGCTTAAGGCCGTTGCATTTGATACCAAAGGTGGGCCGCCGTTGCTGTTTTATCATGAACATGATGTGATAAAAATTACCGGGGATATCCCTGCGGTTAATGATTTCTATCAGGAATTGTGTTGTAAACAGAAAAGAGAAGAAAGAGCTCGTGCGCGTAATGCACCCACTTATGACCTGCAATCTATAGTAGCTGAACTGGAAGCAGAACTGGAAGCTGTCGCGTTAGTACCTCGTCGACGCGCGGATAGCGTAGGACCGTGATGTATGATTCGGTCGCACTGTTTTTTACTGCTATGGTTTAATTTAGAACAGGGCAATATTTGTGTACAGGAGGACAAATGGGACTGCCTGACAATGCTTATCAAAGAGTGGAAGCGACGCGCTGGCGACATGTTTGGGTGGTCGGGGATATCCACGGTTGCTTCTCATTATTGATGGCGAAATTGCGCCTGTGTCATTTTGATCCGTTGCAGGACCTGCTGGTTTCAGTGGGGGATGTTATCGACCGCGGACCTGACAGTTTGCGTTGCCTGAAACTACTGCGTAAACGCTGGATTATCGCGGTCAGAGGGAATCATGAACAGATGGGGCTGGACGCGCTGGCAACCGGGGAGCAATTCCTGTGGTTTATGAATGGCGGTTCGTGGTTTGCGCAGGCGGAGCAGCCAGCGGCGAAAGCCGCTCTTGAAACGTGTCGGCAATTACCCTGGATTCTGGAGCTGCGTTGCCAGAACGGCATACACGTTATTGCTCACGCAGATTACCCTGATGATAATTATCAGTGGCAAAAAGAGGTCGATTTACAGCGGGTACTGTGGGATCGCACAAGGCTGATGAATAAAGGCAACGGCATTCGCGGCGCGGATCACTTTTGGTTTGGCCATACGCCTCTGCGTCAGCGGCTGGACCACGAGAATCTGCACTATATTGATACTGGTGCGGTGTTTGGCGGCGAGTTGACGCTGGTGCAACTGCAATAATCAAAAATCGCTGTATTCCTGGGCCGGACGCCAGAAGCTGTCGATGTAGTCATCCGCGGGTAAACATCCGCCGTTACGAATACGCTGATCGTCCATCGATATCAGGCACTGCTGCTCAGTTTTGTAGACATCAACAACGATATCTTCACAACCGCCACCCAGGTAGCACACAAAAAGAACCAGCGTGAACATTCCATCCTCAAATGGTAAAGCCATACCTGTAGTGTAGAAGATGTTGATAGATGAGGGAAATTAACCAAGAAATAACCCGTCTGGCGACGGGTTCTTTTTGAATCAGGCAAGGCGCATGATCCAGGCATCTGACTTACGATCGTAGTGCTCGCGAAATAGAACTGAATGTTCTCCGTTAAGAAGAGCCGGGACGCTGGTGTCGGCATCCCAGGCATCAAGTTGCATGCATAAATCCGGATCGGATTTACACGGAATGGTTAACGTTCGGTCCCCTGGCGATTCGCCATGTAACTCGGCGTCGTCGATTTCAAAAGCGCCAATGCGCACACTGGTTTTCATCATCGTGCTCTCCGTTTATTTGCTGGTTGTGGTACGACCAGTTAGGCCGTCCATTTTTCAGCGTAGTCAACGTTAGCAAAAGCGCCAGTAAAAACGTGCGTTACCCTGTAAAGAGTTTGCCATCCCGGACAAGATCGCGCGGGTAGCTATTCTTTAATCGCGATCCAATACGTTTCGCCAGGCCAATCGGCTGATGCTGGAACGTAACCAGCACATCGTCGGTGGTCGGTGCGGTCTGCGGGTAGACATCCCGTCCGCGGTACCACTCTTCGGCTTCGGCAAGGGTCAGTTCGAACGCATGGCTGTGATTTGTGCTGGCGAGAGCAATGACGGCTTCATGCTGCCAGCGGTACCCTTTATTGTGCGTTTCAGCGAGTTTGATGCCGAGTCGGGAAAAGCGGACTTTGCCGATCAGGGTTTCAATCTCGGTTGGGAACAGCCAAATCTCTTTATCACGCTGCCACAGGCGCAGAGTGTCTTCCCACTGCAATCCACAGGCGTTAGCGGCCTGAGTGACAAGCGCGGATTCACGTCCTTTAAGCGGGCTGAACGGGAAGTTACCGACTTTGTATTTTGGCGTCGGTAGTGCAGGGATCGCGGCAGTTTTGCGCAGACGCGCGACGAAAAAACCTTCACAATCGTAGATCTGCGGGAACACATGCAGGAATCCTTCCGGGGTCAGGGCGCGTTCAGCCTCAGGGAATAAATCGCCCAGTGGTAAAAACTCGACGGCGTCCGGGTAGGTCTCAATCAACCACTGCATAATGTCTTCATTTTCGTCACGGTTCAGCGTGCAGGTCGAGTAAACCAACGTGCCGCCGGGACGCAAGGCATGAAAGGCGCTGTCGAGAAGTTCGCGCTGGGTTGCGGCAATTTCCAGATTACTTTCTGGCGACCAGTTTTTTAGCGCATCGGGATCTTTACGCACCACGCCTTCACCGGAACACGGCGCGTCCAGCAAAATGGCATCGAAGGCTTCTGGCAACGCTGCGCCAAATACCCGCCCGTCAAAATGGGTTAGCGCGACATTGGCTATCCCGCATCGGCTGATATTGGCATGCAGGACTTTGACGCGACTGGCGGAAAACTCATTTGCCAGAATTGCGCCCTGATTTTTCATTTTTGCGGCAATTTGCGTGGTTTTGGAGCCGGGGGCTGCCGCGACATCCATCACGCGATCTGGAGTGTTACCATCGGCAAACAGCGCGGCGACCGGCAGCATTGAGCTGGCTTCCTGAATATAAAACAGGCCGCTTAAATGTTCCGCGGTACTGCCGAGTGGTACTGACTTTTCATCATCGCGTTCGATCCAGAAACCTTCAGCGCACCAGGGTATCGGAGTGAGCGACCAGTTGTAAGGTGCTGTCAGAGTGAGGAAGTCGGCAACGGAGATTTTCAGCGTATTGACGCGGATGCTGCGACGAAGCGGACGCTGGCAGGCAGCGAGAAAATCATCAAATGAGAGCGTGGAAGGCATTGCTTCACGCATTTGGTTTAGAAAGGCGTCGGGAAAATAAGCCACTTGGTACCACCGGCAAAAAAACAGGTGCGCAGTGTAGCATAAGTGCTCCGGCGCGAGTATGTACGCCGGAGCAAGGGGAGAGATTAACGTGGCAGGGCGGTTCCCCATTCACGCCACTCTTTTGGTTCGCTTTCGAGCAGCAGGAAGTGTTTACCTGCCTGCGCTTTCGGGGCCAGCGGCGTACCCGGTGGCGTAGCGAAGGCGATTCCGCCGCGAATGAACTGATTGAAGGTACCGGTCTTCACGACGCCGCCGGTCAAACCAAAGTCGAGATTGTATCCTGATGCCAGCCAGAACACGGAGTTGTTCCGCACCAGATGCTGATAGCGCTGGCTAATGCGCATCGCCACCATCACGCGGTCAGAAAGCGAGCCCAGCGTCAGCCCGGTGACGGTCCCCACTTCAATGCCTCTGAACAGGACAGGCGTACCGATATTCAGCGAACCTGCTTCCGGCGCTTCTACCACAATACTCAGACCATCGAGGTAACGAGAGTCGGTAATGGTGGCTTCCTGCAGTTCAAAATCACGGCGCGGGTTACCGCGTCCTGGTTCAACGTTAATATACGGCTGTATGATCGTATCCAGATGCTCGACGCCTGCCGCTGAGATTTGCGGTGTGATCACGGAGAAGCGGGTACCGCTACGGGCAAAAGTCTGCACGTATTCCGGATACAGAACCGCTTTTGCCTGAACTTCGTTACGGGCGGTGATCAGCTCAAGCGTCTGGATCTGGCCGATATCGATCCCCAGGTAGCGAATTGGCATGCCCGCCGCGAGTTTACCGGCATCGAACGCGTGCAGGGTTATCTGCCCGCCCACTGCACGTGCAGCGGTTTCGGAAGCATACAGAATACGCTTGTCGCCTTTGCGTTGGCTGGCGCTGGCGCCGCTGAGGTTATCGAAGCTAATCGCCCCTTTGAGCGCTCGCGACAGGGGAGATGCCTGTACGGTCAATCCGCTACCGTTAAGCTGAACCTTTGCCCCGCCTTCGGCCCAGAATACGCTGTTGCTGGTCAGCAGGTTGCGATATTCCGGTTTGATATGCAGATCGATATCAAACGCATCGGCGCGTGGGCGAACGCTAATCACTTCACCGACCTCGAATTTGCGGTATAAGACCACCGAACCGGCCTGCACATCAGGCAGCGTTTCGGCGCTCAGGCTGAGCGTGGTAGTTGGCAGATCGCTCAGGCTGTTTTCAATCGCTTTTTCCAGGTTGGCATACAGCGGGTAGCTTTTTTTCATTTCACCCTTGGTACCGGGCAAAATACGAATGCCGCCGCTGAGCCATTCGCTGGCGCTGGCGCCAAGGAATTCCACGCCATCAAGCCCGACCTTGACGTCAACGCGGCTGTTGACCACGAACTTACTGTCACCTTGCACCAGGGCGCGATGCTGTGGTTCGATGGCAACGGTAAATGAAACACCTTTGCCAGAGAGCGTGCGATCAATCACCTGACCGACCTGTACGCCGTGAAGAATCAGTGGCTGACCGGCATCAATACCGTAACTCTCCGGCGCGGTCAGCGTAAGCGTCATGACGCCCGGATCGTGTAACAACGACTTCTCAGCAGGAATAACCGCAAACTGGTTACGCGGCTCGCCCTCGCCAGGTACCAGCTCGAAAGTTTTGCCCGTTAGTAGCGAACTGATATTTGCATCGTTTAACGATAATTTAGGGCTGTGTAATTCAATCCGCGTATTGTCGCGCAGCAGCGTTACTACGCTGGGATCGACCGTCATTTCGCCGGTCACTTTACCGCCTGGATTTAAATCCAGTTTGGTCAGTTGCCCGACTTCTAATCCTTGATACATCAGCGACGTTGAGCCGGCCTTGGGTCCATCGCCGCTGGGTAAATCAAGCTTGACGATCACTCCCCGCTGGCTGTGCGCGAGATCCTGATACAAACCAAACGTGTCATCGGCCACCGCGGGTTTAGAGTCTTCGGGCGAATCAAAAGCAATGGCGCCATTGACCAGCGCCGCCAGACTCTCCAGCTTGATTTTCGCTCCGCTGAGGCTGACATCCGCATTCACACCGGACACGTTCCAGAAACGGCTGCCTTTTTTCACCAGGTTGGTAAAGCGACGTTCGATCAGCACGTCGATGGTTACGCCCTGATGATTTGGGTTGATGGTGTAGTCATACACCCGGCCCACCGGAATCTTGCGGAAATAAACCAGCGAACCGCTATTGAGCGACCCGAGGTCAGGGGCGCGCAGGTGCAGCATTAAATCGCCATTATCCAGACGATATTTGGGCTGCGTATCGAGGGCGACGAAATGATCTTCCGGCTCGCCGGTTCCGGGCATCATGCCGATATAGTTGCCGCCAACCAACGCATCCAGGCCAGAAACCCCCGCCAGCGACGCTTTCGGCGTGACCAACCAGAACTGGGTATCTTTGCGCAGAGCATCTTTCATGGTCGATTTGATGCTGACGCGCACTTCAATTTTGCGTAGATCTTCGCTGAGGTTGATATCTTGCACGGTGCCCACTTCAACGCCCTGATAACGAACGGGAGTACGGCCCGGTACAATGCCGTCAGCAGACATAAAGTCAATGGTTACGGTATTGCCGCGATCTTCATAGCTTCCCCAGATAAGCCATCCTGCAATCATCAGCGCGATGAAAGGCAGCAGCCAGAACGGAGAGATACGGCGTTTAGTTTTAATCTGCGCTTCAGTCTGCGAAGCGGGCGTTTCCTGACTCATGTGCATCCCAAAGTAAGCGGCTGTCCAGCCATTCCACAGCAAGAATAGTCAATATTACCGCTGCGCCGAAATAAAACGCAGCTGGCCCCATAGTAAAAGCAAGTATCTGATCGCGATTAATCAGCGACATGGTTAAAGCGATAACAAAGAGATCCAGCATCGACCAGCGACCAATCCAGGTCACCATACGCAGCAGTTTGATGCGGGTACGCAATCCTTGCTCACATCTAAAATGGATGCTGATGAGCAACGTAAACATCACAATCACTTTGGTGAATGGCACCAGAATACTGGCGATAAAAACAATCGCCGCTACGCCAACGTTGCTGTTCGCCAGGGACATTATGCCTGACAGGATCGTGTCTTCCTGGCGGCCGCCATTGACATAAATTACCGAGATGGGCAGCAGATTAGCAGGCAAAAGCAGGACGATCGAGGCCAGCAGAGCAGCCCAACACTTTTGGATACTTTGATTCCTGCGCCAGCGCAACGGGATATGACAGCGAGGGCAGCGACCTCGGGCGTCCGGATAACCTGTAAAGTGGCAGCCGAGGCAGACGCGGAGTTTTTCATCGGGCCGTCGGGCTGGTCTTTGCGGGTAGAAACGGTCCCAAAGCTGCTCAACGTTAAGGTGCGACAGCGTCAAAACACTGAGGATCACCAGCGCAATAAAAGCAAACAGACCTACACCGGGTTGCAAAAAAGCATAGTCCTGAACTTTGATTGATGCGACGCCAATGCCCACCAGATAGATATCAAGCATCACCCACTCTTTGAGCCTTTCCAGCATCAGCAGCACTGGGCGCAGGCTCATCCCAAGAATATTGCCAAACCACAGATAAGCGATTGAGGTCACGAGAATGATGGGCGCACCGGCAACGCAAAAGAGTACGAAGGATGCGGTGAGTGGGTCGCCTTGTCGGGTCATTTGCCAGATGCCTTGCAGCACATTGGCGTCAATGCGCACACCTAATAAATAGATGTGCAGAAGCGGTTCTCCCCAGGCAAAGGGCATCAGCAGCAGCATGGTGAAAGCCATAGCCGCCAGTCGTGTTAATGACCAGTCGCGTCCGTCACGAATTTTTGCCTGACAGCGTGGGCAAAATGCACTTTGGTGCGAACGCATTTTAGGCAAGCTAAAGATCAGGTCACATTCAGGGCAACGATGGTAATGCGCACGAGGGAGTGCATCACCAATGGACCTGATGGCTATTTTTTTAGTCGGCGTGATGCGTGGTGTCGTTAAGGCCATGTATCGCGAATCAAATTGTTGAAGTAATGTTATCTTAACTCATGACGGGAATGATCTTGAGCATTAACGCATTTAATGTTTATTTTAGTAGGCTGCAGCTTTAAGTAAGACAACTAAGTGATTACATAATGAACAAAACAGAGCTATACACGGATCTGAACCGTGACTTTCAGGCATTAATGGCAGGTGAAACCAGTTTTCTGGCAACGCTGGCAAATACCAGCGCGTTGTTGTACGAACGTCTTGCAGAAGTAAACTGGGCCGGTTTTTATCTGCTCGAAAACGATACGCTGGTGCTGGGACCTTTCCAGGGAAAAATCGCCTGCGTGCGGATCCCGGTAGGACGTGGGGTGTGTGGGACCGCAGTAGCGCAGAACCAGGTTCAGCGCATTGAGGACGTTCATGCTTTTGACGGACACATCGCATGTGATGCCGCCAGCAACGCTGAAATCGTCCTGCCAATCACCGTCGAAAATCAGATAATCGGCGTGCTGGATATCGATAGCACGGCGTTTGGCCGCTTTACTGACGAGGATGAACAGGGGCTGCGAACGCTGGTGGCACAGCTTGAAACCGTGCTTGCAACGACGGATTACAAAAAATTCTTTGCGCGCGTCGCAGGATAATCAACGGATAACGTAGCAATTACTGATGACGTCATTATAATGTCGCCTGTTCATGCCTGCGCTTGTTGGCTACGTCCGTTGTAATCAGGAAATTTCATGGAAAATCAACCTAAGTTGAATAGCAGTAAAGAAGTCATCGCGTTTCTGGCCGAACGCTTCCCGCAGTGTTTTAGTGCGGAAGGCGAAGCGCGCCCACTGAAAATTGGCATTTTTCAGGATCTGGTAGAGCGTGTTGAGGGCGAAATGAACCTCAGCAAGACGCAGCTCCGCTCTGCCTTACGTCTCTATACTTCAAGCTGGCGCTATCTGTATGGCGTTAAATTGGGCGCAACGCGTGTTGATCTCGACGGCAACCCTTGTGGTGAGCTGGATGAGCAGCACGTTGAACATGCTCGCAAACAGCTGGAAGAAGCTAAAGCCCGCGTTCAGGCGCAACGTGCAGAGCAACAGGCGAAAAAACGCGAAGCAGCCGCTGCTGCTGGTGAAAAAGAAGACGCACCGCGTCGCGAGCGTAAGCCGCGTCCTGCACCGCGTCGTAAACCTCGCGCTGAGAAACCAGCAGCAAAAGCACCGCGTGCTCCTCGTGAAGAACAGCATACCCCGGTATCTGATATTTCAGTACTGACGGTAGGGCAGTCTCTGAAGGTGAAAGCAGGTAATAATGCGATGGATGCCACCGTATTAGAAATCACCAAAGATGGCGTCCGTGTACAGCTGAATTCGGGTATGTCTTTGATTGTACGCGCAGAACACCTGGTGTTCTGAAACGGAGGCCAGGCCTGGCATGAACACATTTTTTAGGCTTACTGCGTTAGCTGGTCTGCTTGCATTAGCAGGCCAGGCACTTGCTGTGGAAGATATCACGCGTGCCGATCAAATCCCCGTTTTAAAGGAAGAAACCCAGCATGCGACGGTAAGTGAACGTGTGACATCGCGTTTTACGCGTTCGCACTATCGCCAGTTCGATCTTGATCAGGCGTTTTCGGCAAAAATTTTTGACCGCTATTTGAATCTGCTCGACTACAGCCACAACGTGCTGTTGGCGAGCGATATCGAACAGTATGCAAAAAAGAAAACGGTCCTTGGCGATGAACTGCGTACCGGCAAGCTGGATGTCTTTTACGATCTCTATAATCTGGCGCAAAAACGCCGATTTGAACGTTATCAGTACGCTTTAAGCGTACTGGCACGTCCAATGGATTTCACCGGTACCGACACCTTTAACCTCGACCGGAGCAAAGCGCCATGGCCGAAGAGCGAAGCAGAGCTTAACGCGCTGTGGGACGGCAAGGTTAAATTTGACGAACTCAGCCTGAAGCTGACCGGCAAAACCGATGCGGAAATTCGTGAAACGCTGACGCGTCGCTACAAGTTTGCGATTCGCCGTCTGGCGCAGACCAACAGCGAAGGTGTGTTCTCTCTGGCGATGACGGCTTTCGCCCGCGAGATCGACCCGCATACTAACTATCTCTCTCCACGCAATACCGAACAGTTCAATACTGAAATGAGCCTGTCTCTGGAAGGTATTGGCGCGGTTTTGCAAATGGATGATGACTACACCGTCATTAACTCCATGGTGGCGGGCGGCCCGGCAGCCAAGAGCAAAGCAATAAGCGTTGGTGACCGTATTGTCGGCGTGGGTCAGACCGGTAAGGGAATGGTCGACGTGATTGGCTGGCGTCTGGATGACGTTGTTGCGCTGATCAAAGGACCCAAAGGCAGCAAAGTTCGCCTTGAAATCCTGCCTGCCGGTAAAGGTACTAAGACGCGTACCGTCACGTTAACGCGTGAACGTATTCGTCTCGAAGACCGCGCCGTGAAAATGTCCGTGAAAACCGTTGGCAAAGAAAAAGTCGGCGTACTGGATATCCCTGGCTTCTATGTTGGCCTGACGGATGATGTCAAAGTTCAGTTGCAGAAGCTGGAAAAACAGAACATCAGCAGCATCATTATCGATCTGCGTACTAACGGTGGCGGCGCGCTGACCGAAGCCGTTTCGCTCTCCGGTCTGTTCATTCCTTCCGGCCCGGTGGTTCAGGTTCGTGACAATAACGGTAAAGTGCGTGAAGACAGCGATACCGACGGCGTTGTGTACTACAAAGGCCCGCTGGTAGTGTTAGTCGATCGCTTCAGTGCTTCGGCATCAGAGATTTTTGCTGCGGCAATGCAGGATTATGGTCGTGCGCTGATCGTTGGTGAACCGACTTTCGGGAAAGGCACTGTACAGCAGTATCGCTCTCTGAACCGTATTTATGATCAGATGCTGCGTCCGGAATGGCCGGCGCTGGGTTCTGTTCAGTATACGATCCAGAAATTCTACCGTGTAAACGGTGGCAGTACGCAGCGTAAGGGCGTTACGCCGGACATCATCATGCCGACAGGTAATGAAGAAACAGAAACCGGTGAGAAGTTTGAAGATAACGCGCTGCCGTGGGATAGCATTGATGCTGCGACCTACACCAAATCAGAGAATCTGACGCCGTTCGGACCTGAATTGTTAAAAGAGCACAATGCGCGAATTGCCAACGATCCTGAGTTCCAGTACATCATGAAGGATATTGCGCGTTTCAATGCGATGAAGGATAAACGCAACATCGCTTCTCTCAATTACGCTCAGCGTGAGAAAGAGAATAACGAAGATGACGCAATGCGTCTGGCGCGTATCAACGATCGGTTTAAGCGAGAAGGTAAGCCGCCGCTGAAAAAACTGGACGATTTACCGAAGGATTACCAGGAACCAGATCCCTACCTGGATGAAACGGTAAAAATTGCGCTTGACCTGGCGCATCTTGAAAAAGAAAAGCCAGCGGAACAGCCCGCAACCAGTAAATAACCTCCAACAGGCACAAGAAATTGTGCCTGTTTTTTAACAAACGCATGAAGACGTCAGTGTGATACGATAAAATGTAAAGTTGTGTCTTTCTGGTGACTTAGCACCTATGGATGCTTGAAAATAGCCATAAGACCCATACGATATGGGTAATCGCATAGTGCGTTTTGTTAAATTGAGGTTAAAAGAAAATTATGATGCGAATCGCGCTCTTCCTGCTGACGAACCTGGCTGTGATGGTCGTTTTCGGGCTGGTATTGAGCCTGACAGGGATTCAGTCAAGCAGCGTTCAAGGCTTGTTGATCATGGCACTGCTGTTTGGTTTTGGTGGTTCCTTCATTTCGCTGCTGATGTCCAAATGGATGGCGTTAAAATCCGTTGGTGGGGAAGTGATCGAACAGCCTCGCAATGAAAGAGAACGCTGGCTGATGAATACGGTAGCGAATCAGGCTCGCCAGGCTGGGATCGCTATGCCGCAGGTTGCAATCTACCATGCGCCAGATATTAACGCGTTTGCTACCGGTGCGCGCCGGGATGCTTCGCTGGTGGCTGTGAGTACAGGCCTGTTGCAAAACATGAGCCCGGACGAAGCCGAAGCCGTTATCGCGCATGAAATCAGCCACATTGCCAATGGCGATATGGTTACCATGACGCTCATTCAGGGTGTGGTGAACACCTTCGTTATCTTTATCTCACGTATTCTGGCGCAAATTGCCGCTGGCTTTATGGGCGGAAACCGCGATGAGGGTGAGGGCAGTAACGGCAACCCATTGATCTACTTCGCAGTGGCGACGGTTCTGGAACTGGTGTTTGGTATTCTGGCGAGCATTATTACCATGTGGTTCTCACGTCATCGTGAATTCCATGCGGATGCCGGTTCAGCAAAACTGGTGGGGCGTGAGAAAATGATCGCCGCGCTGCAGCGTCTGAAAACCAGCTATGAGCCGCAGGAAGCGACCAGCATGATGGCGTTCTGCATCAACGGTAAATCCAAGTCGTTGAGTGAGCTGTTTATGACTCACCCGCCGTTGGATAAACGTATTGAAGCGCTGCGCAGCGGAGAGTATTTGAAGTAAGTTAATGGCTGTCACGGGGCACCCGTTGCTCCGTGACTCATAAAACATAATGGCTATTTAAAGCTATCGATTAAAGCCTCGCCCAGACTATTCTGTCCCAGTTCAGCTTAACCTCTCATTCCGTCATTTTTCTCTGCCGGGGACGAAAATATTCCTTGTCGCTTTATCTCTGGTAAAAACATTGGAGCCCCGCTGGCTGGCAAAAAGAACAGTGCCGGGCATTTGGTGAAACCCAGTGGTCGACGGGCTATCATTGACAGCCCGTCTGGTAGGAAAAAACTAAATCAGAACTGGTAGTTTAACGATACCCAATAGTTACGGCCCGGGTTTACGTATCCGGTAGTAGATTGAGCAGTCTGATAGTAATCTCCTGCGTAGGTGCTATTACGGCCCACCTGATAAAGTTTAACCTCGCTAAAGTCTTTATCCAGCACGTTATTGACCGCCGTATTCAGCGTCAGATCTTTGGTCAGCTTATAAGACATCCCCATGTCGAGAACGGTCCAGGCTTTTAAATCAGCGCCTTTATCGTCATAGACGGCCTTTTGTACTGCGCTGAGGTTGTTGTAATTTTCGGTAAAGCGTGGAGCTTTACCGCGATAACGTGCGCTCAGCCAGGCATTCATATCTTCCGTTGCCTGCCAGTTCAGGCGAGCGTTAGCCATATGTTTTGGCGTGTAGCTTAACGGCGCGCCTTTATTGTCACCATCTTTTTGCTTGCTCTGGGTGTAGGTGTAGTTGAGGGATAAAGTCAGCACATCCGACCACAGAGGGAAGGTGCTGGCAAATTCAACGCCATCGGTCCTTGCCTTGCCGCTGTTGGTATAGCTGTTGGTATTATCATCGATAGAATACGAGACAATTTTATTTTTGTATTCGGTATAGAAGCCGGTAATGTTGGCGTTCAGCCCGGTGTCGTTCTCGTAATACAGCCCGGTTTCGTAGCTGATACTTTCCTCAGGTTTTAGGTTCGGATTACCGACCGTATTCACGGTTCCTTGCGCGGTTACGCCGCTGATCCCGTTATGTAACTGGCTCAGTGATGGCGCTTTATAACCTGTCGTCACGCCGCCTTTGAGCGTCCATTCGTCGGATACGTCCCAAACCATATACGCGCGTGGGCTGAGATGACCGCCAAAGACATCGTTATGCTCGTAGCGTGTCCCTGCGGTTAAGGCCAACGAGTCGAGAATATGCCATTCATCTTCTACATAGGCTGCCCACGTTTTTTGATGGAACGTTTCGCCGGTATTGGCCAGCACCACACCGTCTTTCATCCGCGCATCCCAATATTCCCCGCCGAGGGTTAAGAGGTGCGAATCACCTAATGGCGTCAGCAGTACTGAGTCCAGAATGACGTTAGTGTTCTTCAGTTCACGTGCGTCACCGGCCCGGCCTGCGTTCTCTGGCGTGAGTGCGGAGGAGACCAGTTGTCGTCCTTTGTTCTCAGTTTCATTCCAGCCGAGGGAGGATTTCCATGTGCCGAACGTTAAGGCGGTATCGTGGCCGAGGGTGACTTTGTTACGCTCATAGCGCAGCGTTTTATCGTAACCCCCCGTCAGGTTACCCAACTGACCGTCATCGTTATCATAGCGCTGTCTGGCGGAGTCGAGATCTAACCATAGCGTATTGCTTTCATTCGTCTTCCAGTCGAGTCGCGTGCCGATGTTATAGTTTTCTGACTCGGTAGGATAAGGTACGCGGGTGGAGGAGGTATCGCTCAGGGAGGTAACGCTGGAACCCTGACGTTGGGTGGTGCTACCCCGAACCTGCATATCCAGTACGCCAGCGATTAACGGGCCGCTTGACCAGAAGTTGGCGACCGTGCTGTTACCCCATTTATTACTCTCTTGCAGGTTAACGTCGGTATTGATGGAGGTGCTCCATTTATCGGTGCTTTTTTTGGTGATGATATTCACCACGCCACCGATTGCGTCGGAGCCATAAAGCGTCGACATCGGGCCGCGGATCACCTCAATATGATCGATTGCCGCCAGTGGAGGCATAAAGCTGGTATTCATAGCTGAGAAGCCGTTTGGCGTCACATCGCTGCTGCCGTTTTGACGAATACCATCAATCAGGATCAGGGTATAACTGGCGGGCATGCCACGAATGCTGATCTCCAGACCACCGGTTTTACCGGTGCTGCTTTCGACATCCACCCCTTCAACAGAACGCAAGGCTTCGCCTAAATCATTATATTTATTGGTTTGTAACTCTTGCTGTGAAATAACGGAGACGCTGGCGGCAGCGTTGGTGATTTTCTTTTCGTAACCGGAAGCGGTTACCACCATAACATCTTCAGCAAAGGCCAGGGGACTGGAAAATCCTAGACAGGACAGAACAACAGAAGCAATAGGTTTTAAGCGCATAGTCAAACTTCCTTTGTTAAAAATTCAAAGGAAGTAAGATAATTGATGGGAATGATAATAAAATAATTATCATTATATGTTTACATAACTTATCACTTCTGGTGTTTTTCTTGAATAAATATACATAAATTGTCATTAGTTTTAGCTAAGTAAATAGCGTAAATGACCAATAATTAGTATTTGTAATCATTAGGTTGTAATTAATTTGCCATTAATTGAATGGCTAACATTTAATCTATTTTCTGCGATTCAGAAGGTACTCAATTAGGAGTATCAGAAAAAAGTATGATAATTTTAGAAAATCGTCATACTTTTCTGCGCCGCATCATTTTTTTCGTCATTTCAGTCCGCCATAATCCCTTCCCCAGGAGACCGTTTAACGGAATTGAATCGTTGAGCGGCATAAAAATAACGCAAATCTGGATAACATAATGATTAAAGGCAAGCTGGCACTGCTTACGTGCGCATTGACTCTCGCATTAACCTCACCACTTCTCGCCGCGCAAAATGTGAGCGAGGGTCAGACGTTGAAGCTGGCAATTGGACCTGAGCCAACGGAAGGGTTTGACCCGATGCTGGGCTGGAGTCATGGCAGCTATTTGCTTTTGCATGCACCATTATTAAAACAAAACGCAGATATGAGCTGGGGTAACCTGCTGACGGAAAAAGTTGAAACCAGCGCTGACGGCAAAACCTGGACGTTGACGTTAAAACCCGACCTTAAATTCTCCGATGGTTCCCCGCTAACCGCTGAAGATGTGGTGTTCACCTATAATAAAGCCGCAAAGAGCGGCGGCAAAATCGACATGGGAAACTTTACTCATGCCAGCCTGAAAGATAACCGCACGGCAGAAATCACGCTGCGCAGCCCGCAGAGCACCTTTGTGAACGTGCTGGGCTCTTTGGGTATTGTTCCCGAAAAACGGTATGACGAAAAAACATTCGCCAAAAATCCGATTGGCGCGGGCCCTTATCGGTTGGTGAGTTTTCAGCCGGGGCAGCAGCTGATCGTGGAGGCGAACCCCTGGTATGCCGGTAAGAAAAATGATTTCAGTAAGCTGGTGTTTGTCTTCCTTGATGAAGATAACGCTTATGCCGCAGCGCGCAGTGGTCAACTGGGACTCGTGCGTATCGCGCCTTCGATGGCGGTTGCCCCTCAACAGCAGAATTTGAAGCTTTGGGTACGCGACAGCGTGGAAAATCGTGGCATTGTGTTCCCGATGGTTCCAGCGGGTAAAAAAGACGCCAATGGTTATCCGATCGGTAACGATATTACGGCTGATATCGCCATCAGGCGCGCCATCAACTACGCCATCGATCGTAAACAACTTGCCGATCAGGTCATGGAAGGTCATGCGATTCCGGCGTATAGCGCGGTTCAGGGCCTGCCATGGCAGGGACAGTCAGTTGCGTTCAAAGATGGCGACAGCGAAAAAGCGCGGATGATTCTGGAAGAAGCCGGCTGGAAGGTGGGGAAAGACGGCGTACGCGTGAAAGACGGTAAAGAGGCTCGCCTGACTCTATGGTACGCCAGCGGTGACAGTACGCGCCGGGATATAGCCGAGGCCGTACGTGCGATGCTGGAGCCCGTGGGTATTCAGGTCTCGCTGCAATCCGGAAGCTGGGAAACCGTTGAGCGGCATATGCATTCGAATCCGACGCTGTTTGGCTGGGGAAGCCTGGATCCGATGGAGCTTTTCCATCACTACAGCAATCAGGCCGCGGGCGTGGAATACTACAATCCAGGCTATTACAGCAATCCCGTCGTTGAACAACATCTTAAACAGGCCATTGATGCTCCGGACTGGCAAAAAGCGTTGCCTTTCTGGTAACAGGTGGAGTGGGATGGCAAGCAAGGGGCTGGGGTGCAGGGCGATGCCGCCTGGGCATGGCTGCTGAACATTCAGCACACTTATCTGGCAAATCCGTGTATTGACTTAGGCAAAGGCGCGCCGGAGATCCACGGTAGCTGGTCCCTGCTCAATAATCTGGATGAATGGACCTGGACCTGCCGTTGATGAAGTCTGTTGTAGGCCATTTTCTACGGCTGATAGTGTTATTAGTGCTGGTTGCGGCTGGCACTTTTATGCTGCTCAGCTTTTCTCCTGTCGATCCGATTCGCGCCTATATCGGCAACGATCTCCTGCACGTGCCACCGGAACAATATGCGCGTATCGCTGCCCGCTGGGGATTAGACCAGCCGTTATGGGAGCGTTTTGGTCACTGGTTTATACGTGTATTGCAGGGCGATCTCGGCTACTCAATGTTGTTTAATGCACCGGTTGCCAGCGTAATCAAGGAGCGCTTTGCGACTTCGTTTGCCTTGCTTGGCGGCGCGTGGCTGCTCTCCGGCATACTGGGAACGGCAATGGGATTTGTCGCGGGTCGTTATCTGAATCGCTGGCCGGATAAAGCAATCTGTCGACTCAGCTATCTGCTTTCGTCGTTGCCGACCTTCTGGATTGGCATGCTGCTGCTGGCGTTATTTGCCGTGCGCTGGCCGGTATTTCCGGTCTGCTGCGCGTGGGAGCCGGGCAACAGTGGTGATATGGCCACGCTGGCTGAGCGTCTGCGCCATTTAGTGCTGCCCGTTTGCGCGCTAAGTTTATTGGGACTTGGCCAAATTACACTTCATACACGGGAAAGTATCGCCAGCGTGATGAAAAGCGATTTTGTCCGTTTTGCGCGTTCTCAGGGAGATAAAGGCTGGTCGCTGTTGCGTCATCAGGTTCTGCGCCACGCTATCACGCCCGCGCTGTGCCTGCAGTTCGCCTCGCTGGGAGAACTGCTGGGCGGCGCACTGCTGGCGGAAAAAGTTTTTGCTTATCCGGGACTGGGACAGGCCACTATTGATGCCGGATTGCGCGGCGATCTGCCGTTACTGATGGGAATTGTGTTGTTCAGTACCGTGTTAGTGTTCATTGGCAACTCGTTGTCTACCTGGCTTGTCCATGTGTTGAACCGTGCTCTGGAGCGACCTGATGCTCTATAATCCGACGCCGACGCTAATTCGTCTTCTGCTCTCTTTTAGCTGCCTGCTAGGCATTGCGGTGTATGGCGCAGCGACGCTGGATAACCCATTGAGCGTTAATCTGCTTGCCCGTCATTTACCGCCTGATGCGCTGTATTGGTTTGGCACCGATAACCTCGGTCGTGATCTGTGGATTCGTTGCTTTCAGGGCGCGTTAACCAGTCTGCAAATTGGTATTGGCGCGGCGTTGTGCAGCGGCTTCATCGCATTAATGATGGCGGCGGTTTCACGTATACATCCGCGTCTGGATGTACTAATGCGTCTGATTACCGATGCCATGCTGTCAATGCCGCATCTGCTGTTGCTCATATTGATCTGTTTCACGCTGGGCGGCGGAAAAAATGGGGTGATTATGGCGGTTGCGTTGACCCACTGGCCGCGTCTGGCGCTAATCCTGCGTGCCGAAGCGCAGCGCGTGGCCCACAGTGACTATCTGACGTTAACCTGGCGTCTGGGACACGGACATTTTTACTGCTGGCGGCATCACTATCTCCCGGCATTGTTACCCCAGTGGTTAACGGGAACCTTGCTGATGTTTCCCCATGCGGTGTTGCACAGCGCGGCGTTGAGCTTCCTCGGTTTTGGGCTGGCGCCGCATGAACCATCGCTGGGCCTGTTGCTGGCTGATGCGCTGAGGTTTATCAGTCATGGCGACTGGTGGTTAGTGCTGTTTCCCGGGCTGATGCTATTCAGTCTGGTTATGTTATTCGATCAGCTCGCAAGGGCAGTGCATCGTTTATGGTTACGAGGTGACGCATGTTGAGTTTAAGACAGGTCTCGCTGGACGTGGCGCGTTATCGCTGGTACGGCGCGAGAAACTGGTCTTCGCTGTTGCAGGATATCTCTTTCGACGTAGCGCCAGGTCAGATGGTGGCGTTAGTTGGGGGAAGTGGGGAAGGTAAAAGCCTGTTGCTGCAATGTCTGCTTGATCTCTTACCGGACAATTTGCGTTTCAACGGCTCCATCACCCTGGAAGGGAAAACGCTGGATAGTGATGATATTCGCAAATGTCGTGGCAATACTTTCAGCTATGTCCCGCAAGGTGTTCAGGCGCTTAACCCGCTGCTCTCGATTGAAAAGCATCTGCGCAGGGCAAGTCAGCTCTCTGGCCAGGCCTGGAATGCCGGAAAAATTGAACGATTGCTCCAGCGTAGCCAACTGGAAAGTCGCGTATTAGATGCTTTCCCACGCCAGCTTTCGGGGGGGATGGCGAAACGTGTTCTGGCCTGTCACGCGTCGCTGAGCCAGGCTCGCTATATTCTGGCTGATGAAATTACCGCCTGGCTTGATGCACCGCTGGCTAATCAACTGCTTGAACAGCTACGTGAGCAATGTGAGCAAGGGGCTGGCGTTTTATGGGTAACGCACGACCTTACGCTGGCCGCTCGCCACGCGGACCGCATTGTCGCGCTGCATCAGGGAAGGGTGTCGGATAACGTCAGCCGGGAACAGCTGTTACGCGGAGAGATCAGCGAGCATCTGCAACGCCAATGGCGGGCGCTGCCTGAAAGAAATCAACTTTTTGGAGAGCGCGATGCTGTGCTGTCGTGAGGTGACGATTTGTCAGGGAGGAAAGGTGCTATGGCAAAATCTGACCTTCTCTCTGCGCCCCGGAGAACGCATTGGGGTTTGCGCACCCAGCGGAACCGGCAAAACAACGTTGGGGCGCGTACTGGCGGGCTGGCAAAAACCGACCTCGGGTGACATTCTGGTTGATGACCAACCGCTGCCAATGCACCAGTATTGCCCGGTGCAACTGGTGCCACAGCATCCGGAATTAACCTTTAACCCCCGGCGTAGCACTGGCGATGCGGTTTATGATGCCTGGCGACCTGATGCTGAACTGCTTACCCGTCTTCACATCAATCCTGAGTGGTTAACCCGCCGTCCCGGACAGCTTTCTGGCGGTGAACTGGCGCGAATTGCTTTACTTCGCGCGCTGGATCCGCGGACACGTTTTCTTATTGCCGATGAAATTACCGCCCAGCTCGATCCTTCCATTCAAAAAGATATCTGGGTATTACTGCTTGAAGAGTGCCAGCGTCGGCCATTAGGTATGCTCATTATCAGCCATCAGCAGGCTCTGCTTGAGCAGATTTGCTCCAGAAAACTCATTGAAGCGTGAGGCAATAACGTGCAGTAATGTCTATTGATTAAATTGTTACGTTATATTATAACAATTAACTCGCAAACGATTTGAGGGTGAAGTTTTGGCTATTCGTTTTAACAAACTGACAATCGCTCTGGGGATGCTTTTAGTCTGTGGGCAGGTTTTGGCGCATGGTCATCATTCCCATGGTGCGCCGATGAGTGAAGCAGAACAAAAGGCGTCGGAAGGGGTATTTGATGATAACCAGGTGCAGAACCGGGCGCTGTCCGACTGGGATGGCATGTGGCAATCTGTCTATCCGTATCTGGTCAGTGGCGAACTTGATCCGGTTTTCAAAAAGAAAGCGGAGAAAGATAAAAGCAAAACGGCAGAACAAATTAAAGCTTATTACCGTACAGGCTATGCAACCAATGTAGACACCATCGGCATCGAAGATGGCGTGATGGAATTTCACACCGGTAATCAGGTCGCATCGTGCAAATACGATTATGCCGGGTATAAAATCTTGCACTATAAATCAGGCAAGAAAGGTGTACGGTATCTGTTTGAGTGTAAAGCCGCTGACAGCAAAGCGCCTAAATACGTGCAATTCAGCGATCATATTATCGCGCCGCGTAAATCGAGCCACTTCCATATCTTTATGGGAAATACCTCGCAGGCTGCCTTGTTTGAGGAGATGGAAAACTGGCCTACCTACTACCCTTATCAGCTGAAGGGCGAAGAAGTAGTGGATGAAATGCTGCACCATTAATCCGGGCTAACATTATCTGTACACACCCGCCACCAGTGGCGGGTTTTTTAATTAATAACCTGCTCTTTCCATCACCGGTCGCATTCGTTAGCATATTGTATCGCAGCAAGTGCATGTGTTTTTTCAGGAAGAGGTTAACGTGTTCGCAGAGTATGGAGTTCTGAATTACTGGACGTATCTGGTGGGGGCTATTTTTATCGTGCTGGTACCGGGGCCAAATACGATATTTGTGCTGAAAAACAGCGTCGGTAGGGGAGTAAAGGGGGGTATCTCGCCGCCAGCGGTGTGTTTATTGGTGATGCCGTGTTGATGTTTTTGGCCTATGCCGGTGTTGCTGCATTGATTAAAACAACGCCCGTTTTGTTCAATATCGTTCGTTATCTTGGCGCTTTCTATTTACTGTATCTTGGCGCGAAGATCCTGTATGCAACACTGAAATCGAAAGCAAGCGACGCCGCGCCTGAGGAAGTCCCGTTTGGCGCTATTTTTAAGCGCGCATTAATCCTGAGCCTGACCAATCCCAAAGCTATTCTGTTTTATGTGTCGTTTTTCGTGCAGTTTATTGATGTCAATGCGCCGCATTCAGGGCTGTCATTCTTTATTCTGGCTATTACGCTTGAGATAGTGAGCTTTTTCTATTTGAGCTTCCTTATTTTCTCCGGCGCGTTTGTGACGCAATATATCCGTACGAAGAAGAAACTGGCTAAAGTGGGGAATTCCCTTATCGGCCTGATTTTCGTTGGTTTTGCCGCCCGTCTGGCCACGCTTCAATCGTGATGCCATCGGCCCGCTGATTGCGGCGGGCCTTTAATATTGCGCTCTGCTTTTCATTTATAATCGTAGGGTTATAACCAATAAATGGTATTTTAAATGTATATTTTGAGGCGTACCCTGTGTACAGCAGCGGTTCAATATGACTCGCTGGTTGTCGACTGGAAAAGGGAAGAAAAATGCTTCAAATTCCACAGAATCATATCCATACACGCTCTACGCCATTCTGGAACAAAGAAACGGCGCCTGCCGGAATTTTCGAACGCCACCTTGATAAAGGGACCCGTGCCGGGGTTTATCCTCGACTTTCGGTTATGCAGGGGGCGGTCAAATATCTCGGATACGCAGACGAACACAGTCCGGAGCCAGTAGAGGTGATGATTATTGAAGCCGGTCAGTTTGGCGTTTTTCCACCGGAAAAATGGCATAACATCGAAGTGATGACCGACGACACTTACTTTAATATCGATTTTTTCGTCGCCCCGGAAGTTCTGATGGAGAGTGCAAATCAACGAAAAGTCGTGCGCACCGGCAAGGAGTAAATCATGGGTAAAGCAACCTATACCGTAACCGTGACCAATAACAGCAACGGTGTTTCTGTTGATTATGAAACAGAGGCGCCAATGACATTACTGGTGCCGGATGTGGCAGCAGAAGTGGTCAAAGATCTGGTCAATACCGTGCGTTCGTACGATACCGAAAATGAGCACGAAGTCTGCGGGTGGTAGGCATTAGTCACTGCTACTGATTGAGTATATTAGTTTTTAATCTAAAAACTGCACTGCGCTTTGACGGCGCAGTGCGTTTTTTTCTGGGAGGAACAGGGAAATATCCAGAAAGGATTCCTTAAGAATACCTTAAGAGATTCGCATTGATTGCTAATAGTTGATCATTCACAGGGGTTATGATCGCGAAACAGATATAAAACAGAACATCGCGCTTATGAAACTCAATACCCGACTTACATTACCCACAATCATTCTCGGATTAGCCATCGTGGCGATCCCGTTCGCCGCGAACTGGCATCTCCCGCTACTCAACGGTACTGTCGTCAGCTGGATTGAAAATGGCCAGGCGCTATGGCTGCTGTTTGGTGCCATATTTACACTCAGCTACATCAGGCCCTTATCACGTCCCGAAGGCGAGAAGCAATTTTGGCTTTGGGCGGCAGCGTGGTGGCTGGTATTACTGGGCCGAAGCACAAGTTGGGGCCGCGATTATTTTCCTGAGCATCCTAAACTCCTGTTCCGGGCTATCTCAGTGGTATTGATTGCCATGATTATTCTGCCAGTGCTGATTTCGAAGCGCTTACGCCAGGATATTGCCCGTCGCTTTCGCAATGAACCGCTACCTCTGTGGCTGTTAGCGATCACCACCTGTGCATTTTTGATCTCCGATACGGTAGAGCATCATCGTCTGCTGGCTCCCATCTTTCTGCACAATGCTCAGTATGGCGATCTGATTGAAGAACTGTACGAACTACCGTTTATGGCGGGATTGTTTCTGATGAACCTCGGCTTTATGCGGCGGGATAAGCAGGAGGAAGCTGCATCCATCCGCTTCAGTGAACCACAGCTGGCGAAGTCATGAGATAAGGCCTGAGTCTGGAAAGCCAGACTCAGGCGATGATGGCGGTGATTTACGCAATAGCCTCACATAGACGTGACTTCATATCGCTATACGTTTGTGCGGCATATTTTTCTGCCCACCCCTGATCGGTAATGTGCTCAATATTTACGGCGCAATATTTGGTTTCCGGCGTTTTCGAAATAGGATCGAGATTGTCCTGGGTTAACTCGTTACACGCGCCAATCCACCATTGATAGGTCATATAGACCGTTCCGGCATTGATGCGCTCGGAGACATCCGCGCGGCTGATAACCTTACCGCGGCGCGAGCTGACCCATACCAGATCGCGATGACGAATACCCAATTTTTCAGCATCATGGGTATTGATTTGCACATACCCAGGCTCGTCTGCCAGTGCTTGCAACGCTGCGCAGTTGCCGGTCATCGAACGGCAGGAGTAGTGCCCAACCTCACGCACGGTACACAGCACCAGCGGATATTGTTCATCAGGAACTTCTGCAGGCGCTCGCCACGGTGCGGCAAACAGTTTGCCTTTGCCATTGGCGGTATCAAACTGGCTGTGCGCGTAAAGGTAGGGCGTACCAGGACTATCGAGATCGGGACATGGCCACTGAACATGACCCATCTCACCCATTTTCTCATAGGTCACGCCGTAGAACAGTGGACACAGCTCGCGCATCTCATCCCAGATTTGCTGGTTATTTTGATACTGCATTGGATAACCCATTTCGCTGGCCAGCAGGCTGATAATCTCCCAGTCACGCTTTACATCACCGGTGGGTTCAATCGCTTTCTCAAAACGCTGGAAACCGCGATCGGCGCAGGTAAAGACGCCACCGTGTTCACCCCATGAGGTGGCAGGCAGGAGGACATCGGCCATTTCCGCCGTCTTGGTCATGAAGATATCCTGCACGACGATAAAATCGAGCGCGTTAAATCCTTCGCGGACCAGACCCAAATCGGCCTCGGTTTGCAGTGGGTCTTCTCCCATGATGTAGTAGGCTTTGATTTTGCCTTCGATAGCCAGATGCGGAACTTCGGTGATGCGGGTCCCAACCTTGTCATCCATCTGATTAACGTCAATGCCCCATGCGGTGGCAAATTTCTCCCTGACGGCGAAATCGGTTACGTCCTGATACCCTGGAAACTGGTTAGGTAGCACCCCCATATCGCACGCGCCCTGCACGTTATTTTGCCCGCGCACCGGGCCAACACCGACGTTAGGGCGTCCCAGATTTCCGGTCAGCAAGGCCAGGCTCGACAAACCACGAACCACGTCAACGGCCTGACCAAACTGGGTGACGCCCATCCCCCACATCACAGTGGCCGATGGCGCCGCAGCAAATGTACGCATCGCCTGACGAACCTGCTGTGCGGGAACACCGGTTAAATGTTCAACGTCTTCAGGCGCATACTCCTTAACGGTTTCCCAGTATGTTTCCAGTCCTTCCGCATGCTTTTGTACATACTCGCGATCGTAGAGTTGCTCCTCGATGAGAACATGGCCAAAGGCGTTGACCAGCGCCATATTGCAACCGTTTTTCAACTGCAAATGTTGGTCAGCGATACGGGCAGTTTCAATCCGGCGTGGGTCGCAGACAATGATTTTTGCACCGTTCTGGCGAGCTTTAATTACCCGGCGGGCCACAATTGGGTGTGAATCGGCACAGTTATAACCAAAGATCAGCAGGCATTTTGAGTTTTCAATGTCGCTGATGGAATTGCTCATGGCGCCATTGCCTAACGTTTCCTGTAACCCGGCCACGGAAGGGCCGTGACAGACGCGGGCACAGCAATCGACATTGTTGGTATGGAGCACGCCACGTGCGAATTTTTGCATCACGTAGTTGGTCTCATTCCCTGTTCCACGGGAAGATCCGGTGGTCATGATGGCACGAGGGCCATAGGTATTTTTGATTTCAGTTAAGCGTTTTGCGGTGTAACGAATGGCTTCATCCCAGCTAACGGGAGTGAATTTTCCACCTTTTTCATAACGGATCATCGGGCGGGTCAGACGGGGAGTCAGAAGGCGAGTGTCGTTAAGAAAGTCCCAACCATAATAGCCTTTCAGGCATAACTGATTTTGGTTCGTTACACCCTCTGCGGCCTCAGCGCGGATGATTTTGTTATTCTCAACAACAAGCTTGAGCTTGCACCCGGCCCCACAGTATGGGCATACACTGGTGATTTTTTTCATCAATAACAGACCTGTTAAATGCTGAAATAGCGCGAATTGTAGACGCAGTCACGCGATATGCATCGCGGACTACGATGTGTCGTAGTGACGGGCTGTTTAAGCATAAAGTGTGCCAGAAGTGAAAACCCAGCAATAGCAGGGGCTGACAGCCAAAGCGTTAAGCAGAATGACTGACGATTCGACATTAATGACGAGGCGCGACAAAATTAGTCTGCCAGTCAGCGATGTAACCTTATGAAACATCGGAAAAAGATGAAAAACAGAAGTGATAGCGATCACAAATTTTAATTTTTCAGCGCTATGCTATGCTTTTATACGACGAGTGAATCGTTAATTTAAAAACATAAGTGAGGGAAATTATGGGCATTATTTCATGGGTGGTTTTCGGTCTTATTGCTGGGATTTTGGCAAAATGGATTATGCCGGGTAAAGATGGCGGCGGATTCTTTATGACCATTATCTTAGGGGTTGTCGGTGCGGTAGTGGGTGGCTGGATCAGCACCTTCTTTGGTTTTGGTAAAGTCGATGGTTTCAACTTCGGCAGTTTCGCCGTGGCGGTGATCGGTGCGATTGTGGTGTTGTTTATCTACAGAAAAATCAAAAGCTAAGTAAACATACAGACAATAGAGGCCACTAATATGTGGCCTTTTTCTTAGGTCACCACCAGCCGAATTCTGTTCCCAGAACGACGATGATAGCCACGCCAATCATAATAAGCGTTGTTTTTTTCATCGTTATGCTCCCGGCGCAGCGTAGCCGCCAATAAAAAACCAGGATAAGAAAACGACAGCGGAAATGAAAATGATGACGGGGAAAATAATACCGAGTCGCATACGATTATCTGCCAGAGTTATTTAAAGACGGGTTAGCATAGCAGGGCTTAATGTACGACAAAAGTGGTTTTATCCTGACGCTTTTTATCCTTGTACATTGCGCTGTCTGCGAGGTGAAGCGCGCAGTTTACATCAGTCTCCAACGGATTAATTTCCACAACGCCCAGACTGGCGCCAGGATAAAATAGATGAACGTCGCCCAGGTGGTAGTCACCGCAAATTTGCTGTTGTAGCTGATTTTTCACCTGCTGCAGGCGGTCCCGCGGATCCCTGTCATCTTCCGGTGACAGGCTTACGACTAAAAATTCGTCACCACCCAGTCGGCCAAGGATATCATTGTCACCGCATTCGCGAAGCAGACGCTGACCAATCTGGATCAGAAACTGGTCGCCAACCTCGTGGCCAAAGCGGTCATTGATCAATTTGAAATCATCCAAATCAATATAGGCAAAAATAATCTTCTGCCTGAGATGTCGGGCAAGGGAAAAAAGAGTCTCAACATTTTCAAAAATGGCGCGCCGATTCGGTAATCCGGTCAGGGCATCGGTGTAAGAGTGCGCAATCAGCGCGGCATTCGCTTCACGTAACTGAGCAACCAGCGACTCTTTTTGAATTGACTGGGCGATCAGGCCCGCAAACAGATGTAACACCTGTTCGCCACGTTGGCTTAATGCGTGCTGGTGGCGACTGGTGGCGCAGAGCGTACCGTAAAACGTTCCGTCGGGAAGATGAACCGGCGTGCTCAGGAAAGTGGTTATCTCCAGCGCGCGGGCGGCGGTACACTCCGGCCAGCGAGCGGGAACGTTGTCGCTGTACAGACAGTTTTCGTCTATGGCGCGTTTGCATAGCGTCTCATCCCAGGGTACGGACAGCCCTTCAGGGATCTGCATCTGCTTGCTATTGCGAGCATACAAAATATGCTGCAGGCGGGCATCTAAATCGACCTTGGTTAAATAGGTGGATTCCATCTCAGTCACCACTTCCAGCATCTCCAGAAGTTGCCGAACCAGGCTCTCAACTGACTGCTCCGTGGCTAAGGATTGTGAGACTCTGGCAAGGATCATGTCCGACATGAGGTGTAAATGCTCCTGAGTAATGACTGGGCTGACGTGGCCCGCATGATAGAACATCAAGATGAAAGATGAAACACGCCATCCCGCTCAAAACTTAAACATTAAATTGAAAGCTGACAGTAAAACATGGAGATAGATGGAAAGTCGGGGTAACCTGCCGGGATAAGGTTTTTAACAGGAGTCGATATGAAACTGGCGTCTATTATTTTGCCCGGCTTGTTGGTGCTAGCTGGATGTACCACTCAGCCCGAAGCCCCCAAACCGCCGAAGATTGGTCTGGCGAATCCGGCATCGGTATATTGCGAACAAAAGGGCGGCTCGCTGATTGCGGTGCAGACCCCGCAAGGCGTAAGGTCGGACTGCAAATTACCGGGCGGGGAAGTGATTGATGAATGGGCGCTCTGGCGCAGAGATCATCCGACAACGGGCAAATGAAATCCGGTTAGCATTGACGTATCCATTCAGCCAGCACCAGCGCGTGGTTTTGCTGGGTGTTTTTCGCCGCATACAGTAGCGTTAAGGTTTGCTGTCGGGCAATCTCTGCGAGACGCTTTCCTTCCTGCTGCTGTAGGGCCAGTTCAGCGCGATATTGCTCGGAAAAGTGTGTGAAATCAATCAATTCTGCGTGGAACGCCTTGCGTAAATCAGATGACGGCGTAAGCGTTTTATTCCATTCGTTAAAAATAAGGTCGGTCTTTTTTACCCCGCGAGGCCACAACCTGTCGACCAGTACGCGATAACCATCATTTTTTTCTGCTGGGTCATACACGCGTTTACATTGAATTTTCATCTTCTCATCCGCTCCATTAATCCACTGCTTTGATTTATTTCGACACCTTTATTACGGTTAAATAAGATCGTAAAACGTGACAATTGTAACATTCTGCCCGTCCTGACTCCCAATTTAAGGGATTGTGATACCAACAAAAAATCGGTAGGCTGAGGCTCCTTATATTGTCCCTCATTGTCTGGACATAAGGAAAGCTTAATGGAAATTTCCCCGTTTAAAGATACGCTTCGCATTGCGCTGGTGGGTGATTACAGCCCTGATATTGTGGCGCATCAGGCCATTCCTCTTGCTATCGATGATGCCGCTGCCGTCCTGGAATTAGTGGCTGATTATGACTGGCTAACCACCTCTGATATTAGCAGCAGTGAAGATCTGATTGGCTATGATGCTATTTGGGTCGTTCCTGGCAGTCCATATCGGCACCTGGAAGGCGCACTGATCGCGATACGCTACGCGCGTGAAAACAGCATCCCATTCCTCGGGACCTGTGGCGGTTTTCAACATGCGATTCTGGAGTATGCCCGCAACGTGCTGGGCTGGAGTGATGCTGCCCATGCGGAAACGGATACCACGGGGCGGATGGTCATCGCACCGTTGACCTGCTCGCTGGTAGAAAAAACGGATGATATTGAACTGAGGGCCAATACGCTGATTGCCAAAGCCTACGGACGGGGTGTTATCTCCGAGGGGTATCACTGCAACTATGGCGTATCGGAAGATTTTGCCGCCGAGCTTGAGAGCGGTGATCTTCGTGTGACTGGCTGGGATGAGGCTGGTGATATCCGTGCCATTGAGCTGGTGACGCATCCTTTTTTTGTCGGCACACTCTTTCAGCATGAACGTGGAGCGCTGGCGGGAAAACCCGTGCCGTTAGTTCAGGCAATGCTGCGCGCTGCGCGAGGATAAAAAAACGGGCAGGTTATACTCAAACCTGCCCGCTGCTTTATGCGCTTGCTATCTCCCGATTACGCCCCGCGCACAGACCAAACACTGCCATCAGTATTGCTAACACGGCGACCCCAGCTAATGGAATCAGCCAGCTACCATTGAGGTCGTGAATCTTACCCATCAGCGGTGGCCCACAGGCAGCCAGTAAATACCCGACGGACTGTGCCATGCCGGACAGGGCCGCGGCCTGATGCGCTGAGCTTGCGCGCAGGCCAATAAAGGTCAAACCAAGGATCATCGTAGCGCCTGAGCCAAAGCCAAACAGTATGGTCCACAGCAAAGCCTGCCCGGGCATTACCGCGAATCCCGCTGCGCCGATGGCGCACATTAACGAAACCAGTGCGGCGATGGCGCGCTGATCCTTAAATCTGTTCAGGACGAGAGGGATCAATAACCCCGGCGCGGCGGTTGCCAGTTGCAGTAAACCATGCAACGAACCGGCCTGCGCTTCGCTGTAGCCGTGGCTGATTAAAATGGCGGGTAGCCAGCCAATGATCACGTAGTAGATAAGTGAATTGATCCCGAGAAACAGCGTCACCTGCCAGGCGAGGCTCGAGCGCCAGATCGCGCGGGAATGCAAAGCGCGCGAGTTGCTCAAACTGGCATTGGCCGTCTGGCGACATTGGGGTAACCAGATAATCAGCGCCAGCAGCGGAAAGACCATCAGTACCATCAGCGCACCGCGCCAGCCAAACCCGTTCAGCGCCAGCGGAACCACAATAGCTGAACCCAGTGCCGCCGCTGCGCCCATAGTCAGCGAGTATGCGCCAGTGAGTTTTGCCACATGCTGAGCAAAATCACGCTTGATCAGCCCAGGTAACAGCACATTTCCCAGCGCGATTCCGCAACCAATGATAGCGGTGCCGCTAAACAGGAAACCTGGCGTGGGCAGCGAACGTATCGCAATACCTGCGCAAATCAGTAGCATTGCGGCAAACAGGCTGCGTTCGATACCCCAACGGCGTGCAACGGTGGCGGCCAGAGGCGATACCAGTGCGAAGGCCAGCAGCGGCAGGGTGGTCAGAAGTCCCGTCTGGGCGGTACTCAGGCCGTAGTCGGTGCGAATTGCATCCAGCAACGGGGCGGCTCCGGTAAAGGTGACGCGCAGCGTGGTGGCAATCATCAGGATCCCCGCGATCAGCCAGGCTGCGTTTTTGCCGCGGGAGGAAGGCATATTTGTCATTTTTTTCTCATATCGTCAGGCGAGGCGATACTTTAGCGTTTTTACTCAATGGATGAATCAAGCTAAAATGACAGTTTATCGCTAAAAACGGACATTTTTATGTTAGGACTGAGGCTGGATGGGTATGAGCCCGACCTTTACCACGATGCGGCGGTGGCGTTTTGTATACAGGCCCGGGAAGATGAACTCTTCAGTCCGCTGCATCAGCACCGTAAGGGGCAGTTGATTCTGGCCTTGCATGGCGCGATCACCTGTGAGGTTGAAAATGCTATGTGGATGGTGCCTCCACAATATGCGGTATGGATCCCCGGTGAAATTCCACACAGCAACCACGTTACCGTTGGGGCGCAACTGTGCTTTTTGTTTATTGAGCCGCAGGCAGTAGTGATGCCTGAACGCTGCTGCACCCTGAAAATCGCCCCGTTATGTCGGGAGCTCATTCTGGCGCTGGCGTCCAAAACGGATGCTCAACGGCTGGAGCCGTCTACCCAGCGGCTGACGCAAGTGTTATTTGATGAACTCCCGCAGCAGCCGCAGGAGCAAATGCAGTTGCCGGTTTCAGATCATCCGAAAATCCGCAGAATGGTCGCGACGATGGCGCGGGAGCCCGCGCAGTGGCAGACGCTGGGACAGTGGGCCAGCGTATTTGCGATGAGTGAGCGGAACCTCGCCCGTCTGGTCGTTAAAGAGACGGGGTTGAGTTTTCGCCGCTGGCGTCACCAGCTTCAATTGATTCTGGCGCTGCAGGCGCTGATAGATGGCCATAACGTGCAACAGGTTGCGCAAATGCTCGGTTACGATTCGACCACGGCATTTATCACCATGTTCAAAAAAGGCCTGGGACAGACGCCAGGCCGTTATCTGGCTGGACTGGCTACTGCTTCCCAACAATCAATGACACCAGACCTGCCGCAATGAGCGGTCCCACCGGCACACCGCGAAATAGCGCCACGCCCAGTACCGTACCCACCAGTAAACCGGCCACAAGCTGAGGCTGGCTACCCATGAGCGTGACACCGCGCCCGCCAAGCCAGGAGACGAATACCCCGATGGCAATAGCGACCAGTGATTTCCAGTTCACAAAGGAGTGGATGAGCGTGGAGGGGGGGAGCGTTCCGCTGGCGATCGGCGCCATGACGCCAATGGTTAGAATTATAATCCCGACGGTCAGGCCCTGTTTTTCTATCCATGGAAAGAACGTATTCAGAGGGGTAACACGGACAATGATCAGCACCAGAATTGAAACAGCGACAGTGGTGTTGTGGCTGACAAAGCCCAGAGCTGCCAGTCCGAGCAGGATCAGCAGAGTGACATCAAACATCGTAGTTTCCTTGCCAAAAGAAAAAATAAGCCTGCTTACTGTACGCGTAAACGCGTGACGGAACAGGCTTTTTTTAATGATTATGATTTTTTTTGGGCTAATGCACGATGCTACGCTTTTTACTCCTGACTCGGACGGCTATTGTACGCGGCGGAACGGGAGTAATTCCGGTTGCGCGATACGCAGGTAATCTGCGGTATCCATGATCACGGATTTTTCCAGCACTCCGGCATTGAACGCAATTTCATTAAAACGCTCAAACAATAGCGGATCGGCGACCAGCTTAAGTTTTGGATGGAAGCTAAACGGTGGGATAGCGCCAAATACGCAGCCTGTCAGTGCATCGACTTCCGCCGGGCTGGCAAGTGATGCTCTTAACCCGCCGATATGACTGGCTAACAGGCTCAGGTCGGCCTGCTGGTCGGCAGAAAGAATCGCCAGGACATGCTGATTAACGCCGTTGCCTTTGACCTTACAAACCAGCGCTTTTGCTCCCTGGCCCAGTGCGGTACCGCGAATTTCAGAAACCGCTTCACATTTGCCGACCGCTTCATGGCTTACCACGCGATACGTCGCGCCTTGTTCTGACAACAGCGAAATTAAACGCTGATGCGTTGCGTTACCTTTGTTCACTTCCGTCATGACTTACTCCTGGTACAACAATGAAAATCCTGTCAGAAAAATGATTACGCATCCGCGCGTTTTTTCTGTTTGCTCAGGTAGAGCTGTGCATCGGATGCTTTGTAGGCATCATCAATGGTGTCGTTTGGCTGCATATTATAAATCCCTGCGGAGAAGCTGATTGCTCTATCTTGCGCAATAATTTGTAAGTTATAGCGAATCCTCTCCAGCAGACGAGGCGTTAATTCAGCGGGGTAATCAATGAGGATAATGCAAAACTCATCCCCACCGAGGCGGATGGCATAGTCGTTTTTGCGAATCGAGGTTTGAATGGCTCTAGCCAGAATGGTGATAATGCGATCGCCTTCCTTATGCCCCAGCGTATCATTAATGACTTTTAGTTTATCGCAATCAATGGCGATAAAGGTCACGAGGGTTCCCGCGTTTACTAACTGCTGTAAACGCTGTTCGAGCGTCGGCGTTAAAATTTTGCGGTTGTAGAGCCCGGTCATTGCGTCACTAATATTTTCACGCGTGACGTTGTGATACAGCCGAAAATGCGTTCTGACCATATTCAGCAACAGTATTGTCGCCAGCAGATAGAAGGCGAATACTTTCCAGGAGGAGACAATAAAGTACATAAAATCAAGCGATAAGGTGATGCGTATACCGCCGGGCATGTCCTCCTGGTAGTGAACATAGCTAAACAGGTTGTTCTCACTTTGGTGAACGAGTATCTCTTTACCTGAGTTGATGTCCGAAAGCGTCACGTTAAGATAGCGCCAGACGAGAGGGCGGTCGCTGGTATAGAAAATATTCTTTAAATTCTCTTTGTTAATATCCACCATCACCACGCCTTTTAACTTACCGGCATAGTAGACCGGTGTTAAAAAGCTCATCACTTTTTTCTCGGTCAGGTTATCTTCATAAATACGGGAGATTACCGTGCGGCCAGTGAAAATACCGTCAATATCATTCTGGTTGATACCCAGGTTTCCTTTTTGCAAAAACGACCAGTTGTGTATCGCAAATTTCCGCGAGTCGACCAGATCAAAGAAATAGACGTAGTTATTTTTGAGATCGACGTAATATCGAAATTTATACTCCTGCATACCTAAACCATGACCGTAATCTTTCTGTTCACGATTAACGTTTACCGCCCGGTCAAAAGAGGGCAGTAGAAATATGTCTTCAAGTTTCTCGCTACATTTTGTAGTGGGGGTTTGCAATGTACCGTGTAATGGCAGGTAGTTATGCTGGGTGAGGTTGAGCCCATGAGTGCCGTTAACGCTGTCGAAAGCGTTGCAAAGTGCTTTTTGTTGCTCGATAGAAGCGGGTACCTGGGGGGATGAAAATGTGCGCATCAGATGGGCTGCAATACTTTGATTAGTATACTTATCATAGAGAAACGATGAGTCGGCTTTCTCATTGATATAGCGCATGTACGCATTCATTGCTTTATCGCTGGCAATGAGCTCATAAACCAAAAAAGAAAACGTCAAAACAACTACGCTGACGGAGATAAAGAGCCTGAGCGCTTTATGATGCAATTGCATAATGATGTACAGCCCTGTAAGTCTGATACTTCAGTCTATCACACGGCATACATCCGCTCTAACGCTACTGGGAAGGGCATTTTGTAATAAAAATCATTCGCGTGCTTCACCTTTAACTCTTATTGTTGTATTTATAATGCAACTTATAAGAAAGGAGACAAGCAGATGAGCGCGACTGATAAAGCGGGCCATACGTTCTTAGCCAGCCTGGGCAAAACCCGTCTGCGTCCGGGGGGCGTTGAAGCAACAGAGTGGTTGTTCAGCCAGTCACAACTGACGCCCGACAGCCAGGTGCTGGAAGTGGCGTGTAACATGGCCACGACGGCGATAGAGTTAGTTCAACGTTTTGGTTGTACGGTATACGCCATTGATATGGATAAAACCGCACTGGCAAACGCCAGAAATAACGTGTCGGCAAATGGTCTGGAAAATCACATTCACGTTATGGCAGCTAACGCTAACACCCTTCCATTTGCGGATAACAGTTTCGACGTTGTGATCAACGAAGCCATGCTGACAATGTATGCCGATAAAGCGAAGGCGAAGTTAATTGCCGAATATTATCGCGTATTGAAGCCCGGCGGGCGTCTGTTAACTCACGACATTATGTTCACCGCACAAAAACTGGGCGCGGGCGAGCAGGGCCAGCTTGTAGAGGTAGTGAAATCAAACGTTAGCCCGATGACCAGCCAAGGCTGGCGCGATTTATTTCTGAACGTTGGGTTTGCACAGGTCTTGCAGCAGAATGGCGATATGTCGCTGATGTCGCCGCGAGGAATAATTCGTGATGAAGGGCTGACTGGGGCGGTTAAAATTGTGTTTAACGGCTTACGCACACGCGAAAATCGTCGCCGGTTCCTGAAAATGTTTCGCTTCTTCCGTTCGCAACGTCACCAGCTAAACTACATTGCCTGCTGCTCCGTAAAGGGAAAATAAAAAAGGATAAACGGATGAATATTGATAAAATGAAAAATCAGCATGTTGAAATTCTGGAGAAAATATCATTTCTACGTACGTTGAGCCATGCAGGCGTATCATCCAATGCCCAGGAAATTGCAACTGCGATCGTTAGCATGAGTGCCATTATAAAAACACATTTGTCTGCTGAAGATCAGTTCCTTTATCCACATATTGAGCAGGATGGAAATAGTACGCTCAGACAGGTTAGCTCAAAATTTAAACGTGAAATGACGGATATCGTCAGCGAATATGAAGTTTTTTCCCGGCGCTGGAATATTGCCAGTAAATTAAAAGGTAATGATGAGGCATTCAGACGTGATGCCAACAATGTTCTACGCAAAGTGTATGTGCGT
Source organism: Citrobacter sp. Cb080 (assembly GCF_030334745.1). Taxonomy (NCBI): domain Bacteria; kingdom Pseudomonadati; phylum Pseudomonadota; class Gammaproteobacteria; order Enterobacterales; family Enterobacteriaceae; genus Citrobacter; species Citrobacter sp. Cb080. Next base: position 61,394 of record NZ_JAOWDG010000084.1, on the reverse strand, counting down.
ATGCAAAAAGAAAATAAAGACTTCTATCCGCTGGTGGAAAGGATGTAGGGTGTTTTAAAACACAATGATAAAAGGATGGCGAAGTGTCAGAAAAACACTGGTCGAGAATGGAGTACCTTCATCAGACAGTAACCAACCCTAATATAGTTATTAAGGGTACGCATAGCTATTACAGTGACTGCTGGGATCATGGATTCGAACGTTCGGTGGTGCGGTATTTACTCGGTGATGAGATCAGCCGGGACTGGGAACCGCTTGCGCATTTGGATAAGTTGATTATTGGGAATTTCGTCTGCATTGGCGCTGAGAGCGTTATTCTGATGGGGGGAAATAGTACGCACCGGCTTGACTGGATCAGTCTTTATCCCTTTATGGCGTCGATCAAAGATGCCTACGAGTTTCGGGGTGACACGGTGTTGCATGATGGTTGCTGGTTAGGCATGCGCGCCATGATCATGCCAGGCGTTACGCTCGGGGAGGGCGCTGTTGTCGCAGCAGGTGCGGTGGTGACTAAAGATGTGCCACCGTATGCGGTAGTCGGCGGTAATCCGGCAAAAATAATAAAATATCGCCTGCCGGTGGGGGATATTGAACGAATACTAGCCCTTAATTTGTATCAACTTCCGGAAGAGTCGCTCGTGAAAATGCAACCGCTGTTGTCTTCTGGCGATATTTCCGCGCTCGAAGTGGAAGTGGCTAGCCTGAGACAAAATGCTAAATGACATAACATGTGGTCGAAACGCGAGGTCATAAAAATCAACCAGAGGAGATAACCTCTGGCTGATTTATGTATGTGGTTAGCTATTGCTGGTTGTACTTTGCTTATGAAACAGTTCGCGAAAGACCGGATAAATGTCATCCTGGTCGCGGATATGCTGCATCGCAAAGTTTTCAAACGTTGATTGCAGATGTTCGTATTCACGCCACAAGGTCTGGTGCGCGCGGCGGGTGATTTCGATATAGCTATAATATCGCACCATCGGCAGCAGTTTTTTCGCCAGAATCTCATGACACAACGGGGAATCATCCGCCCAGTTATCACCGTCCGAGGCCTGTGCGGCATAGATGTTCCACTGAGCTGGGTCGTAACGGTCTTTTACCACTTCATCCATTAACTTCAGCGCGCTGGAGACAATGGTTCCCCCGGTTTCCTGAGAGTAGAAGAACTCGTGCTCATCCACCTCTTTCGCCTGGGTATGGTGGCGAATATAAACCACTTCCACGTTTTTGTAGGTCCGACTCAAGAACAGATACAGCAAGATATAAAAACGCTTGGCCATATCTTTGGTCGACTGATCCATTGAACCGGAGACGTCCATCAGACAGAACATCACTGCCTGGCTGGAAGGATCGGGCCGTTTTTCATAATTCTTGTAGCGTAAATCAAAGGTGTCGATAAACGGCACGCGTTCGATTTTTGCCCGTAGTTCGGCAATCTCTTTGCGTAACCGTTCCTCTTCCAGCAACTGCGCTGGTTCACTTTTTGCGATGGTTTCCAGTTCCGCTTCGAGCGCATGCAATTCGCGACGCTTACCTGCCGTCATCGCTGTGCGGCGCGCCAGTGAGTTTTGCAGGGAGCGAACCACGCTAATGTTGGCAGGCACGCCGTTAGAGGTGAAACCTGCCCGGTGCGTTTTGTACTCCGTTAACTGACGCTGCTGATTCTGCTTCAGGTTAGGAAGTGCTAAATCTTCGAACAACAGATCGAGATATTCATCTTTAGAGATCTGGAAGACGAACTCATCCTGCCCCTCGCCATCCTGGCTGGCCTGGCCTTGTCCGCTTCCTGAACCACCGCCGCCGCCCTGCGGGCGTTCAATGCGGTCGTTCTGCACAAAATGGTCGTTACCCGGATGCACGCGATGGCGCAAGCCGCCACGCCCCTGATGGAACATCGGTTCGCTAATATCATCAGTCGGAATAGAGACAGATTCGCCGCTATCCACATCAGTCACCGAACGCTTGTTAATGGCCTCGGAGATCGACTGTTTAATTTGCGATTTATAACGGCGTAAGAAGCGCTGGCGGTTTACCGTGCTCTTGTTTTTGCCGTTAAGACGCCGGTCAATAAACCAGGTCATAAGCCCCCCGTACTGCATTTGCCAACTTTATGCTACATCAGTAACGCCGGATGCGCTGAGCATATCCGGCCTACGGATGTGTATTGTAGGCCCGGCAAGCGTACGCGCCTCCGGGCACTTTTTTTAAGACGATTTACGTACGCGCAAATACCATTCGCACAGTAAACGCACCTGTTTACGCGTGTAGCCTTTTTCCATCATCCGGTCGACAAAATCGTCGTGTTTTTTCTGCTCGTCAGTTGAGGTTTTGGCGTTGAACGAAATGACCGGCAGCAGCTCCTCGGTATTGGAGAACATTTTCTTCTCAATGACCGTGCGCAGTTTTTCGTAACTGGTCCAGTTTGGATTGCGACCGCTGTTATTCGCTCTGGCACGCAGAACAAAGTTGACGATCTCGTTACGGAAATCTTTGGGGTTACTGATACCCGCCGGTTTCTCAATTTTCTCCAGTTCTGAGTTCAACGACTCGCGGTCAAACAGCTGACCGGTATCCGGGTCGCGATACTCCTGATCCTGAATCCAGAAATCCGCATAAGTGACATAACGGTCGAAAATGTTTTGTCCATATTCGGAATAGGATTCGAGATAAGCCGTCTGGATCTCTTTGCCAATGAACTCAGCATATTTCGGGATCAGATAGCCTTTCAGGAACTCAAGGTAACGTTCAGCCAGCTCCTGCGGGAACTGTTCGCGCTCGATTTGCTGCTCCAGTACGTAGAACAGATGCACCGGGTTAGCTGCCACTTCGGCGTGGTCAAAGTTAAAGACGCGTGAGAGGATCTTAAACGCGAAACGCGTGGAAAGACCGTTCATTCCCTCATCGACCCCAGCGTAATCCCGATACTCTTGATAGGACTTCGCTTTTGGATCGGTATCTTTCAGGCTTTCCCCATCGTAAACACGCATCTTCGAGTAAATGCTCGAGTTCTCAGGCTCTTTCAGGCGAGAAAGAATGGTAAAGCGAGAGAGTGTTTCCAGCGTGCCCGGTGCGCAAGGCGCATGGGTCAGCTCACTGTGGTTAAGCAGTTTTTCGTAAATTTTGATCTCTTCGGAGATCCGCAGGCAATAAGGCACTTTGACGATGTAAACACGGTCAAGGAACGCCTCATTGTTTTTATTATTACGGAATGTCACCCATTCGGACTCGTTCGAGTGGGCAAGAATAATTCCGTTAAACGGCAGGGCAGAGATACCTTCTGTCCCGTTGTAGTTTCCTTCCTGGGTTGCGGTCAGCAGAGGATGCAGCACTTTAATCGGTGCTTTAAACATCTCAACGAACTCCATAATCCCCTGGTTTGAGCGGCACAGTGCGCCCGAATAACCGTAGGCATCAGGATCGTTCTGGGCGTGGTGTTCGAGTTTACGAATATCCACTTTCCCGACCAGCGCAGAGATATCCTGGTTGTTTTCATCACCAGGCTCCGTTTTGGCGATAGCGATCTGCTCCAGAATAGACGGCCAGACTTTGACAACGCGGAATTTTGTAATGTCCCCGCCAAAATCATGCAGACGTTTTGCAGCCCAGGGCGACATGATCGTACCGAGATAACGACGCGGGATCCCATACTCTTTTTCCAGGATCTGCGCGTCTTCCTGTGGGTTAAACAGGCATAACGGATGATCGTTTACCGGGCTACGTTCGCCGTTGGCGCTCAGGACATAAATCGGTACTCGCTGCATCAGCGACTTCAGCCGCTCAGCAAGAGATGATTTCCCCCCTCCCACAGGCCCCAGCAGATACAGAATCTGCTTCTTCTCTTCCAGACCTTGAGCCGCATGCTTCAAATAAGAAACAATCTGCTCAATGGCCTCTTCCATGCCATAAAACTCTTCAAAAGCGGGGTATCGTGCAATCACCCGATTCGAAAAGAGTCGAGAAAGACGAGGTTCGTGGGCAGTGTCGACCATGACAGGCTCACCAATAGCCATTAATAGCCGCTCTGCCGCATTGGCATAAGCGCTGCGATCTTGCCGACAAGTGGTAAGAAACTCCTGCAGCGTGAACTCTTCGTCCTTGGCAGCTTCATAACGCTGGCGATAGTGATCGAATATATTCATGGTATGCCGTCCTTTCGTTTTTTTAGCACATGTTAAGAGCCGTTCATATGAATAGTAGAGGCCCCTGAAGAGGTAAACTGAACGACGTCGCTGCTGAAGAAATAAGCAACTCTCATGCCATTGTGGTGGTCAGGAGATCAACGTATTCGGTGATACACCTTCTAAAATTAAGCGTAGATGGCATTTGCAAAACTTGCCTGTGTGCGCAAATGAATTTCAATGGCATATCAATAACTCATCAGCAAAAAAAGCATATCTTTTGTAAATCTATGGGGCAGGATTCATGCGGTGTTCACTGTCCTGCAAGCAAAATGTCATCACTCGCTGAGAAATTAGGGGGTTACATTCTGGGGCGAATCCGTAAAATAGTTGGGCTGAAGCGTATTGACGGTTAAACTTTGACCGCTACACATTTAAATAAGGAATTATTGACTGTGAGCAAACTCAAACTTCTGGCACTTAGCGTGCTTATTGCCACTTCCGCTAACGTCGCACAGGCAGAGAGCAACCTGACGCTGGGCGCAGGCGTTGGTGTGGTTGAGCACCCTTACAAAGATTACGATAGTGACGTTTACCCGGTCCCGGTTGTGACTTATGAAAGCGATAACTTCTGGTTCCGTGGTCTGGGCGGTGGTTACTACCTGTGGAATGACGATACCGATAAGCTGTCGGTGATGGCCTATTGGTCGCCAATGTACTTCAAACCGGGTGACAGCGACGACAACCGTCTGCGTAGTCTGGATAAACGTAAGAGCACCATGATGGCTGGCCTTTCTTACATTCACAACACGCAATACGGTTTCCTGCGTACCAGCCTTGCAGGCGATACGCTGGATAACAGCAATGGTATTGTATGGGATCTGGCGTGGTTATACCGCTATACCAATGGCGGTCTGACGTTGACTCCGGGGATTGGTGTCGAGTGGAACAGTGAAAACCAGAATGAATACTATTATGGTGTTTCACGCCATGAATCTGCCCGTAGCGGCTTGCGTAGCTACGATCCTGAAAGCTCCTGGAACCCGTACCTGGAGCTCAGCGCAAACTATAACTTCCTGGGCAACTGGAGCGTATACGGTACTGCGCGTTATACCCGCCTGTCTGATGAAGTGACAGACAGCCCGATGGTGGACAAATCCTGGACGGGTCTGATTTCAACGGGTGTTACTTACAAGTTCTGATGCCACTGCGTGTCAAACACTAGCCCGCAGAGATGCGGGCTTTTTGTGCATATCAGAGATGAATATTGATCCAAAACATGTGATTTGATTTTTTGTGCTGTTTTGGCATTACATCGGCCGCAACAAATAGTTAACGTATTTTTCCTGCCGCAATTACCAAAATTAAACCTGTTGTTTGATGAGACTGAGATCTATTCGTTTGTGAATGGAAGAGTATCTGTACAGTTTCACGAATCATTGTTCTGGGAGAGTGATTTCTGGTTTCGCAATATATTGATAATATTCTATTTTATAATCACGGTATAATTTTATCGTGAAACTCTCGCCACTAAAAATAGCAAGATAACTATTTTATTATTTTTGTGTGACGATGAAAGTTAACTTTCATTTGAAAAAAATAAAATCATTAAGTTAATTTTTATTTTACATCTTTTAGGTATTTATCTGAAAAAATTAAAATTGACATTAAATAAGCGATTGCAGATATTACTCCAACTTAATAAGTAAAGACAGTAACGCTGCATGGCTCAGATATTAAATGTCATGTGGTTTTCTTGCGAATAAACCTGGTAGAGATAATGAAAAAGTTAATCATGATAGCAGTGATGGGTGGGATTCTGACGGGATGTTCCACCGAGGCTTCACGCATGAGTGCTTGCGAAAGCAAGGGCGTGAGCCGCGATGCCTGCTATATCGCTGAGCAAAACCGTCAGGCGACAATCAATGCCGTAGCTGAAAAACAAGCTATGGAGAACGCGCAAAACGTATATAACTCAAATGATACTAATTCCAGTCATCACCACAAACACAATAATTATTAAGGTGTAACTTATGAAGAAATTAATAATTATCGCTGTACTGGTCGCAACATCTGCTGCTGCACCAGCCTATGCCATCAGCGAGGCTTACCGTCAGCAGTTACAGCATGAACATAAAACGATGGTCAGCGATGCTAATGCTCCGGTGCACGCCAGTAAAATCACACCCGTGCATGTGAATAAACTGGGCGTAGACTTTAAACGTGGCGCTGATGGTATTGCTTATATTAATGGCAAAGCTGCGGCAAATGTTGAGAACAATGCAGACGCTCAGTCTTATAGCGCGGGCTTGATTTCCGTCATTGTCTATAAAAACGGGAAAATTAACGCGATGAAAGAGGGGAAATATTTAGGTCGCTTAAAATAACCGCAGTGCAGTTAAGATTTTCTGTCATTCGGCCCGGGAGCATTGTTTGTTCCCGGGTTTTTTATTGCCGTTGCCATAGCGGTCAACTTCCAATCTTAGAAGGTGCAATTTGTGCACCCTAACAGGACACATGCCAGTTGTTTTGCTTTACTGTGGTGCATTAACACAGGAGGGCGCGATGACAGCGAAACAGGTGATGTTTACAAAGCAGGTATCGCTGCCTGCTATTGGGCAGGGAACATGGTACATGGGCGAGGATCCTGGCCGACGCCGGGAAGAGGTTTCAGTGCTGCGGGCTGGTCTGGATCTCGGTCTGCGGTTGATCGATACCGCCGAAATGTATGCAGATGGTGCAGCGGAAGAGGTAGTGGGTGAAGCATTAATCGGGCGTCGTGATAGCGCTTTTTTAGTCTCGAAAGTATACCCCTGGAATGCCGGTGGTCAGAAAGCCATTGCCGCCTGTGAGGCGAGCCTGCGTCGACTAAAAACCGATTATCTGGATCTCTATTTGCTCCACTGGACGGGCAGTTTTTCATTTGCTGAGACCGTTGATGCCATGGAAACACTCATTGCGCAGGGGAAAATCCGCCGCTGGGGCGTCTCTAATCTCGATTACGATGACATGCAGGCGTTATGGCAAGTCACGGGTGGGCGGGAATGTGCCACTAACCAGGTGCTTTATCATTTAGCATCGCGCGGTATTGAATATGATTTACTGCCGTGGTGCCAGCAGCAGCAGATGCCGGTCATGGCTTACAGTCCGTTGGCTCAGGCGGGGCGATTGCGCGGTGACTTGCTTTCTCACTCTGTGGTGAACGACATCGCGCACGCGCACAATGTTAGTGCTGCGCAGATTTTGCTGGTATGGGTGATTCGTCTGCCGGGCGTGATGGCGATTCCAAAAGCGGCAAGCATAGCGCATGTCGAACAAAATGCCGCCGCGCTGGAGATAACGCTCTCAGTTGATGAGCTGAAGCAGTTAGATAAGGCATATCCAGCGCCAAAGGGTAAAACGGCGCTGGATATGGCCTGATTTGCCGAATGGCGATGCTCACGCTTCTTATCCGGCCAACGCAATGTTTGGTAGGCCGGATAAGGCGCAAGTTCCGTCAGGCTACAGACACAATTTTAGCGTTTAGCAACGCGGATAGTTTGTGCCAGGCGTGATGGTTTTTCTTCGCGGGTTTTCTGCGGCGCGGTCGCGTAAGCCGTCTCTACGCAAACAAACGTTTTATAGCCGTCATCTGGCATGTCGCCCATGCTAACGGACAGCGCCGGACCCGGGTTCCAGCCCACGACATTCAGATGGTGGTGATGGACGACGTCGATATTGCGGTTGAGCGCATCATCATGGATAACGCTGCACGCTTGCGGATTCAGATAGACACGATCGGTGCGGTCCGGGAAGGTCTGGATACCATCAGTCAGCATATCTTCTTTAGCATCATTCACTTTGTCGATCAGGCGATCGCCAAGTCCACTGACTTTTACTGCCGCAATGTCACCGACGTTGAAATAGGTATGCAGCGCAGAGGTGGTTTCAAATTCACCGTGGGCTTCCAGTTCCATTTCACAGGTGGCACCTACTTTGAAACGGGCCAGCAGGCAGAATTCGTGCGGCCATAGCTGACGCGTTTCAGCGTTGCTTTGCAATTCAAACGTCAGCACCACGCCATTGTCGTCTTCGTTGTGCGCTTTCAGCGTCCATGGCAGGTTGCGGGCAAAACCATGAGAAGGCAGGCCCTGCTGAGCAGCCGGACCAAACCACGGCCAGCAAATTGGTACGCCGCCACGCAGCGCTACGCCGGTTTTAAACGGGGTATTGTTACTTAGCCACAGGACTTCCTCTTCGCCGTTGGGTTTCCAGGAAAGAAGATGTGCGCCCTGCAGTGCGAAAGATGCTTTAACCTGTGGATGATCGACCACAAGAATCTCAAGTTCATCAAGCTGGCGGCGGGAGAGGACCGGGGTAATTTGTTCGATTACCGGAAGTGCAAAAATTTTATTAATCATTATGCAATCCTTTTTTTTACCCTAAATAATTCGAGTTGCAGGACGGCGGCAAGTGAACGATCCCGATTAGCTTACAGAAGTAAGTGATTCGGGTGAGAGAGCATTGCCAACACACCGGTAACTTGAAGTATGACGGGTATCTTCAGGCAAAAAAAAGAGCGACCTGAGTCGCTCTTACAGATTACTGTTTCATCTCAACTTATTTGGAGATGTGAGCAATCAGGTCCAGAACTTTGTTGGAGTAGCCGGTTTCGTTGTCGTACCAGGATACCAGTTTCACGAAGTTGTCGTTCAGTGCGATACCAGCTTTAGCATCGAACACGGAAGTGCAAACTTCACCGTTGAAATCGGTAGATACTACGTCGTCTTCGGTGTAACCCAGAACGCCTTTCATCGGGCCTTCGGAAGCAGCTTTGATTGCTTTCTTAATTTCTTCGTAAGAAGCAGCTTTTTCCAGACGAACGGTCAGGTCAACAACAGATACGTTCGGGGTAGGAACGCGGAACGCCATACCAGTCAGTTTGCCGTTCAGTTCTGGCAGTACTTTACCTACAGCTTTAGCAGCACCGGTAGAGGACGGGATGATGTTCTGGGATGCGCCGCGGCCGCCGCGCCAGTCTTTGTGAGACGGGCCATCAACGGTTTTCTGAGTAGCGGTGGTCGCGTGAACAGTAGTCATCAGACCTTCAATGATGCCGAAGTTGTCGTTGATAACTTTAGCCAGCGGAGCCAGGCAGTTAGTGGTGCAGGAAGCGTTAGAAACGATGTCCTGACCTTCGTATTTGTCAAAGTTAGCGCCTTTAACAAACATCGGAGTGTTATCTTTGGACGGACCAGTCAGAACCACTTTTTTCGCGCCAGCAGTGATGTGCTTACGAGCGGTTTCATCTGTCAGGAACAGGCCAGTAGCTTCAGCTACTACGTCAACACCAACTTCGTCCCATTTCAGGTTAGCCGGATCACGTTCAGCGGTAACACGGATTTTTTTACCGTTTACGATCAGATGACCGTCTTTCACTTCAACGGTACCGTTGAAACGGCCGTGAGTGGAGTCATATTTCAGCATGTAAGCCATGTAGTCAGCGTCTAACAGGTCGTTGATTGCAACGATCTCGATGTCAGAGCGTTCTTGAGCAGCACGGAAAACAATGCGACCGATACGGCCAAAACCGTTGATACCTACTTTGATAGTCATATATTCCACCAGCTATTTGTTAGTGAATAAAAGGTTGCCTGTAAAATTACAAAAACCTTACGCAGCGTCAAGCGGAATCGTGTCAATCATTGCGACAAATCAATCTGCTGCTTAAGCTTTGCGCAACTGACTCGCCTCACTCTTCCTTTGGGCTTGAAACCACATGGGGTCGGCGGCCCGAATTTTAAAGGGCAATCAAGATAAAAACGTGATTGTGATCACGAATTGCAGGCTGCCATTTCGCACGGATCAAGTTTAGAACAAAAGTTCGCACTCTGGTGTTAATGTTTTGTTAGAATCTGTCTCGCGATGTGAGTTTAGATAAAGCGAGATGTGAGCAAATGGCTAATCAACCTTCCCCAGAAGAACTAAAAAAAAATTTAACCGAAATGCAGTTCTACGTGACGCAGAATCACGGGACAGAACCGCCATTTACCGGGCGTTTGCTGCACAACAAGCGTGACGGCATCTACCACTGTTTGGTCTGTGACAAACCGCTATTTCGTTCCGAGACAAAATATGACTCTGGCTGCGGCTGGCCCAGCTTTTACGAGCCTGTCAGCGCAGAGGCTATCCGTTACATTAAAGATACTTCACACGGTATGCAGCGCATTGAAATCCGCTGTGGTAACTGTGATGCGCACCTGGGGCATGTCTTCCCGGATGGTCCGCAACCTACCGGTGAACGTTACTGCGTTAACTCAGCGTCTTTGAACTTCACCGATGGTGAAAACGGTGAGCAGACCAAAGGCTGAAGAAACGATTCAGCAAATTATTCTACGGAGAGTGGATTTAACATGAATCTTGATGAGATGATCAACAGCATGACGCCGGAAGTTTATCAGCGCTTATCAACTGCCGTTGAACTCGGAAAATGGCCGGATGGCGTGGCGCTAACGGCAGAACAAAAAGAGAACTGCTTACAGCTGGTGATGCTGTGGCAGGCGCGAAACAATATTGACGCGCAGCATATGACGATTGATACCAACGGTGAGATGGTGATGAAGAGTAAGCAGCAGTTGAAAGTGGAGTTTGGTATTACGCCCGAACCCATTGCGACGTTTAAATCCTGATTACTCAGGCCCGGCAAACATCTATGTCGGGCCCGCAGTTGAAGTTATTTCTTGTTCATCATCGCCTTCAGATCGGCGAACGGATTATATTTCGCTTCGCCCACCGCTTTCTGCGCATCTTCGCCTGCAACCACCGTTGAACCATACTGGTCCGCTTCCGTATATTTGGAATGTTCGTGATCGTGGCAGTACAGGCACAACATTTCCCAGTTGCTACCATCTTCCGGGTTATTGGAGTGATCGTGATCGATATGGTGTACCGTCAATTCGCGCAAATTTGAATACACGAACTCACGGGAACAACGTCCGCAGACCCAGGGGAAGAGTTTAAGCGCCTTTTCCCGGTAACCGACTTCCAGACGGGCGTAATTTTTAGGGATAAAAGCCATAAAGCTCATGCCTCCAGTAGAAAATGAAAAGCTGCGCCAAAAGCTGGCGCAGCAGAATGCGATAATCATAACCTATTGTGTCAGGCGTTGGGATCAGTGTTTGATGCCTAACGAATCGGCTAACTGCTTCGCCAACTGATTTTGATCATCCGCACCGTATTCCCAGAACATGGCGCCTCCCAGCCCCTTGCTCTTGATGTAGTCAGCCTTGATCGCTACCGAGCGCGGGTTTTCATAGGAGAGGGCAAAGAGCGCTTTTCCCTCCACAGACTGCACTGACAGCCACGGCACTTTTGCTTCATCATCCCAATGCTGGCTAAAGCGCTTCTGCGGATCGTTGATCAATTTCGCCACGATATCGTTGTACTTCACATAGGTATCTTTGCTCAGATCGACGCCCAGTGATTTGAACAATTCAATTTGCGCGGGCCCGAAATAGGGCTGGGTAACAGGATTTTTCTGTGCGTCAGGTTTGCTCCAGTCAATGCCTGGCTCAACAGCGCGTTTCGGTACGCGACCATAAAAACCAATGCCCAGGTTCATCTGACTCGCTTTTAGACCGGCAGCAAGATAGTTGTTGACCACAAAATCAGCGCTGTACTTATCCGCCGCGGCGACTGTCGGCCATTGTGTCGAATCGTACAGGTTCGAGTTGAAATACTGCGTACCGTAAGCCATGTCATAGGTCATCAGGTTTATGTAGTCGAGCGATGGCGCAATGGCTTTCACATCCACCCAGCTTTTCGGGCTTTCCGCATTTGCGCCCACGGCGATAGTCAGTAGTTTTTTATGCCCCAATGCGGCGCGGAGCTCTTTTAACAGCGCGGTAAAGTTAGCTCGGTCGGCCGGTTGACTTTCGACCAGTCCCCAGGCGCCGTTGACCGGGTATTCCCAGTCGAGGTCGATGCCATCCAGTCCATATTTCGCAATTATCTCCTGAGCAGACTGAATAAACACCGCGCGCGATTCTTTCGTTGCTGCCGCGCCGGAGAATCCACGAGCCCCCCAACCACCGACGGAAAGCAATACTTTCAGGTTCGGATTCTGTTTACGCAGCTGTGGAATTTTCAGTAAATCATCCTGCACTTTCGGTGAAAGCCAAATCTGATGCAGCTTACTGGCGTCTTTTAAGGCGTCATTGGTCTCGTCTTTTTCGTTGTTGTAGACAAGGCCAAACGAATAGTTGAGATGGGTTATCTGACGAACATCCAGTTTATTGATGTCACCACCAGGACCGGCAGTGACGTCGCCGCCACCATTGAAGTAGCCAACTGACATCAGTGAACTGGCGGAAACAACGCTGGCGCAAAGCAGGGGTAATGCTGCCAACAAAGGCAATAGTTTCATCGGTGTTCCTCTTTGACATTTAAACAAGCAAACACGCCACGGAAATGGCGTGGCGAAAAAAACAGCATTTGCAGGTTAACAGTTTCATAACAGGAAAAATGCGAAGGTGTTCACGTCATGTCGGCGAGGCGGCAAACCATTTCTGGTAGGTTGTATCGGTTGGGGCAAACATTACTGATTGTTGACGCAAGTCCTTTTCAGGCCTACAGATTTGCATACATGCGCAAATTCAATAGGCCGGATAAGGCGTTTTAAAGTATTAGCGCTGGGTTTCCAGCCAGTCATCAAGCGTATACAGCGTCGCGCCCGCTGCGGCCATTTCCATAAACGCCTCTGCACTGTCCTGGGGTTGAATATTGACGCCACGGCAGCCGTCGGTAATAACGCTGACGGTATAACCAAGATCGAGCGCATCCAGAACGGTGAATTTAACGCAATAGTCGCTAGCCAGACCCATGATAATAAGCTCAGCAATACGGTGTTCGAGCAGCCAGGCGTTCAGCGCGGTTGCCTGACGACGACCGTTATCAAAAAACGCACTGTAACTGTCGACCAGCGGGTTCTCGCCCTTGGTGAAGGTTTTCGCTATCGCACGCTGGTTCAGCAGCGGATGCAGGGCCGCCCCTTCGCTGTTTTGCACGCAATGATCGGGCCAGAACGTTTGCGCCAGACCATCCAGTTGTCCCTGACTGTAGGGGGGGAGCTGATGCTGGCTGGCAAAACTACCGTGATTAGCCGGATGCCAGTCCAGACTGGCAACAACCGTGTCGCCGCGTAGGGCGCACCAGTCAATCAGACGGTTGGCAATCTCGATTGTGCTGTCGCCTTGCGGAACAGCGAGAGCGCCGCCGGCACAAAAGTCATTTTGTAAATCGACCAACAGTAAGGCTCGGGCCATGGGCATAGACTCCTTTATTCGTCCGGGGTGAGCTCGCCGCGCAGATTTTGCGTCATAGCTTCACGAATGCTCTGCACATCCAGTCCCTGACTGAGTAAATAGTGCAATTTGGTGAGTGTGGCTTCGACGGTCATATCCGCGCCGCCAATCACGCCAGCGTGGGCGAGGGCATTACCCGTCGCGTAGCCACCCATGTTTACCTTGCCGGACATACACTGGGTCAGGTTCACCACCACAATGCCCCGCGAGCTCGCATCTTCAAGTTCTTGCAGAAACTCTTTATTTTGCGGTGCATTGCCCACGCCGTAGGAGCGCAAAATTAACGCTTTTACCGGCTGGCGCAGGAAGTTACGCACCACATCAGCGGAGATACCTGGGTAAATGGTGACTACGCCAATCGGTTGTGGAGTAATAGGATGAACAATCAGTTCACCTGCGCCGTGCGGTGCTGGCGGTGTTCCCAGTCGACGGATGTGGATCCCGGCTTCCAGTAGCGGCGCAAGGTTGGGTGAGGCAAAGGCGTCAAAGCCATCGGCATGCGCTTTAGTGGTACGGTTGCCGCGAAACAGTCGATTGTTGAAAAACAGGGTTACTTCATTGATCGGGTAATTTGCCGCAACGTACAGCGCATTGAGCAGGTTGATTTGCCCGTCTGAACGTAGCTCTGCCAGCGGAATTTGTGACCCTGTCACAATTACCGGTTTACCCAAGTTCTCCAACATAAAAGAGAGCGCTGAAGCCGTAAACGCCATGGTGTCGGTGCCGTGCAGAATGACAAAACCATCGTAATCGTCGTAGTGTGCTTTAATGTCTTCCGCAATATGCTGCCAGTCTTCCGGCGTCATGTCGGAGGAATCCATCAACGGGACGTATTCGTGGATGGTGAAGTCTGGCATCTCCGGGCGGTGGAATTCAGGCATCAATGCCAGTTGACGCTGGAGATGACCAGAAACAGGAATATAACCCTGTTCTGAGCGCTGCATACCGATGGTACCGCCGGTATAGGCAACGTAAATCGATTTCTTTTGCATGACTTTTCTTCTGTCTCAATGAAAACCCCTCTTCATCCCGAAGAGGGGGCAATTGTTAGCGAACGTTGGCGCAGGTCAGGCAAAACGCATATCGGTTTTGCGGATCGTTAAACGCGGCCAGCTTATCGCTTTCCGCTTTAACTGCACTGGCCGCAGAAGCAAGCGGCGCCGGGAGCATGGCCTGAATAGCTTCGGGCAGCATGGCGCGAACGGAGCCTGACATGCTGTCCATTACCATATCGACGAATGTCGGTTCATCCTGATAATACGCAATGTGCCACTGTTTCAGCTTGGCAAGCTCAGCCGCTTTCGCGATGGCGTCGTCAAAATCACCGAGGCTGTCTACCAGTCCGTTGGCTTTCGCATCCTGACCGGTCCAGACGTGGCCCTGCGCGATTTTGTCAATCTGCTCAGGGGTTGTCTTACGTGCATCCGCGACCAGCGTGATAAAGCGCTTATAGCCATTTTCAATGCTCAATTGCATCATTTGCTGCACTTCAGGCGGTAACGCTTTGGTGATGGAGATATCCGCCAGCGGGGAAGTGGCCACGCCATCGGTATGTACACCAATGGAATCCAGGCTGTTTTCTACGGTGTTGATCACACCAAAGATCCCGATTGAACCGGTTAACGTGCTGGGGTTTGCCACAATGTAACTGGCTGGGGTGGAGATCCAGTAGCCACCGGAGGCCGCCATGCCGCCCATGGACACGACAACCGGTTTACCCGCCGCTTTTGCCGCAGCCAGCTCAGCACGAATGACTTCCGAGGCGCTGACGCTGCCGCCAGGACTGTTCACGCGCAGTACAATAGCTTTCACTTTCGGATCGAGACGCGCTTCGCGGATTTGTGCGGCAGTGGTGTCGCCCCCCACATTTCCTGGGGTTTCTTCACCATCCATAATCGCGCCGTTCGCGAAGATAACGCCAATGCTGTCTCCGGTATCCGCTGGCGTTTTCAGCGAATAATCGTAATAGCTGACGGCGCGATAGTTTTTATCCGCTTTGCTCCAGCCAAACTGTTTGGTCAGCATTTTTTCGACTTCGGCGCTGGAGGCGAGTGCATCCACCAGTTTGTTGTCGAGCGCATATTTCGCCGTATCTCCATCGACCTTCGTCAAACCGTCCAGCATCGCCTGTGCGCCAGGGAACACCTGCTGAGCTGGGATCTGGCGGTTGGCGGCGACCGTGTCGAGATAGTTCTGCCACAGCTCGCCGATCCAGCGACTGTCGGCTTCACGCGCGGCAGGAGACATATCATCGCGGATAAACGGCTCTACGGCAGACTTATAGGTCCCGACGCGGAACACGTGCGTGGAAACTTTCAGCTTATCGAGCAGGGACTTGTAGTACAGACCGTTGGTGGCAAAGCCGTGCAGATCAACGGAACCCTGCGGAGAGAGGTAAATTTTGTTAGCAAAACTGGCGAGGTAATACTGCCCCTGGCTGAAGTTATCGCCCACGGCAAAGACCGGTTTACCGCTGTCGCGGAATTCCCGCAGTGCTTTGCCGATATACTGCATGGAAGGCTGGTCTGCCCCAGCAAAATTTTTCAGATCCATCACGATGCCGGTGATGTTGCGATCATCTTTTGCCTGGCGAATCGTATTCACGATATCGAACAGGGAGTTTTCCTGCAGACGATCGGAACTGGCGCCAAACAGCTGACGGCCAATAACGCTTAAACGACTGGTGCTCGAAGGCTTATCGACAATCACCCCGGAGATATCCAGCAGCAGCGCGCCTCGCTCAGCGTGTTCGCTGGTGTTGCTGCTGCTGACCTGCATCCAGATGCCCACGCCAACCAGCACCAAAAAGATGAAGAACAGGTTAAGCACAAATTCACGGACGAAATTGAGTAATCGCCATGTCCATTTAAAAAATCCGGCAATAAATCGCCACAGGGTTCGCATGTATTCTCCCTACCAATTAACAACACGCCACCCCGAAATCCCGGAGAAAGGCGATAAGATGAGGCTATCGTAATGACCCGACAGGCACTTGTCAGCAGGAATCACCGCCTGTGCTGTAACAAAATCCGCTCACGTGTTAATTTTGTGAACAAATTTCATTGTTGGAGTTAAGCAAATGGATGCACTCGAATTACTCATGATCCGTCGTAGCGCCTCACGTCTCGTCGAACCGGCCCCGGCAGGAGAGCAACTGCAAAATATTCTGCGTGCGGGAATGCGCGCGCCGGACCACAAAACGCTGCAACCGTGGCAATTCTTTGTCATTGAGGGCGAAGGGCGTGAACGCTTTGCCGCCGTGCTTGAAAAAGGCGCTATTGCATCTGGCAGCGATGAGAAGGCCCAGGAAAAAGCGCGCAGCGCGCCGTTTCGCGCGCCGCTGATTATTACCGTGGTGGCGAAATGTGAAGCAAACGACAAGGTTCCGCTATGGGAACAGGAAATGTCTGCCGGTTGTGCGGTGATGGCCATGCAGATGGCTGCCATTGCCCAGGGCTTTGGCGGTATCTGGCGCAGTGGCGCATTAACCGAAAGTGAGGTCGTCCGCGAAGCGTTTGACTGTCGCCCACAGGATAAAATCGTCGGTTTTCTCTATCTGGGCACACCACAGTTGAAAGCATCCACGACGATTACCCTTGCCGATCCGAGCGCATTCGTCCGTTATTTCTGATATCAACGGCAAAACTGTCTGGATTATGAGCAAAGGCACCCGAATTCAGACAGTCACTCTTACCACATCATGGAATGAGCGCTACCATATCCGGATTGCAATGACAGGAGATGTCCATGAGCGAGCAAGCTATTCGTTTAACGCAATACAGCCACGGAGCCGGTTGCGGTTGTAAAATTTCCCCGAAAGTGCTGGAAACCATCCTGCACAGCGAGCAGGCGAAGTTTGTTGATCCAAACTTACTGGTGGGTAATGAAACCCGCGACGACGCGGCTGTATACGATCTGGGGAACGGCACCAGCGTAATCAGCACCACCGATTTCTTTATGCCGATTGTCGATAATCCGTTTGATTTTGGCCGCATCGCCGCCACCAACGCCATCAGCGATATTTTCGCCATGGGCGGCAAACCGATTATGGCAATTGCTATCCTGGGCTGGCCGCTTGATAAGCTGGCGCCGGAAATCGCCCGCGAAGTAACCGAAGGCGGACGCTTTGCCTGCCGTCAGGCGGGTATCGCGCTGGCGGGGGGGCACTCTATCGATGCCCCTGAGCCTATCTTTGGTCTTGCGGTAACCGGCGTTGTTCCAACTGAACGCGTGAAGAAAAACAGCACCGCCGAGGCGGGATGCAAGCTGTTTTTGACCAAGCCTCTGGGTATTGGTGTCCTGACCACCGCAGAGAAAAAATCGCTGCTGAAGGACGAGCACAAAGGGCTGGCGACGGAAGTGATGTGCCGGATGAACATTGCCGGGGCGGCATTTGCCGATATCGACGGCGTGAAAGCCATGACCGACGTTACCGGTTTTGGGCTGCTGGGGCATCTGAGCGAGATGTGTCAGGGGGCCGGCGTTCAGGCGCAGATCGTCTACCAGGCTATTCCTAAGCTGCCAGGTGTTGAAGAATACATCGCGCAGGGCGCGGTGCCGGGCGGTACCCAGCGTAACTTTGCCAGCTACGGACACCTGATGGGTGAAATGCCGCAGTCGGTTCGCGATCTGCTCTGCGATCCGCAAACTTCCGGTGGTCTGCTGTTAGCGGTAACGCCGGAAGCTGAAGCCGAAGTTAAAGCGGCAGCGGCGCAGTTTGGCATCGACCTCACTGCGATTGGTGAGTTAGTGGAAGCTCGTGGCGGTCGCGCCATGGTTGAGATCCGTTAACTCGATGCGGTTGTTTATTGCCGAAAAACCGAGTCTGGCGCGCGCTATCGCCGATGTGCTGCCGAAGCCGCATCGCAAAGGTGACGGTTTTATCGAGTGCGGAAACGGGCAAGTGGTGACCTGGTGTATTGGTCACCTGCTTGAGCAGGCGCAGCCAGATGCATACGACAGTCGTTATGCTCGCTGGAGTCTGGTTGATCTGCCGATTGTCCCGGAAAAGTGGCAACTGCAGCCGCGTCCCTCGGTGACCAAACAGCTCAACGTTATTAAGCGATTTTTGCATGAGGCCAGTGAAGTCATTCACGCAGGTGACCCCGATCGTGAAGGACAGCTGCTGGTGGATGAAGTGCTTGATTACCTGCAACTGGCCCCTGAAAAGCGCCAGCAGGTGCAACGCTGCCTGATTAACGACCTCAACCCGCAGGCCGTCGAGCGGGCGATTGAGCGTCTGCGCGCCAACAGTGAGTTCATCCCCCTTTGCGTGTCGGCACTGGCGCGAGCGCGGGCGGACTGGCTGTACGGTATCAACATGACGCGCGCTTATACCATTCTGGGGCGTAACGCGGGCTATCAGGGCGTACTTTCGGTCGGGCGCGTGCAAACGCCGGTGCTCGGACTGGTTGTGCGCCGCGATGAAGAGATTGAAAACTTCGTTGCCAAAGACTTCTTCGAGGTAAAGGCGCATATCGTGACGCCCGCCGATGAGCGGTTTACCGCTATCTGGCAGCCGAGCGAAGCGTGTGAGCCGCATCAGGATGAAGAAGGGCGCTTGCTGAATCGCTCGCTGGCTGAACACGTGGTAAACCGCATTAACGGTCAGCCGGCGATCGTCACCAGCTATAACGATAAACGGGAATCAGAATCCGCGCCGCTGCCGTTTTCGCTGTCGGCGTTGCAGATTGAAGCGGCGAAACGCTTTGGCTTAAGTGCGCAAAACGTTCTGGATATCTGCCAGAAGCTGTATGAAACCCATAAACTGATCACCTATCCGCGTTCGGATAGCCGTTATCTGCCGGAAGAACACTTTGCCGGACGTCACGCGGTGCTGAACGCGATTAGCGTCCATGCGCCGGATCTGCTTCCGCAACCGGCGGTCAATCCCGATACGCGAAACCGCTGTTGGGATGATAAAAAAGTGGATGCCCACCACGCCATCATTCCAACCGCGCGCAGTTCGTCCATCAACCTGAATGACAATGAAGCGAAGATATACAATCTGATTGCCCGTCAATATCTGATGCAGTTTTGCGCGGATGCGGTATTCAGGAAGTGCGTTATTGAGCTGGATATCGCGAAAGGTAAGTTTGTCGCCAAAGCCCGTTTTCTGGCGGAGGCCGGATGGCGTACGCTGCTTGGCAACAAAGAGCGCGACGAAGATAACGACGGGACGCCGCTGCCGGTGGTGGCAAAAGACGACGAGCTGCTGTGCGAAAAAGGCGAAGTGGTTGAACGACAGACCCAGCCTCCGCGGCACTTTACCGATGCCACGCTGCTGTCAGCGATGACCGGAATCGCGCGCTTTGTGCAGGATAAAGATCTGAAAAAGATCCTGCGCGCAACGGACGGACTGGGAACGGAAGCGACGCGCGCCGGGATTATCGAGCTGCTGTTTAAGCGTGGTTTCCTGGTGAAGAAGGGGCGCTATATCCATTCTACCGATGCCGGAAAAGCGCTGTTTCATTCGCTGCCTGAAATGGCGACGCGCCCGGATATGACCGCGCACTGGGAATCTATCCTGACCCAAATCAGCGAAAAGCAGTGTCGATATCAGGATTTCATGCAGCCGCTGGTGGGGACGCTGTATCAGCTAATCGATCAGGCGCGCAGCACGCCGGTACGACGCTTCCGTGGAATTGCCGCACCGGGTAGTAGTGGTGGTGACAAGAAAAAGAGCGCGCCGCGTAAACGCACGGCGAAAAAAAGCCCGCCATCTGAAGAGGCGGGCCTGTAGTGCGCTCTTAGGCTGGATAAGGCATGTGTGCCGCATCAAGCCTACGGGAACAACAGATCTGAATTAAATCACACCCTGGCCCAACATCGCGTCGGCAACTTTCACGAATCCCGCGATGTTGGCGCCACGTACGTAGTTGGTTTGCTTGCTTTCGCCGCCGTACTCGACGCAGGCATGGTGAATATCCAGCATGATGTGGTGCAGGCGTGCATCCACTTTCTCCGCTTTCCAGCCCAGACGTGCGGCGTTCTGCGCCATTTCCAGACCGGATGTCGCTACGCCTCCCGCGTTGGCCGCTTTACCCGGCGCGAACAATACACCCGCTTCCAGGAACAGATCGGTGGCCTCGATGGTGGTAGGCATGTTTGCCCCTTCGGCGACAGCCTTCACGCCGTTGGCGATCAGCACGCGTGCCGCATCGACATCAAGTTCGTTCTGGGTGGCGCAGGGCAGGGCGATATCAACCGGAACCGACCACGGCTGTTGGCCTTCCAGATAGGTCAGGCCAAATTCGCGGGCGTAATCCGCCACGCGGCCGTCGCGGCTGTCTTTGATCGCGCACAGACGCGCCAGTTTTTCTTTGGTAAATCCGCTTTCGTCGACCACAGTTCCGCTGGAGTCGGAGGCGGTGACTACTCGCGCGCCAAACTCCATGGCTTTCTCAATGGCGAATTGCGCCACGTTACCGGAACCAGAGACTGCCACGCGCATGCCTTCAAAGCCCAGGCCATGGCGTTTGAGCATCGCTTCGGTGAAGTACACCAGACCGTAGCCGGTAGCTTCCGGGCGAATCAGACTGCCGCCGAAAGAGAGACCTTTACCGGTAAAGACGCAGGCGCTGTTGTTGGACAGTTTTTTCATCATCCCGGCCATAAAGCCGACTTCACGACCGCCTACGCCGATATCGCCCGCCGGAACATCGGTATCGGGCCCTAAATGGCGGAACAGTTCGGTCATCAGCGCCTGACAAAAACGCATGATTTCGCCTTCGCTTTTACCTTTCGGATCGAAATCGCTCCCGCCTTTACCCCCGCCCATTGGCAGCGTGGTGAGGGCGTTTTTAAATGTTTGCTCGAAGCCAAGGAATTTCAGGATCGACAGGTTCACGGAAGGGTGGAAACGCATCCCGCCTTTGTATGGGCCAATGGCGGAGCTAAACTGCACGCGCCACGCGCGGTTGACCTGCACCTGATTGCGATCGTCCAGCCAGACGACGCGGAACTGGATCACGCGCTCCGGTTCAACCAGACGTTCCAGCAACGACATCTGACGATAACGCGGGTTTTGCTCGAGGAAGGGCCACAGTGTCGTCATTACCTCACGAACGGCTTGCGCGAACTCGGTCTGATTCGGGTCGCGCTTTTGCACATGGTTAAGGAATGACTCCAGAGAACATGTCTGATCCATAGATATAAATACCTCTTATGTATTGATATGGTTATATTTTTGATTTTTGTGTTAAGTGTTTTGCAGTTTTTGACTATAACATCAGCAGTGTGACGGGACGCAAGAAAAAATTAACCGCGCTAAGTAAATTAATATTGCGGCGTGGGTCATAACCAAAAGCGATGATGGCAAGGGCTAAAGTTTCTGCCGGTTTATACCGTTATACTGAGCATAACTGTCAGTCAAAAAGGAAAGAATATGCGCCGTATAATCATGGCAGGAGCGTTGGCACTGGTGTCCAGCGCGACGCTGGCAAATCAGCTCTATCGCCCGGACGTGCAGGTGAATGTCCCGCCGGAAGTGTTCAGTTCCAGCGGTCAGCGGGCGCAACCCTGTAGTCAGTGCTGTATTTATCAGGATCAAAACTACTCAGAAGGGGCGGTGATTAAAGCGGATGGCGTTTTGCTTCAGTGCCAGCGTGATGATAAAACGATCAGCACGAATCCGCTGGTCTGGCGTCGCGTAAAAGGATAAACGCTTCTAATAGCGGGATATCGGCAGGCGCCAGCGGATAACGCAGCGCCTCTTCGGTTGAACACCAGACGATATCCTGATGTTCATACACTTTCAGCTCCCCCTGATATGACGGTACATGCCAGGCATGTAAGTGAATGAGTCGGCCTGAAACCTCGCGTTGATGGCTGGCAATGTAGCGCCCAACGACCGCCTCGATGCCCAACTCTTCACGCAGTTCACGGACCAGCGCCTCTGGCTGACTTTCCCCCGGCTCAACCTTACCGCCAGCAAACTCCCACATACCTGACTGATCCGCATGCTGCGGGCGTTGAGCCAGTAAAATTTTGCCATCACGTTCAATGATAGCGGCGACCACGTCGAGGGTTTTCATTATATTCATCAATATCTAACGGCAGAAAATGACATACTATCGTTATCTTTGTTTTATCTAAAGTATTCAGGAGCCACCGTTGAACGATCCTCAGTCGTGGGTAAAACCGTTAACGCGTATCCCTTCCAGTTTGCAACCGCTCGTTGCTACGCAGAAAAAACATTATGGTGATGTGCTGCATCCCACACGCTGGTGGGGGGCGGATGCCGTTCCTGTTCTGGCTGGT
This sequence comes from Citrobacter sp. Cb080, assembly GCF_030334745.1. NCBI lineage: Bacteria > Pseudomonadati > Pseudomonadota > Gammaproteobacteria > Enterobacterales > Enterobacteriaceae > Citrobacter > Citrobacter sp. Cb080. The sequence continues at coordinate 38,674 of NZ_JAOWDG010000084.1, read as the reverse complement.
GGCGCTGTTTGTCGGGTTTCTGGAGCGTAAAAAGGCGCGCCTGTCGCCGGTGATGCGCGCGCTGTTGATGACCCGCGTTTCTCAGGTGTGCTACTGCGCTTTCTGCGTTGACGCCAACAGTTTACGGCTGGCTGAACGCTGCGGCGCGCTGGATAAAGTCTTACAGGTTGCCAACTGGCAAGAATCAACGCTATTTAGCGCAGAAGAACGTGTAGGGCTGGCCTATGCTGATGCGGTCACCGCAACGCCACCACAGGTTGACGATGCGCTGAAAGCGCAGATGAAGCAATATTTTACCGATGACGCCATTACTGAAATGACCGCGCTGATTGCGTTTCAAAATCTCTCGGCGCGTTTTAATGCCGCTCTCGATATTCCCTCCCAGGGACTGTGCGACAGTTTTAAAGGACGCCCGCATGCTTGACCGCCATCTTCATCCGCGATTAAAACCGCTTTTGCATCGCTGCGTGGGCATCATTGATCAACCGGCGATTACCCCGGACGGACTTACGCTGGTCGGTTTTGCTATTGGCGTGCTGGCGTTGCCATTTCTGGCGTTAGGCTGGTATATGGCGGCGCTGGTGGCCATTGTACTCAATCGGCTGTTTGACGGGCTGGATGGGGCGCTGGCACGGCGCAGAGGGCTAACGGACGCGGGAGGATTTCTCGATATCTCGCTCGATTTTCTGTTTTACGCCTTAGTGCCGTTTGGTTTTATTCTTGCTGCGCCGGCGCAAAATGCGCTGGCAGGCGGTTGGCTGTTGTTCGCGTTTATTGGCACCGGCAGCAGCTTTCTGGCCTTCGCCGCGCTGGCGGCAAAGCATCAGATTGATAACCCCGGTTATGCGCATAAATCGTTTTATTATCTGGGCGGACTGACCGAAGGAACCGAGACGATTTTGCTGTTTGTGTTGGGATGTCTGTTCCCGGAATATTTTGCCGTAATGGCGTGGGTCTTTGGCGCGCTGTGCTGGATGACGACGTTCACCCGGATCTGGAGCGGATATCTGACGCTGAAAGCGGTCCAGCGTCCGGAGTGACGTAGTGCGTTGCCGGATGCGCTTCGCTTATTCGGCCTACAACGATGGTTTATGTAGGCTGGGTAAAGCGTTCTCGCTGCATCCGGCAACAATGACAATCTTACTTGCTGGCGTCCGGACCCCGTTCACCGCTGGCGATCGGGTTTTTCGGAGAGCTACTCCACTCATACCAGCCGCCGTCGTAGACGGAGACGTTTTTCCAGCCCATTGCGCGGGCATACATAAACGTTTCCGAAGCACGCCAGCCGGTACCACAATAGAATGAGACCTGTTGCTCTGGCAGGATATTCCATTGCTTCCACATGGCGGCGATGTCATCGGCGCTGCGCATGGTGCCATCCGGGTTATGGAAATCTTCCATGTGGGTGGAGTCGCTGCCTGCATGGCCCCAACGCGCCCCTGCGATCTCACCTTTTGGCTTAATGTAGCTATAGCCGCTGGTCGTACCGATAAATTCCGGCCATGAACGAATGCTCACCAAAGACGCATCCTGGCGATGCAGCAGACCGCGAGCCTGTTCCATATCCAGCATCAGTTGCGGTTGGGCAGGGATCGTCACGCCGAAATCAGGTTCAGGCTTCACCGTTGGTGCCGTACCGCGTTCGACCGGTAAACCTGAGTCAGACCAGGTCTGCCAGCCGCCGTCGAGCAGACGAACATCTTTTACACCTGCATATAGCATAATTTGCGCCACGCGCGCGGCTGCGTAGACATCGCGGCCGTATAAAATCACCGTGGTGTCGTGGCGGATGCCGTGTTTCGCCAGCATCGCTTTGAGCTGCGCGTCGGACACTTTATTCCACAGCGGTTCGCTTTCGACTTCGTTGGTATCAATGTAGCCCGCGCCAGGGATATGGCTGAGCAGATACAACTTCGGCGCGCCCCAGGCGGCTTCAATCACTTTCCAGTCACCGGCCGGTTTGGCGGTTACCTCTTTACCCTGCTGAAGGTCGTGCAGCCACTGCGGGTAAACCAACTGTTCGAAGTGCGGCAGACGTTGCAGGCGGGCAGGGTCCGTAAGCGCATCGCTGAGGGTTGAGATAGCGTTAAAGCCGACTTTCTGCAGGCGGGATTTGACGGCCTGCATGTCAGTATCGCTGCCATACAATGCCACCGGCGCGTCGGTTTTCAGGTGATGTGCCTTAACCCAGGCGCTGAGTTGTTCATCATTCATCTTGTCGAGCCAGGCGGCAGACAGGTTCAGTGCGGAAGGCTCGTGTCCTGAAGGGCCATTAAGCGATTGCGGCCAGCCGTTGTAAAAAGCGCTCTGACGGGTATCGATCGCCGCGCCTTGCTTTTGCTGTAACTGGTTGAGGGTGAGCGTCTGTGCTGTTTCAGCAGCCCAGGAAGAAGCGCAAGCGAGCCCTAAAGCCAGTGCCAGCGCGGTCATTTGAGAAACACGTTTCATCGAATAGCCCGACGTTGAAAAAGAGGACGACATTCTGTGCCGCCAGTTAAGTAAAAACCTTGCGTTAACGCAGCATATCGCCACATTCACGCCCAGTTTTCCATCTGTAATACGCGACCTGCTGGCGGAACGTCCTGCGCATCGTGGGTAACCTGGACCACCGGAATACCCAGTTTACGTACTTCGGTGAAGACCCACTGGCGAAAGGTATCGCGCAGCGACGCATCCAGCCTGCTAAAGGGTTCATCGAGTAACAGCGCCTGGGGTTGTGCCAGCAGCGCGCGAAGCAGGGCGACACGCGAGCGTTGCCCGCCGGAGAGCGAAGCCGGATCGCGTGAATAAAATCCTGCCAGGCCCGCGCGTGCGAGGGCGCTTTCCACCTCATGGCGTCTGGCGGGACCTTGCACGCTGGCGGGTAAGGCCAGCAGTAAATTCTGCCCAACGCTGAAATGGTCAAACAGCAGCGCATCCTGAAACAGAATGCCAATCTGGCGCTGCGCGGTAGGCAGTGTGTCTACGCGCTGTTCGTTGAGCCACAGTTCGCCTGACGCCTGAAGCTGAGGAGACAACGCCCCGATCATCCACGAAAATAACGAAGACTTACCGCTGCCGGAAGGCCCCATAATGGTGACAATGTCACTTTTATTAACCTGGAAATTAACGTCCTTCAGTAGCGCCGTCGTACCCTGGTACAACGAAACGCCTTGTACAATGAGCATTAGCGGAGTCCTTGTCGAAAGCGGCCAATCCACGCAGCGAGAAACGCCGCCAGTGCGAAAATTATAAGCGGTAACAGAAGCTGCCATAGCGCCTGGGTTGCCAGAATGGCGGTGCTACCGCCGCTGCTTAATGCCACCGCTTCGGTGGTCAGCGTGGGATAGCGCCCGGCGCCTAACCACAGCGTCGGCATATACTGGGCGATACTGACTGAGAACCCTACCGTGAAGGCAACCAGCGCCGGGCGCGCCAGCTGCGGACATTTTACTTGCCAGAATATGCGCCCCCGGGTCCAACCCAGCGTTTGCGCAATCAAAATCAATCGTGGGTCAATGCGTCGCCACGCCGGTTTGAGCACAAACAGCATCCATGGCATCACCCACAGCAGGTGTCCCCAGACAATGGTTATCATCAGCCCATCCTGTCCGGCATATAACGCCAACAGATACTGTCCAGTTACCAGCGGCAGCGCAGGCAAAATGAGCGGTAGCCAGACCCAACGGTGTCCGGTTTGTGGACCCCATTCCAGCCAGGCAAAAAGTATCAGCAGCGCCAGCACGCTGGAGAGAAGCCCCAGTTGTAGGCTATTGCTGAGCGCCTCGCTATTTAGCGACGAATAGCTGGCGATCAGCGCCAGAACCAGCGCGCACACCACACCGCCAAAGGGTAAAAGTTGTACCAGCGAGCGGCCGATTGTACAGGATGAAAAACGCAGGCGTTCCCCGTTTACTGCGGGAATAGTGCGTTGCCAGGCGCGCCAGAGCAGATACCCCGCCAGCGCGATGATGAGTAGCAGCAGTACCAGCAGCAGGCTGGCGAGTGCTCCTTTAGCCTGTTGCTCGGCATCGCCCTGACTGAGCCATTGCCAGCTCAACACGGCAAGCGTTGGTGGGTTTCCGGGACCAAGGACGATTGCTACATCCACTACCGAGAGCGACCAGGCGACAATCGCCAGCATGGCTTTGCCTAACGCGGGGGCGAGAGAGGGCAGAACCAGCCAGTTCAGGCATTGCAGTCGGCTGTAACCCAGCGAATCCAGGACGATAACCTGCTGCGAAAGCTGTTTTTCACTCAGCAGAGCTGAGAGGATCCATAACAAAAAGGCACTCTCTTTTACCGCCAGCGTCACGCCAAGCCCAATGCCGTAGCGGTCAGGCTGGGGGCTGAGGAACGGGAGCCATTGCCAGAGCATGCCGCCTTCGGCAAAAACCAACAGCACGCTGGTGGCGAAGGCAACGTGCGGAATCGCCAGCAGCCACGGAAGACGCGTGCACAGACGCGCCCAGCCTGCGCCGGACCATAAGGCGAGGATCGCCAGCAGGGCGATGATCAGCGCGCCGCCAGCCGCGAGGCTTACGGAAACCAGCGTTGCCAGTAACGCCTGCGGGAGTTGAGGATCGCTAAATAGCGCCAGCCAGTTTCTGGTACTCAGCGCCGGCGTTATCAGAGAAAAAGCCGCTGGCGCCAGCGGCAGATAAACGCCCGCCATGATGGCCCAGAGTAGCAGAATTAATGTGTACCGTAGCGGCGTAGCCATTCTTGTTCCAGAGCGTTTACCCATGCAGCATGCGGTTCTGGCAGTACGGCAGGGAGCCCTTGTGGGATCCGCGCCAGCAGCGCATTACGCTGGTCGACAGGCAATTTTTGTGGATCAAGCACCGAAGGATCTCCCCAGACAGACGGGTCGGCTTTACGCAGCTGCGCTTCGGGTGAAAGCAGGAAATTTGCCACGACTTTCGCTCCGGCGCTGGCGCGCGCATTCGCTGGAATGGTGACAAAATGCACGTTGCCGAGCATGCCCTGTGAGAAACCAAAACTATAGCTGCTTTTGGGTAATTCACCGCTGGCCACTTTTTGCTGCGCGTGGGCAGGATTAAAGGTCATTGATAAACGCAGGGTGCCACCGTTGAGCAGCGCATCCATTCGCGCTGGCGTGGGCGGAAAATCTTTACCTTCGCGCCACAGGGCAGGATGTAAAGCATCAAGATAATGCCACAATGGAGCGGTAACATCGGCGAATGTGGACGCATCTGGCGCTATTTTCAGCGCTTGCGGCTTGTTGGTGAGCGAAATTAACAACTGCTCAAGAAAAGCCGTTCCGGTAAAGTCTGGCGGTCGCGGATAGGTCACCGTGCCAGGGTGCGCCAGGGCAAACTCAAGCAGTGCCTGCGGGGATTGCGGCGGCTGCGCGGTGAGATCGTGCCTGGCAATAAAGGTGAGCTGTGCGCCGCCCCACGGTGATTCAGCCCCCTCCGTTGGAATGGAAAAGTCTTCGTTCACCGGTTTCTGGGTATCAACATAACGCCAGTTAGGCAGCGTTTGTGCCCACTGGGTCTGTAGCAGCCCGGCTTCTTTCAGCGTGCGGAAATTTTCGCCGTTCACCCACAGTAAATCGACCGATCCACCGGTTTTTCGCCCGGATGCCGCTTCCGTCTGGATACGTTTTACGGCGTCGGCGGCATCCGCCAGGCGTACGATTTTCAGGTTAATGGCATAGTGCGTTTTCATCTCGCCGCTAACCCAGTCGAGATACTGGTTAACTGCGTTGTCGCCACCCCAGGCGTTGAACCACACCGTCTGACCGCGGGCGTCATTTTTGATTTGCTGCCAACTGGTGTCCTCGGCGAAAGCCGCCAGCGGAGAGAGCAGCAAACTCAGGCACAATAAGCAGTAACGCATAATATCTCCCTTGCTAAAAATGGGGGAAAGACTCAGGTCTTTTTCCGTTGATGCTCAAGATAAAGTCTTCTGGCCACGGCAATCACCACGCTCAGAGCGAACAGGATGAACAGGCCGGTAACAAACCAAAATGTGCCGCCGGTTAACAGGCTACCAGCCCATGAATAGACGATAGTGGCCGGTAACTGACCGATGCCGGTGGCGATGAAGAAATGGCGAAAACGAATCGAGGTCAGGCCTGCTGCGTAGCTTACCGGGTCGAACGGTACAAAAGGTAACAGGCGACAGACAAGAATTGTGTGCTTGCCATAGCGCTCGAAAAAAGTGTCCATGTTGTTCAGCACCGTTTTTCCGGTCAGTTTTTCCACCGCGCTGCGACCTAAAACGCGGGCAATAAAAAAGCACAGCGCCGCGCCTGCCATCGCGCTGCTCCAGGACAGAACGCCGCCCCAAAATGCACCAAACAGCGAGGCATTGGCAAAGGTGATCACAAAGGCGGGAAGCGGTGCAACGATGGCCTGTAAGATCATCAGGAAGAACGACACGACCGCCGCCTGGGTTCCGTAAGAACGAATGAAGTTCTCAAGAGCATGCTGATCGAGCGTGGTAAATGCCGCCAGGCTGGCGTGAAGAAAATCACTCACGCCAGGTATCCACGCCCACGCCATCAGAGCGAGCAGCAGCAGGGCAAGCAAGCTTATACGGTAATAGCGTGTCCGCCGCGCTTTATTCATCTTGATCATTTACCCGCGTACTCGTGACCGGGCGCCGGATCGACATGTTTATGTCGCGCCCAGGCTTTGGCGGCCTGAACGAGGACGAATAGCGCCAGCCCCGCAACGCTGAGCTTACCGATAAATGCCCAGCTAATCCCTTCGCTGGCCAGTTCGTGCGACATCAGCGTATAGATAAAGATGCCGGGCAAGGTGGTTAGCGCAGATATCACGGTAAATGACCAGAACGGAATGGCCGTTAGCCCATAGGCATAGTTTTGAATGTTATAGGGGAACAGTGGCACGAGCCGGGTCAGGATCAGAAAGTCTACTCCACTATGGGCAATGCCTTTTTCGATAGCCTGAAACGTTGCCGTGTGGCCAACGTATTTCAGCAGTAATTCCCGGCCAAGCCAGCGACCCAGCATAAATGACAGCGCCGAAGCCATGGTTGCCGCCACTAACGAGATAAGCGTCCCTGTCACCGGGCCAAACAGCACACCGCCGACGATCACCAGAATGCTGCCTGGGATCAGACACAGCGCGGAAACTATAAACAGCAGGATATAAAGGGTATAGCCGAACAGGCCGCTTTGGCGGATGACATCTTGTAAATGATGGAAATTGGTGATCAGATCGGTCAGACCGTAATGATGGAAAACTCCCGCCAGAACGCAGAACAATACCGCAACAATTAGCAGCCGGTATTCTGCGTTATGCGAACTTCTTTTTCATGGGGGTTCTCCTGTAAAACCGAGTGCAATGTAGCGTTTTCGTCAGCGAAAAGTGCGCGCGAAGATATAATAAATTTCCGGGCGCAACAATGTATTACCGTGGCTTTATTGATTTTGCACAGAATAAACAGACTCTCCAGGCCAGGCCCGGAGAGTGAAAATACGCAGACGATCAGACGCGGAATTTAGCCCATACAGGCGCATGGTCGGACGGCTTTTCCATGCTGCGGATTTCATAGTCGATGCCGGTTTCTTCGCAGCGCTCCGCCAGCGGTTTGCTCGCCAGCAGCAGATCGATACGCAGGCCACGGTTATCGTCAAAGCCTTTTGAGCGGTAATCAAACCACGAGAACTGGTCGTTCTTTTCAGGCCAGGCGTGACGGTAGGTATCTACCAGGCCCCAGCCCAGCAGACGTTCCATCCACTCGCGCTCTTCTGGCAGGAAGGAACATTTGCCGGTACGCAGCCAGCGTTTACGGTTCTCTTCGCCAATACCGATATCGAGGTCGGTTGGGCTGATATTCATATCACCCATGATCAATACCGGATTGTCGCGCTTCAGTTCAGTCTCCAGGTAGTTTTGTAGGTTCTGATAAAACGCGGCTTTGGCCGGGAACTTGGTTTCATGGTCACGGCTTTCGCCCTGCGGGAAATAGCCGTTGATCACCGTGATGCTGCCCAGAGGCGACGGAATTTCCGCCATGATGATACGACGCTGCGCTTCTTCGTCATCACCCGGGAAGCCACGACGCACCGCAATCGGCGTTTCTTTCGTTAATAGTGCTACGCCGTAGTGGCCTTTCTGACCGTGATAAAAGACGTTATAACCCAGCTTAGCTACCTCTTCGAGAGGGAACATATCGTCGTGGACTTTTGTCTCCTGTAAGCCAATAACATCCGGTTGGTGTTTTTCGACAATGGCTGCCAGTTGATGGGGACGGGCACGCAGGCCGTTGATATTAAAAGAGACAAATTTCATAGTCGCTGCCACTTTGCAAGATGAATAGTGCAAGGATGGTAGCAGAATTTCTGCAGGCTGACTGCTTCTTGTCACCTGATTCCAACAATGATTGCTAATGGTGTTAACGATGGAGCAAAAACTGCACCGTTTTGGCGCGTAGCGCGTCGGAATAGAGCAATAATTTCCGATAAATTTCGTATACGATCACAATTCCAGAATTATATTTGGCGACTGAATAAAATTGCGTTTTTTCCTCTGTTTAGTCATCTGGTACGCAAACATATTCACTTTATATGCACATACAGTGAATATCGTCAGGTTGTAACTCGTTGATATTCCGTCACCGTCCTCCGTTTATGCACTTTTTTCGCTGGCTGGCACGAAGCCTGCAATCTACATTTACACCGCAAACACTATATTTATTAACATATAAATAACCTTTTATTTACCGTTGAGGTCGCTATGTCTCTGTCAATTACGCGTGAAAATTTTGATGAATGGATGATGCCCGTATACGCTCCGGCCCCTTTTATTCCGGTGCGTGGCGAAGGTTCACGTCTGTGGGATCAGCAGGGTAAAGAGTATATCGATTTCGCGGGAGGCATTGCGGTTAACGCGCTGGGTCATGCACATCCGGCATTGCGCGAGGCATTAAACGACCAGGCGAGCAAATTCTGGCATACGGGAAATGGCTACACCAACGAGCCGGTGCTGCGCCTGGCGAAAAAGCTGATTGATGCCACTTTTGCCGAGCGCATTTTCTTCTGTAACTCTGGCGCAGAAGCTAACGAAGCGGCATTAAAGCTGGCACGTAAATATGCCCACGATCGTTTTGGTAGCCAGAAGAGCGGCATTGTGGCGTTTAAAAATGCTTTCCATGGTCGCACGCTGTTTACCGTCAGCGCCGGAGGACAGCCCGCCTATTCACAGGACTTCGCGCCGCTGCCGCCGGATATCCGCCATGCCGTGTATAACGATCTCGACTCTGCCAGCCAACTGATTGATGACAACACCTGTGCGGTTATTGTGGAGCCGGTGCAGGGGGAAGGCGGCGTAGTGCCGGCAACAAACGCCTTTTTGCAGGGGTTGCGTGAATTATGCGATCGCCATAATGCGCTGTTGATTTTTGATGAAGTTCAGACCGGGGTTGGCCGTACCGGCGAACTGTATGCCTACATGCACTACGGCGTTACGCCGGACCTGCTGACGACAGCAAAAGCGCTGGGCGGTGGTTTCCCCATCGGCGCACTGCTGGCGACAGAGAGTTGCGCCAGTGTGATGACGGTCGGTACGCACGGTACGACCTATGGCGGAAACCCGCTGGCCACTGCGGTGGCGGGAAAACTGCTGGAAATTGTTAACACGCCGGAAGTGCTTAACGGAGTGAAACAGCGTCACGACTGGTTTGTGGAGCGTATTAACGCCATTAACGAACGTTTTGGACTGTTTAGTGAAATTCGTGGACTCGGACTGCTGATTGGCTGTGTGCTGAACGCGGAATTTGCCGGGAAAGCAAAACTCATCTCGCAAGAAGCGGCCGTTGCCGGAGTGATGGTGCTGATTGCTGGCGCTAATGTGGTGCGGTTTGCGCCAGCGTTAAACGTCAGCGAAGAAGAAATCGCCACCGGACTGGATCGCTTTGCGCTGGCCTGCGAACGCATTAAAGCAGGAGGTTCATCATGATGGTGATTCGTCCCATTGAACGCGCTGATATCACCGCGCTGATGCAGCTTGCCAGTAAGACCGGCGGCGGGTTGACCTCGCTACCGGCGAATGAAGCTACGCTGATGGCGCGTATCGAACGTTCGCTACAAACCTGGCGCGGTGAGTTGCCCAAAAGTGAGCAGGGATATGTGTTTGTGCTTGAAGACAGCGCCAGCGGAACCGTGGCAGGGATTTGCGCCATTGAGGTGGCGGTGGGGCTTAACGATCCCTGGTACAACTACCGGGTCGGTACTCTGGTGCACGCCTCGAAAGAGCTGAACGTGTATAACGCGCTGCCGACGCTGTTTCTGAGTAACGATCACACGGGCAGTAGCGAACTTTGTTCTCTGTTTCTCGATCCGGACTGGCGTAAAGAAGGCAACGGCTATTTGTTGTCGAAGTCGCGCTTTATGTTTATGGCGGCCTTTCGTGACCGGTTCAATGAGAAGGTCGTGGCCGAGATGCGCGGCGTGATCGATGAACACGGCTACTCTCCGTTTTGGCAAAGCCTCGGCAAACGTTTTTTCTCAATGGAGTTCAGCCGGGCGGATTTTCTCTGCGGAACCGGGCAAAAAGCCTTTATTGCTGAACTGATGCCTAAGCATCCGATTTATACCCATTTCCTGTCTGACGAAGCGCAAAGCGTGATTGGTCAGGTGCATCCGCAAACGGCTCCTGCGCGGGCGGTGCTGGAGAAAGAAGGATTTCGCTACCGCAATTACGTCGATATTTTCGACGGCGGACCGACCCTGGAGTGCGATATTGACCGGGTACGGGCTATCCGTAAGAGCAGGCTGGTGGAGGTGGCTGAAGGGCAGCCTGCGCCGGGCGACTATCCTGCTTGTCTGGTTGCCAATGAAAATTATCAAAACTTCCGCGTCATGTTGGTTCGTGCCGACCCGGATACTCAGCGTCTGGTACTGACGGCGGCGCAACTTGACGCCCTGAAATGTCACGCGGGCGACCATGTACGTTTTGTGCGTCTTTGTGCAGAGGAGAAAACAGCATGACATTATGGATAAACGGCGACTGGGTGACGGGGCTGGGCGAGCGTCGGGTGAAAACCAATCCCGTAAGCGGTGATGTACTGTGGCAGGGCAATGATGCCGATGCAGCCCAGGTGGCGCAGGCGTGCCGGGCCGCGCGCGCAGCCTTTGCCAGTTGGGCTAAACAGCCCTTTGGCGCACGCCAGGCCATTGTTGAAAAATTTGCCTCATTGCTGGAAAGCAATAAAGTCGAACTCACACAGATTATCGCCCGGGAAACCGGCAAACCCCGTTGGGAAGCCGCTACAGAACTGACGGCGATGATCAATAAAATTGCCATCTCCGTGAAAGCCTGGCATGCGCGTACCGGAGAGCATCACAGCGAATTACCGGATGGCGCAGCGACGTTGCGCCATCGCCCGCACGGCGTGCTGGCGGTTTTTGGCCCGTATAACTTCCCTGGCCATTTACCCAATGGTCATATTGTTCCGGCACTGCTGGCAGGCAACACATTGATTTTCAAACCCAGCGAGCTGACGCCGTGGACCGGTGAAGCCGTGACAAAGCTGTGGGAGCAGGCGGGATTGCCGCCGGGTGTGCTGAACCTGGTGCAGGGCGGTCGCGATACGGGACAGGCGCTGAGCGGGCAGGACGATCTCGATGGCCTGCTGTTTACCGGCAGTGCCAATACGGGTTATCAACTGCATCGACAGCTATCCGGCCAGCCGGAAAAAATCCTTGCTCTGGAGATGGGGGGCAACAACCCGCTGATTATTGAGAACCCGGAAGATATTGATGCCGCAGTGCATCTGACTATTCAGTCCGCGTTTGTCACCGCCGGACAGCGTTGTACCTGCGCCCGTCGCCTGTTAGTTAAAAAAGGCGCGCAGGGGGATGCGTTCCTGACGCGCCTGGTGGACGTCAGTCAGCGTTTAATGCCCGGCAACTGGGACGCAGAACCGCAGCCATTTATTGGCGGGCTGATTTCCGAACAGGCCGCGCGGCATGTCTATGATACCTGGCAGCGTCTGGAGTCGTTAGGGGGCCGGACGCTGTTAGCGCCACGTCTGGTGCAAGCCGGAACGTCACTGCTCACCCCAGGGATCATCGAACTGACCGGGGCAGCGAACGTACCCGATGAAGAGGTCTTTGGACCGCTGCTTGGCGTCTGGCGTTATGACAGCTTTGATGACGCAATTCGTATGGCGAACAAAACCCGCTTTGGATTGTCGTGTGGGTTGGTTTCCCCCGATCGCAGCCAGTTTGATCAACTGCTGCTCGAGGCGCGGGCCGGGATCGTCAACTGGAATAAGCCGTTAACCGGCGCGGCGAGTACAGCGCCGTTTGGCGGCGTTGGCGCTTCCGGGAACCATCGCGCCAGCGCGTGGTATGCCGCAGATTATTGCGCCTGGCCGATGGCAAGTCTGGAATCACCGGCCTTAACGCTGCCAACGACGCTTAGCCCCGGCCTGGATTTTTCTCGCGAGGATAAGCTATGAAAGCCCGTGAGGTAAATTTTGATGGTCTGGTGGGGCTGACCCACCACTATGCGGGGCTGTCATTTGGTAATGAGGCCTCAACCAAACATCGTTTTCAGGTATCGAACCCGCGTCTGGCGGCGAAGCAGGGTCTGCTAAAGATGAAAGCGCTGGCGGATGCGGGATTTCCCCAGGCGGTGATCCCGCCTCATGAGCGGCCGTATATTCCGGTGCTGCGTCAGTTGGGCTTTACCGGCCGCGACGAACAGATACTGGAGAACGTGGCGCGTCAGGCGCCTCACTGGCTCTCCAGCGCCAGCTCCGCATCGTCTATGTGGGTGGCGAATGCGGCAACGGTCTGCCCTTCAGCCGATGCGCTGGACGGGAAAGTGCATCTGACGGTGGCGAATCTGAATAATAAGTTTCACCGTTCGCTGGAAGCGCCGACCACCGAAGCGTTGCTACGGGCGATTTTCCGTGATGAGAATAGTTTTACGGTCCACGGTGCGTTACCCCAGGTTGCGCTATTCGGTGATGAAGGTGCGGCAAACCATAACCGCCTCGGCGGGGATTACGGCGACCCTGGCGTACAGCTGTTTGTTTACGGTCGTGAAGAAGGGAATGCATCCCATCCGAAGCGCTATCCGGCGAGGCAATCCCGTGAGGCCAGCGAGGCGGTCGCCCGACTGAATCAGGTTAACCCGCATCAGCGCATTTTTGCCCAGCAAAACCCGGACGTTATCGATCTTGGCGTGTTTCATAACGATGTGATTGCGGTGTCGAATCGCCAGGTACTGTTTTGTCATCAGCTGGCGTTTGCCAGACAGCAGGCGTTGTTCGAGCAGTTACGCAGTCAGGTGGCAGGTTTTACCCCGCTGGAAGTCCCGGCTGCGGAAGTGTCGGTGCAGGATGCGGTGACTACCTATCTGTTTAACAGCCAGTTACTGAGCCGTGATGACGGTTCGATGATGCTGGTCCTGCCGCAGGAGTGTCGGGAGCATGCGGGCGTGTGGCGGTATTTGAACCGTCTGCTCGAGGAAGACAATCCGATCGATGACCTGCAGGTATTCGATCTGCGTGAAAGTATGTCCAATGGCGGCGGTCCGGCATGTCTGCGCCTGAGAGTGGTGCTTACGCCACAGGAGCTGCAGGCCGTAAATCCGGCGGTTATCATGAATGATACGCTGTTTAACACGCTGAATAATTGGGTCGACCGTTACTATCGCGATCGTCTTACCGCCGCCGACCTTGCCGACCCGCAGCTGTTGCGTGAGGGGCGTGAAGCGCTGGATACGTTGACGCAATTGCTCAACCTCGGCTCTGTGTATCCCTTCCAGCAGGAGAGGACCAGCCATGGATAATTTTCTGGCCCAGACGCTGGCAGGGATAACCCCCGAGACAACCGAGGGCACAGCTCGCGGCTTTTCCTGGCAGTGGATTGGTCACGGAATTCTGGAGCTGACGCCGGTCGCTCCGGCGGAATATTCGCTGGTGCTGTCTGCGGGGATCCACGGCAATGAAACGGCCCCGGTAGAGATACTTGATTCAATTCTCTCCAGGCTGTTTAGCGGTGAACTAACGCTCACATGGCGGCTGCTGGTGATTCTGGGGAACCCGCAGGCGCTGGCGGCGGGACAACGTTATTGTCATAGCGACCTGAACCGTATGTTTGGCGGCCGTTGGCAGATTTTTGCCGCGAGCGAAGAAACGCACCGAGCCCATCAGCTTGAGCTGTGTCTGGAGGATTTTTATTCGCGGGCGAAAGAGCCAGTCCGCTGGCATCTGGATCTGCACACCGCGATTCGCGGCTCGCAGCATCTGCGCTTTGGCGTGTTGCCACAACGCAACGTTGCCTGGGACGAAGATTTTTTGGGATGGCTGGGAGAGGCAGGGCTGGAGGCGCTGGTTTTCCATCAGACACCTGGCGGCACGTTCACCCATTTTAGCGCTGAACATTTTGGCGCGCTGGCCTGCACGCTGGAACTGGGTAAAGCGCTGCCGTTTGGACAAAACGATCTGACTCAGTTTGCGCAGACGGCAGATGCGCTGGCGAAGCTGCTGCAGGGCGAGCGAATGTCACCGGGAGAAACATCTCCGCTGCGTTACCGCGTGGTGTCGCAAATCACGCGGCGTAGCGACGATTTCATTCTTCACATGGATAACCAGACGCTCAATTTTACCCCTTTTACAGAGGGCACCTTGCTGGCGCAGGACGGTGATGAACGTTTTACCGTCACCCATGATGTTGAATACGTTCTTTTTCCAAATCCAAACGTGGCCTGTGGTTTACGTGCCGGATTGATGCTCGAAAAATTATGACAAATATATATGCCCTTTTGGTTTATCCCTAAGGGCTTATTTTTACGTGCTGTTTTTATTTATTACGGATTATTCCTGGTGAATTGCTTTCTTAATAATCAGGGATGAGGTATAGTTCTTCATAATCCCTTCAAAATCATCCCGTTGTAATTTTTCATTGCAACTCTGCGCAATTTATTCTTTTTTTCTCCATAATTGATGAAAGTTTGTTTTTTACACTTTCATTGTTTTACCGTTGCTCTGATTAATTGACGCTTAAGCCGGTAAAGTTAATCTCGTCAACACGACATCACATTGCATAAGAGTCGCATGAGTGTCGTAAAAATAACTGAAAGAAAGGATAGAAATTATGCGTAAACTGACTGCTCTGTTTGTTGCCTCTACCCTGGCGCTGGGCGCTGCTAACCTGGCCCACGCCGCTGACACGACAACAGCTGCGCCAGCTGATGCCAAACCAATGATGCACCACAACGGTAAGTTTGCCCCGCATCACGACATGATGTTTAAAGACCTGAACCTGACCGATGCGCAGAAACAGCAGATTCGCGAGATCATGAAAGGTCAGCGTGATCAGATGAAACGTCCGCCGCTGGAAGAGCGCCGCGCAATGCACGACATCATCGCCAGCGATAGCTTTGATAAAGCGAAAGCGGAAGCGCAGATTGCGAAGATGGAAGAACAGCGCAAAGCCAACATGCTGGCGCATATGGAAACCCAGAACAAGATTTACAACATTCTGACCCCGGAACAGAAAAAGCAGTTTAATGCCAATTTTGAGAAGCGTCTGACAGAACGTGCCGCGCAGAAGGGTAAAATGCCGCAAGCTGCTGAGTAATCGTTCAGCGTCTACACTATATCATTCACGCTGTGTGTGCTGATTGCCGCACAGTGTGAAACCAAACTCAAGACCGCCGCTCTTGTCCACAACACGTTTAACGAGGTGGGCAGGATCGGCGGTTTTTTCTTTGCTGCCTCTTGCACCGCGCTTGTGACACGTTATTCTCCTGAAGCCCGCGAAAATTCCACCTGGAGGGCGCGTTGTTCTTTTTTGCAAAACACCGGGTTCATCGCTAAGGCAAATCAACTCTGCTGCCGATAACAATAATCTGCAGGGTGAACATAACAATGATGAATTATGGCTGCCTGTTTACGGTGGGCTGCCGTGCTGCGCCTTTCTGGAGGGATGATGGAATACTTTGATATCCGCAAAATGCCGGTCAATCTGTGGCGAAATGGTGCGGGAGAAACGCGTGAGATTTGCTGTTTTCCGCCAGCAACACGAGATTTTCACTGGCGGGCGAGTATCGCCTCCATCGCAGCGAATGGGGAGTTTTCTCTTTTTCCCGGCGTAGAACGCGTGATTACCCTGCTGGAAGGCGGAGAAGTGACACTGGAAGAGCCGAACACCTTCACGCATACCCTGAAACAGCATCAGCCTTTTACCTTTGCCGGTGACAAGGTGGTAAAAGCGAAGCTGACGGAAGGGCAGATGTCGATGGATTTTAATATCATGACCCGACGGGATGTCTGCCAGGCAAAAGTCAGAGTTGCCGATCGCACCTTTACGACCTTTGGTTCGCGCGGCGGCGTGGTGTTTGTTATCAGCGGAGCCTGGCAACTGGGTGATAAGTTGTTGACCGTCGATCAGGGTGCAAGCTGGCACGACGGTAAACACACGTTACGACTGCTGGAGCGCGAGGGGAAACTGCTGTTCAGCGAGATTAACTGGATGCCGGGGCATTCTCCGGACTCAGTTCAATAATGTCATATTGACCAGACAGAATAGGCCGGCAGAGAATTTTGTAGCCATCTTGATCAAAGCCGGCCGGCATTCGCGCGAGTGTAGCTGCCTCATCCAGCGTTGAAACGGCTCCCAGCCACAGCCAGTTATTGATGATATGGTACTGCGTCATTTCAGCGCGGGTTTCCTGCAGTGCAATGGCATTGCTCCACGGCCAGCAGATTACGCGCACTCTTTCCAGGGCTTCTACCAGACGCAAATAATGTGCTTCAGGGCTTTCTTTCCCGCAGCAGGCTCCGGCGCAGCGTTTAAGCGCGGAGCGAAAACAGGCGCGCCCGTGGCTGAGGGGTTCCAGCCCCAACAGGCCGTAGCACAGCTGTTGTTCATCGGCGAGGCTTTGCAGCGCCTGTAGCGCTGCGCGGCGGTTGGCAAACAGGCCAAACAGATTGGGGGCGTGGGAGAAATCAATATCTCGTGCGTAAACCACCTGAACCGTTCGATCGGTAAGCTGCAAGGCACACAACTGGCGATTGCGTCGCAGCCGTTTGTTAAACAGGGGCTGCTGTTCTTTGATAAGCCGCGCTTCCAGCAGCAGGGCGCCAATTTCTCCGGCCGTACAAATCCAGCTAATGCGCCTGGCCTGACGCAGCATACTCGCTTCGTCTGCGGTACGCAGATGCGCCAGCACACGGCTGCGAATATTGACACTTTTACCAATATAAAGCGGCATGGTGTCGCTATCACTGTGAAACAGATAGACGCCTGGCGCGGTGGGAAGCGCACTCAAAAACGGGCGCAGGTGCTCGGGATATTCATAGATTGCCGCTGCCTCAAATGTCAGACGAGGGGCTGATTGACGCTGTACCACTGTTGACTCCAGATGCTGGTTATTCATCCAGTGTAGCAGTTTGAGGGCGATTAAAAAAGCGGCATGAGATTCAGCAGGCTAATGCCAGATAGTGCCAATCCTGGCGCTACCCGGCATTTTGAAGGGAAAAGGATTACGCTTTTTTCCAGAAATCATCAAACACGGTGATCGGGGTGCGACGTTTATGCTCAGTTTTCACGTACCAGCCTTCAATTTTTTTCGCGACGTCGGGATCCAGCGTTTTTCCTTCCAGATAGTCGTCGATGTTGTCGTAAGTGACGCCCAGTGCGGCTTCATCCGGCAGAGAAGGGCGATCGTCCTCGAGGTCGGCAGTTGGTGCTTTCTTATATAAGTGCTCCGGGCACCCCAGCGCGGCGAGCAGTTGTTTGCCCTGGCGCTTGTTCAGACGAAATAGTGGGTTAATGTCGGTACCGCCATCGCCGTACTTAGTGAAAAATCCGGTGATGGCTTCTGCAGCATGATCGGTACCCACGACAACTCCGCTGGTCATGCCGGCGATACTGTATTGTGCCTTCATACGTTCACGGGCTTTTTCATTGCCACGCACAAAATCGCTCAGTTCAATACCCGCTTCACGCAGGGCCTGCTCGCTGGCCAGCACCGCGCCCTTAATATTGACGGTCAGTACGCGGTCCGGTTGAATAAAGGCGATGGCATCCTGGCAGTCCCGCTCATCGGCCTGAACACCATACGGTAGGCGTACGGCAATAAACTGCAGTGCGTCATTACCCGTTTCTTTTCGCAGCTCGGTGATCGCCATCTGGCACAGTTTTCCAGCGAGCGTTGAGTCCTGTCCGCCGCTAATTCCCAACACCAACGATTTCAGAAAGGGGTAGGTCTGCAGATACGATTTCAGGAAATCCACGCTGCGGCGAATTTCTTCTTCTGCATCGATGTGCGGTTTTGCGCCAAGCGCCTGGATTATCTCTTGCTGCAGAGTCATTTAACCCCCTCCGAAAAATAAAATGATCAAAAAAATGATGTGTTAAAGCTAACGCGTTGAGGCCCAAACGACAAGGGATGCGAGCCTGATATAGCATCATTTTGTTTTAATAGAATTTTCCGAAACCACCTAAGTATCCTCTGATTGCTTGAAAAATGCGTTGTTGTGCTCCAGGCTTATATAACACGCTGAAATACAAGAGGACGGAATATGAACAAGAATCTAACAGGAATTCTGAGCGCAGCGGCTGTTTTGACTATGCTGGCAGGGTGTACGGCCTACGATCGTACGAAAGACCAATTTGTTCAGCCCGTGGTGAAAGATGTGAAGAAAGGGATGAGCCGGGCGCAGGTAGCGCAGATTGCCGGTAAACCGTCTTCCGAAGTCAGTATGATCCATGCGCGTGGGACGTGTCAGACCTACATCCTGGGTCAACGAGATGGTAAAGCTGAGACCTATTTTGTTGCTTTAGATGACACCGGACACGTGATTAACTCTGGCTACCAGACCTGCGCAGAGTACGACACCGACCCGCAGGCAGCGAAGAAGTAGCAACTGTTTATTGCCTGAGCACTCGGGAAAACCGGCCACTGCGCCGGTTTTTTTATGTCACACGATCTTAATTATTGACGCGAATTATTTACCTGAAGTGTGAGGGTGGTCATAACGCCAGGTCAAGGAGAGACAATTTAGTTGGTCAAGGAAATACCATCCGCTGGTGCAATCCCGTATACTCATTTCAGCCACCTAAAAAAGTAATTTAGCTGACGCAAGTTACCCAGAGCATGGATGCAGGTTAGGGCTTGCGGAGTGTCTGGTGACAGATAATCGCACATGAGGATCGTTTTAATGGAAAAGAAACACATTTATCTGTTTTGTTCTGCGGGCATGTCGACTTCATTGTTGGTTTCGAAGATGCGTGCTCAGGCCGAAAAATACGAAGTACCGGTTATTATTGAAGCGTTTCCTGAAACGCTGGCCGGAGAAAAAGGTCCAGTGGCCGATGTTGTATTATTAGGTCCACAAATTGCTTATATGTTGCCCGAAATTCAGCGTTTGTTACCCAACAAGCCTGTGGAAGTGATTGACTCGCTGCTGTATGGCAAAGTCGATGGTTTAGGCGTGCTTAAGGCTGCGGTTGCAGCAATTAAAAAAGCCGCAGCAAATTAATTATTTTATTTTAATTTTTCCCGTCAAAGAGTTATTTCATTAACATTCACCGCAATTATTAATTGCGGTATTTAAGGGTATTTTTCTATGAGTAACGCTATTGCTTCACTTGAAAAGGTACTCCTTCCTTTTGCTGTAAAAATTGGAAAGCAGCCACACGTTAATGCAATCAAAAACGGTTTTATTCGTTTAATGCCGTTAACCCTCGCAGGGGCCATGTTTGTATTAATCAATAACGTTTTCCTGAGCTTTGGGGAGGGGTCGTTTTTTTATTCAATGGGCATTCGACTTGATGCTTCAACTATTGAAACGCTGAATAGTTTGAAAGGCATTGGTGGAAACGTCTATAACGGTACGCTGGGTATCATGTCATTGATGGCGCCGTTCTTTATCGGTATGGCGCTGGCAGAAGAACGCAAAGTCGACTCTCTGGCTGCCGGGCTGTTATCCGTCGCCGCGTTTATGACCGTAACGCCATATAGCGTGGGTGAAGCCTATGCCGTTGGCGCGAACTGGCTCGGCGGTGCCAATATTATTTCCGGTATTATTATCGGCCTCGCGGTCGCGGAAATGTTCACCTTTGTGGTCCGTCGCAATTGGGTAATTAAATTACCTGATAGCGTACCGACATCCGTGTCGCGCTCTTTCTCTGCGCTGATTCCTGGCTTCCTTATCCTCTCCATTATGGGGATCATCGCCTGGGCATTGAACACCTGGGGTACGAACTTCCACCAGATCATCATGGATTCCATTTCAACTCCGCTGGCATCGCTGGGCAGCGTAGTGGGCTGGGCCTACGTGATTTTTGTTCCGCTGCTGTGGTTCTTCGGTATTCATGGTTCACTGGCGCTGACCGCGCTGGACAGCGGTATCATGACGCCATGGGCGCTGGAAAACATCTCCATTTACCAACAGTTTGGTTCCGTAGACGCCGCGCTGGAAGCCGGAAAGACCTTCCACGTCTGGGCGAAACCGATGCTCGACTCCTATATTTTCCTCGGGGGTAGCGGGGCTACGCTGGGTCTGATTATCGCTATCTTCCTGGCATCGCGTCGTCCGGATTATCGTCAGGTTGCTAAACTGGCACTGCCGTCAGGCCTGTTCCAGATTAACGAACCTATCCTGTTCGGTCTGCCGATCATCATGAACCCGGTGATGTTTATCCCGTTCATTCTGGTGCAGCCGATTCTGGCGGCGATTACGCTGGCAGCTTATTACTCCGGCATTATTCCACCGATTACCAACATCGCACCGTGGACCATGCCAACCGGTTTGGGCGCGTTCTTTAACACCAACGGTAGCGTCGCAGCTCTGCTGGTTGCGCTGTTCAACCTTGGTATCGCCACGCTGGTTTATCTGCCGTTCGTGGTGGTAGCCAACAAAGCGCAGAACGTTATTGATCAAGAAGAAAGCGAAGAAGATATCGCTAACGCATTGAAATTCTAAATTTAATCCGGCATGGCTTCACGGTCATGCCGGACTGAACCAGAGGAAAAAAGTATGTTGGATATCGAAAACATCGTCGACACGCAGTCAGAAGCAGAAGAACTCGAAGAAGTGGTGATGGGTCTCATCATCAACTCCGGTCAGGCGCGTAGCCTGGCGTACGGCGCGCTCAAAATGGCCAAGCAAGGCGATTTCGAGTCAGCTAAGGCTATGATGGACCAGTCTCGCCTGGCGCTGAATGAAGCGCACCTCGTGCAAACGAAACTGATTGAAGGCGATCAGGGCGAAGGTAAAATGAAAGTTAGCCTGGTGCTGGTTCATGCTCAGGACCACCTGATGACATCAATGCTGGCGCGTGAGCTGGTGACTGAACTGATTGAGCTTCACGAAAAGCTGAAATAGCGAGGAGTGCATAATGCAGCTACAGATTAACGCACCGGAAATCAAAACCGTCTATGAGCAGCAGCTGTTTAATGGCAAAAATTTCCATGTGTTCATCTATAACAAAACTGAGAGCATCAGCGGGCTGCATCAACATGACTACTACGAATTTACCCTGGTTTTAACCGGGCGCTATTATCAGGAAATCAACGGTAAACGCGTATTGCTCGAACGCGGGGACTTTGTTTTTATTCCATTGGGATCGCACCACCAGAGTTTTTATGATTTTGGGGCGACAAGGATCCTGAACGTCGGTATCAGTAAACGCTTTTTTGAACAGCACTACCACCCGCTGCTGCCATTTTGTTTCGTTGCATCGCAGGTCTATCGGGCGAATAATTCGTTTCTCACCTACATTGAAACGGTTATTGCATCACTAAACTTTCGCGAGAGCGGACTGGATGAATTTGTAGAAGTGGTCACCTTCTATATTATTAACCGGTTGCGCCATCATCGCGAAGAGCAGGTGCTGGATGATATTCCGCAGTGGCTTAAAACCACCGTGGAGACCATGCATGACAAACGGCAGTTTAGCGAGAATGCGCTGGAAAACATGGTACACCTGTCCGCGAAATCCCAGGAGTATCTGACCCGCGCAACCCAGCGTTATTACAGCAAAACGCCGATGCAGATCATTAATGAAATCCGCATTAACTTTGCTAAAAAACAGCTGGAAATGACTAACTATTCTGTAACGGATATTGCTTACGAATCTGGCTACAGTAGTCCAAGTCTGTTTATTAAAACGTTTAAAAAGCTGACGTCATTTACACCTAATAGCTATCGTAAGAAATTAACTGAATTTAATCAGTAGATATTATTTGCCAATAACCCATTTTTTATAGCTTGCCCAAAATAGCGTCGGGACAGCCACGCTATACCTGACAAACGGGTTGAGCATAATACACGTCAGTGTTTTGACACTGAAGGGAGAAAGTATGAGCCAGAAATTAAAAGTCGTCACTATCGGTGGCGGGAGCAGCTACACCCCTGAGTTACTTGAAGGCTTTATTAAGCGCTATCATGAATTACCGGTTTCTGAATTGTGGCTGGTTGATGTCGACGATGGAAAAGAGAAGCTGGACATTATTTTTGACCTTTGCCAGCGCATGATCGATAAAGCTGGCGTGCCGATGAAGTTGTTTAAAACGCTGGACCGCCGTGAAGCGCTGAAAGATGCTGATTTCGTTACCACCCAACTGCGCGTAGGGCAACTGAAAGCTCGCGAAAAGGATGAACGCATTCCGCTGAGCCACGGGTATCTGGGGCAGGAAACCAACGGCGCTGGTGGGCTGTTCAAAGGTCTGCGTACTATTCCGGTTATCTTTGATATTGTCAAAGATGTGGAAGAACTGTGCCCGAATGCGTGGGTGATTAACTTTACTAACCCGGCCGGGATGGTGACGGAAGCGGTCTATCGCCATACGAATTTTAAGAAATTCATCGGTGTATGTAATATTCCTGTCGGCATGAAAATGTTCATTAGCGATGTGCTGGCGCTGAAAGAGAGCGATGACTTATCCATCGATCTGTTCGGTCTGAACCATATGGTCTTTATTAAAGACGTACTGGTGAATGGTAAATCACGCTTTGATGAACTGTTGGATGGCGTGGCTTCAGGTCAACTGAAAGCCTCCACCGTGAAGAACATCTTCGACCTGCCGTTCAGTGAAGGGTTGATTCGCTCGCTGAAGCTGCTGCCGTGCTCATATTTGCTCTATTACTTCAAGCCAAAAGAGATGCTGGCGATTGAAATGGGTGAATACTATAAGGGCGGCGCTCGCGCTCAGGTGGTACAGAAAGTGGAGAAACAACTGTTTGATCTCTACAAAAACCCGGATTTGAACGTGAAACCGAAAGAGCTTGAACAGCGTGGTGGAGCCTATTACTCCGATGCGGCCTGTGAAGTGATCAACGCCATCTACAACGACAAACAGACCGAGCACTATGTCAACGTTCCGCACCATGGGCATGTTGACAATATCCCGGCGGACTGGGCGGTTGAGATGACCTGTACACTGGGACGCAACGGCGCCACGCCGCACCCACGTATTACCCATTTTGATGAGAAAGTGCTCGGCCTTATCTATACCATTAAAGGCTTTGAAGTCGCGGCGAGCAATGCGGCACTGAGCGGCGAGCTGAATGATGTGCTGCTGGCGTTGAACCTGAGTCCGCTGGTGCATTCTGACAGCGATGCCGAGATTCTGGCGCGTGAGCTGATTCTGGCGCATGAAAAATGGCTGCCAAACTTCGCCGGGTGTATCGAGAAACTCAAAAGCGAACAACACTAACTGAGGTCGGCTATGGAACGCGTACTGATTGTAAATGCGGATGATTTTGGCCTGAGTAAAGGACAAAACTACGGCATTGTTGAAGCCTGTCGCAATGGCGTGGTCACCTCGACAACTGCACTGGTTAATGGCGCAGCCATTGACCATGCGGTACAGCTGAGTCGCGACATACCTGAACTTGCCGTTGGGATGCATTTTGTTCTGACGCTGGGCAGGCCGTTGACGGCAATGCCAGGCCTTACTCGTGACGGGTTACTGGGAAAATGGATCTGGCAGATGGCTGAAGAAGACACCTTGCCGTTGGATGAAATTTCTCAGGAACTGGCCGCGCAGTATCAGCGTTTTATTGACCTGTTCGGGCGGGAGCCAACGCATCTGGATAGCCATCACCATGTGCATATGTTCCCGCAGATTTTCCCTATCGTGGCCGGGTTTGCTGCCCAACGGGGGATTGCGTTACGGATCGATCGTCAGACGGTATTCCAGGCGTCTGACTTTCCGCAGACGTTACGGACTTCCCAGGGATTCAGCAGCGAGTTTTATGGCGAAGCGATTTCTGAAGCCCTGTTTTTGCAAACGCTTGACGCGTCAGCAGACCGGGGAGAGTCCTCGCTGGAAGTGATGTGTCATCCGGCCTTTATCGATGACATTATTCGTCAAAGTGCCTACTGTTACCCCCGCTTAACTGAGCTCGACGTGCTGACGTCTCCGTCACTGAAATATGCTATTGCGGAGCGCGGTTATCGTCTTGGCAGTTTTCTGAACGTCTAACTCCTGAGTTTGCGGCGCATAATGCGCCGCATTTTTTTAGGCAGGGATCGTGTCGATTTTTCCGGCGCGTGACCAGACGCGGTGCGCAGTCATTAGCGTCAGCAGGGTATCCATAAACTGTGCGTCTGCACTGTCTGCCTCCACCACGCCTTCTTCTCCTTCAGTTTTGATATCCAACGTTGCTTTAAACTGACGCGCATCGCCAGCCAGTGCGATAGGTTTTAAGTGCTTATACGCTTCGAGTAAGTAATATCGGGCATCACCGTTCATAGAGATATCTGCGATATTGCCACACGGAACGATAACCGCATCGACGGTCAGCGATGGTGAACCCGCAAAGGTACCGGCGATTGTCAGGACGGAACCATCATCGGCAACCACATTACCCATTCGGGAATAGAGCAGTTTGGCGTGAACGCCTTTGGCCTGTAAGGCTTGCATGATGGCAAGCAGGTCGCCCGATTTCACCTGATCATTAAGTAGAATGGCGACCACGCGGCCCTTAATCTCACCTTGCGCACCCGCATATAAACTGAGTGACGGCGCACTTTTCAAACCATTCACGTTGGCCGGTAGGGCGATTTTGGCCTGTTCCTCGGTTAGCTCAAAACCGAGATTATCGGCAACCGCCTCGGCGAGGGCTGTATCAATATGGGCTAACTGTTCGACCACTCTTTCCCGAATATAGGGGCGCGTAACTTTGCTGAGTTCGAAGCTGAATCCGCCGATAATATGCTGCTGTTCAATTGGCGTCTGACTTAGCCAGAACAGGCGAGGGTGCGCATAGTATTCGCCAAAAGAGGGGCTACGTTCGCGGATTTTGTTTCCTTCAATCCGTTCCTGATACGATTCAAATCCACCGCGTTTTGGCCCCGGCGGCGTTTCACGCGGCCAGTTATCATTGATGGAATTAGGTTCATAGTTGGCCGGGTTGGTATCGATGTCCATACGATGCATACCGTCACGCTGGAAGTTATGGTACGGGCAGGTCGGGCGATTAATCGGGATTTCATGGAAGTTGGGCCCGCCCAGGCGGCTGATTTGGGTATCGGTATACGAAAACAAGCGGCCTTGCAGCAAGGGATCGTTGGTAAAATCGATACCAGGGACGATGTGTCCGGGATGAAAAGCGACTTGTTCATTTTCGGCGAAGAAATTATCCGGATTACGATTCAGCACCATTTTACCGACGCGTTGCACCGGAACCAGCTCTTCTGGGATCAGCTTGGTCGGGTCGAGCAGGTCAAAATCGAACTTGAATTCGTCTTCTTCAGGAATGAGCTGCAGCCCCAGTTCGTATTCCGGATAATCGCCTGCTTCAATAGCTTCCCACAGATCGCGGCGATGAAAATCGGGATCACGACCGGTAAGTTTTTGCGCTTCATCCCATACCAGCGAAGCTTTGCCCGCCAGCGGTTTCCAGTGAAAACGGACAAAGGTGGCTTTCCCTTGCGCATTTATCAACCGGAACGTGTGAATGCCAAAGCCTTCCATCGTGCGATAGCTGCGTGGAATACCCCGGTCAGACATCGCCCATATAACGTTGTGCAACGTTTCTGGCTGTAACGAGACATAATCCCAAAAGGTATCGTGGGCGCTTTGACCCTGTGGGATAGCCCAATGCGGCTCCGGTTTTACCGCATGGACGAAATCCGGGAATTTATGGGCATCCTGAATGAAGAAGACTGGCGTGTTGTTTCCCACCAGATCGAAAATGCCCTCTTCAGTATAAAATTTGGTCGCAAATCCTCGAATATCTCTGACCGTATCCGCTGAGCCTGCGCCGCCCTGAACCGTAGAGAAACGGACAAAAACCGGGGTGATTTTATTTTCATCACTCAGAAAGTCCGCTTTCGTCGTCGCGCTGAGGCTGGCATAGGGCTGAAAGTAACCATGAGCGGCCGAACCTCGGGCATGTACGATCCGCTCCGGGATGCGTTCGTGATCAAAATGGGTGATTTTTTCCCGCAGGATAAAGTCTTCCAGCAGAGTTGGCCCACGGTTTCCTGCGCGCAGAGAGTTCTGATCGTCCGCGATGCGCACTCCCTGATTGGTTGTCAGAGCAAAATCTTCGCTGCCTTTGCGAAAACTTTCCAGCGCGTTGAGTTTGTCACTTTTGGTGTCAGGCGCTTTTAAGCTGCCGGACGTAGTGGGCTGCATGCCAGGTGGTGTGGGTTCAGGTGTTGGCCGATGTGAACCGTCTGCTGGCGCCAGTGAGTCAAGTCCTGGCTGGGATTCGCTGGCATCATGAACCGGCGCTGAGTGATGGAGTGGGTGCTTATCATTCTGTGACATTAAACTCGTCTCCTGTTTTCATCGCTTAAAGGTCGTTGTTGCCGTCAAAAGCTTTAACTATAGACCACTTGCTCAGTGGTGCAGGAACTGACCGAGGGCGTAAAGCGCGATGAACCAGGCAAACAGCGCACGCAAGGCAGGACGTCAGGAGGCAAAATCGGCTAAGATAGCCGTTTTCTGATTTTTAGAATTAGTCTTTAGTGAAGCAACTGATTATGAAACCTCTTCGCCAACAAAATCGTCCGGTAATTAGCTATGTTCCTCGCGTGGAGCCAGCCCCACCAGAGCATGCAGTTAAAATGGATGCGTTTCGTGACGTATGGATACTGCGCGGAAAATATGTCGCTTTTGTCTTAATAGGGGAGGCGTTTCAGCGTTCACCTGCATTTACGGTCCCGGAATCAGCGCAACGCTGGGCTAATCAGGTTCGCCAGGAAAATGAACTGAGCGATTAATGGATATAAAAAAACCGCCGGAGCATGACACTCCGGCGGTTTTTTTGTTTTTCAGTCGAACAGACTTAGCGATGCGCCAGTTCGGCGTTATCGTCGCTGTCCAGAAT
This sequence comes from Citrobacter sp. Cb080, assembly GCF_030334745.1. NCBI lineage: Bacteria > Pseudomonadati > Pseudomonadota > Gammaproteobacteria > Enterobacterales > Enterobacteriaceae > Citrobacter > Citrobacter sp. Cb080. Next base: position 11,383 of record NZ_JAOWDG010000084.1, on the reverse strand, counting down.
TGTTTTATCGGTCTGTTTCAGCCATTGGCTGGTCAGCGTACCGGCTGTCATAGAACCGCTTACGTTCAGCGCGGTACGACCCATATCGATCAGCGGCTCAACGGAAATCAGCAGCGCAACCAGCGTGACCGGCAGACCCATAGCTGGCAGGACGATCAGCGCGGCAAACGTTGCACCGCCACCCACACCCGCAACCCCTGCGGAACTGACGGTGACGATACCGACCAGCGTGGCAATCCACATCGGGTCCAGCGGGTTGATCCCGACGGTCGGGGCGACCATTACTGCCAGCATTGCCGGGTACAGCCCTGCACAACCGTTCTGGCCAATGGTGGCGCCAAAGGAGGCGGCAAAAGAGGCGATGGATTCAGGCACGCCCAGACGACGGGTTTGCGCTTCAACGTTCAGAGGAATTGAGGCTGCGCTGGAACGGCTGGTGAAGGCGAAAGTCAGCACCGGCCACACCTTGCGGAAGTATTTCAGCGGGCTAACGCCGTTAACACCCAACAGGATCCCGTGTACCACGAACATAATGCCCAGACCGAGATAAGAGGCCACGACGAAGCTACCCAGCTTGATGATGTCCTGCAGATTGGAGCCCGCAACCACTTTGGTCATCAGCGCCAGAACACCGTATGGTGTCAACTGCATCACCAAACGAACCAGCTTCATCACCCAGCTTTGCAGGGTATCGATAGCGACCAGCACGCGCTCGCCTTTCGACGCATCATCTTTCAGCAGCTTCAGTGCGGCAACACCGAGGAATGCAGCGAAGATAACCACGCTGATAATCGACGTCGGGTTAGCTCCGGTCAGATCGGCAAACGGGTTTTTCGGGATAAACGACAACACCAGCTGTGGAACGCTGAGGTCAGCTACTTTGCCAACATAGTTGGTTTCAATCGCGTTCAGACGAGCGGTTTCGGCCCCACCTTGCACCAGACCTTCTGCGGTCAGGCCGAACAGGTTGGTCACCAGAACCCCTACCAGCGCGGCAATCAGCGTAGTAAACAGCAGTGTACCGATGGTCAGGAAGCTGATTTTACCTAACTGAGAGGCGTTGTGCAGACGCGCAACGGCGCTGAGAATAGATGCAAACACCAGCGGCATGACAATCATCTGCAGCAGTTGGACGTAACCGTTGCCGACAATGTTGAACCACTGTACGGAATCTTTAAGAACCTGGCTGTCGGAACCATAAATGGTGTGCAGGGCGAGGCCAAACACCACACCCATGACCAGACCGACCAGTACTTTTTTTGCCAGACTCCACTGCTTGTGACGGGCTTGCGCCAGCACGAACAGCAGCACTACGAACACGATAATGTTCGCGATTAATGGATAGTTCATCCCCGTTCTCCTGATCTTATTATGCGTATCACCGTGTGACGGTGATTCTGTTGGCGCAAGATTAGCAGAACTGTGACTTGCCTCTTATATTCAAATGGAATTGTTTATGCCAAAAATAACTTTTTGGCTGATTTATTAGTCAACCTGGTGCGTTATAAAACGATTAAACTGCATTTGCAGCGTATTTATCATTTGTGATGACCAGCGCACCGCACTGTTCTCTTGTACGGTCTGCGGCATCCAGATTGCCCACGCGAACAGCGCCATGCACAGAAACCGCTCCAGTTGGTTGCCTTTTTGCGGCACGAGGATAGGCAGACGAAAACGCCAGCGGCAGGGCCAAAGCAGGGGGACGCCCGCCGGGGTCAACATGTCGGCCAGAATGTGGCTGAGATAACCGAGAACCATACCTTGTAAGGCATCCGCTGGAATTATCCAGGTATCAGGGACTTTCAGGTAAAACGTGGCCAGCAGGGCAAAAACCGCCAGCAGGCTATGTGTAAATCCGCGATGACCAAATGCCCGGGCAATGGGCTTTGATATCCACTTCAGACGCTGCCCCAGCAGGGATTTGGGATGATCGATATCCGGCAGCAAGCACGTTAAAATGGCTGAAGGAACAATATGCCACCAGTCACCCTGCGCAAGAACGGGCGTTAGCTCGGCATTCTTGGCAAATACCGCACAGGCAATAGAAAAAAGAAGGTGACCTTCCGCCGTCATGATAAAACCCAATAAACTGTCGATTCATACAGTATAGGGGTTTTATACAGTAGGCGGAAGAGGTGACGTTGTAACCCTTTGTCACAAGTGCGCCTTTACCGCGCCAGCCAACTGCCATCCACGGCTAGCGTATAACCATGTATATAGTCCGAGGCAGCACTTGCGAGGAACACGACCGGGCCTTTCAGGTCATCAGGCGTGCCCAGCGTCCGGCAGGCGGGCAATGCGATCATTGCCCGTCGCAGGATTAGCCGCGCAGGTGAGCGGCAGTGAGTTCGGTGAGCGAGGCCAGTTTGACGTCGGCCAGAACGAAGCGAGGATCGTCCTGATTTTCATGCGCAGGTACTACGATGGAACGCATACGGGCGGCTTTCGAAGCAATCATGCCGTTCACCGAGTCTTCCAGTGCTACGCAGTTTATAGGGTCAATGCCCAGTTTTGCCGCGCAATCGAGATAAACCTGCGGATGCGGTTTGCTGTAGGGCAGTTTTTCCGCAGAAGCCAGTGCATCGAAGCTGCTGCGCAGATCAAACATGGTTAGCACTTTTTCCAGCATATGCAGCGGCGAGGCGGATGCCAGTCCTACTTTCAACCCCTGAGATTTGCACAATGCCACGGCCTCACGCACGCCCGGCAGCAGTGGTTTTGTTTCTTCAACTAACGCAATTGCCCGGGTAATGATGCGCTCGGTTACTTCCTGACGTGAGGGACCGTTCCACGGTTGCTGTGCAAACCACAAATCAACCACCATGTCGATGCGTAAGCCAAGTGTATCGGGAAGTTCATGGCGGCGGGAGATATCAACGCCTAAACTTGCTATCACATCCAGTTCGGCCTGATCCCAAAGCGGTTCAGAATCGACCAGTAATCCATCCATATCGAAAATTGCAGCAAGAATTTGACGCGGGGTTGACATCACAACCTCTCCTTTACGGGTGATAAAAGGGATTAAGAGCCAGCCTGGACGGGCTCTGAGCGTTCATTATGGCTAATTCAGTAGTATACCGCCTTTAAAGATCAGGCGAAAACGATAATCAACGGGTAAACTTAGGCCAAAATGACACGTCTTAATCAAGGGGAACTCATGACGTATCAACAAGCTGGACGCATTGCCATCTTGAAAAGGCTGGTGGGATGGGTGATTTTCATTCCCGCGCTGATTTCAACCCTGGTTTCAGTACTGAAGTTTATGTATGCGCACAGCGAAAAGCAGGAAGGGATTAACGCGGTCATGCTCGATTTTGCTCATGTGATGATCGACATGATGCGTGTGAACACACCTTTTCTTAACGTGTTTTGGTATAACTCGCCGACGCCCGATTTTCAAAGTGGACTGAATCTCGTTTTTTGGCTGATTTTCATTCTGATTTTTATCGGTCTGGCGTTGCAGGATTCAGGCGCCAGAATGAGCCGTCAGGCGCGTTATTTACGCGAGGGCGTTGAGGACCAGTTGATTCTGGAACAGGCAAAGGGCAGTGAAGGGTTATCACGCGAGCAACTTGAGTCGCGTATTGTGGTACCGCACCATACGATCTTTTTACAAATTTTCCCGCTCTATATTTTGCCGGTGATCGTTATCGTGATTGGCTACTTCTTCTTTTCATTACTGGGTTTTTTGTAACTGCTGCACTATCAGGCCTGACGCGTTGTGAAACGCCAGGCCAGATAAGCAACGTGCGACTTTGCTAAGCCGCCAGTAACCGGTCCAGCGCTTTCTGCGCCACGACCAGATGCTGTCCCCCGAACAGAATAGCCCTGTTCAGCAGCGTATAGAGCTGGTAGACAGGCTGTCTGTCGAGAAAATCCAATGGTAGCGGAGAAACAGACTGATAACCGTCATAGAGTTGCGGCGGCTGATCGGTATGTAACGGCAGCATTGCCAGGTCACACTCTCTGTCCCCCCAGTAGCAGGCAGGGTCAAAGATGTACGGGCCGTTCGGGCCGAGGGCGCAGTTCCCGGACCACAAATCACCATGCAGAAGAGATGGCTGCGGCTGATGGGAAGAGAGACGCTGCTGAACATGCTCGACAATGGCGTCGATATTGCCAAACGCAATGCCTTTTTCAGCGGCGAGTTCCAGCTGCCAGCCAATACGCTGCTCGGCAAAAAAGGTTGACCAGCGACGTTGCCAGGTGTTGGGCTGCGGCGTGGTAGAGAGCGCATTATCGAAGTCGAGCCCAAACTGCGGCTGATCGCTCCATTCATGCAAATGCGCCAACTGTTGGCCGAGGATAAACGCGTTGTGCGCATCAAGCGGACGGGGAGGGAGGAAATCCATCACCAGAAAGCTGTAATCTCTGTCTGCGCCTACCGCCCAGACTTTCGGTACAGATACGGTTTGACTGCGAGAAAGTAGCTCCAGCTGATCGGCTTCCGCCGTAAAGCCGGTTAACAGCTCTCTTTCATCGCATTTAACGAAAAAATCGCGCCCCGCATAGCGTAAATGCCATGCGGCGTGGATCTCTCCGCCGGGCAGTTCGTTACGCAGTTCGATTTCGCCTTCACCTAATTGCTCGCTTAAAAGACGACTGATAGCCTGCCACATGATGTCTCTCCCCATGTTGTCTGCCAGATCATAAGGTTAGCGCAAGAATGCGGTTAAAAAACACGAACTGACGCACACCACGGACGCGTCATCGCTGGAAAGGCACTTAATGTGTGTCGTTCTTCTTCACCTCGCATCGTTGTGAAGACGCCTGGTCGCACATGATTCACTGCTTTGTAATCATGTGATTTTTTATCATAGACGTATAACACCCATGCCGACAGTTTTACGGGGAAATCCCCTTGTATCTAGACAAGGGGAAGCCGTCATTACTGAGCCAGATACGCGTATATTTTTTGCGTATCGTCTAAAGCGCACAGACGCGTACCGTGATTCAGGGTGGCGGCGCTACCTGCGGCGACACCGTAACGAACAATATCTGCAAAAGGTGCGCTCTCCGCCAGTTTAAGCGTCATGGCCCCGACCATACTGTCGCCCGCACCTACGGTACTTTGACTCTTCACCGGTGGCGGAACCACCTGGACACAGGTTTCACGATCAACGCCCAGCGCTCCTTGTGGTCCAAGCGAGACTACTACGCGATGCGCTTTTCCGCTTTGCACGATTTCTTGTGCGGCGTTGCGCACATCATCGGGCTGCGTGAGTTCGCGATTCACCAGCGCGCTCAGTTCTTTGAGGTTGGGTTTGACCAGTTCGATATTGCCGATGGTTAATGCTGCTGCCAGCGCTTCGCCAGAACTATCGACGATACAGCGAATCCCTTGTTTTTGTGCTGTGGTAATGAGCCGGGTCAGCTTCTCAAGCTGTACGCCAGGCGGCAAACTGCCACTGATAACCAGCAGTGCGCCAGACTCAATTTCCAGCACCTGATCCTGAAGTTGGTAGAACTCATCATCGGTGAGCGCAGCGCCTGGCATGACGAAGCGATACTGTTCGCCGCTGGACTCAACGTGGACATGGAGATTTTGTCGGGTCCAGTCTTTAGCTTCGACGGTGGATACGGGAACATTTTCGTCGGCGAGCAAAGCAACAAGATGCTCTCCGGTGGCGCCACCCGCAGGGAAGATGGCCGTAGCGGTGCCGCCAAGATGGGCAATTGCGCGAGCGACGTTGATACCGCCGCCGCCGGGTTCAAAAACCGGCGAGGTACAGCGAAGCTTACCTTCCGGGTAGATTTGCGGCGTGATTGTTGCGCTATCGAGAGAGGGCGCAAGTGTTAACGTATAGATACGTACCATCTTTACCTCCTGTTAGGCTGTCCTCAGTCTGGCACTTAACCCCCCGAAAGTGAAGTAATTAACAACATGATTTTTCATATCTTTATTTAAAATAATCGCGTTAAAGATATATAAATAAAAAAACGGTTTAGGAACGCTCTTATTCAAAAAATGAAATAAGAATTTATTGCTATGTTATTCGAGTCTTTTTATAATTTGTTACCTTTCAAGGGTCTTTTGTCATTGATCCATATGAAAGTTTCCGAGACCGTTATGGTCTCTTTTTTTGTTGTACGGACTCTTAATAAATGAAGCTTTTGAAGACAGTGCCCGCAGCGTTACTGCTGACGGGTGGCCTGCTTGCGTCAATGCAGGCTGCCGCCGATGATTCCGTTTTTACTGTCATGGATGACCCTTCCAGCGCGAAAAAACCCTTTGAAGGTAACCTGAACGCGGGATATCTCGCCCAGTCAGGCAACACAAAAAGTTCTTCTTTAACTGCAGACACCACCATGACCTGGTACGGTCAAACTACGGCGTGGTCTTTGTGGGGAAATGCCAGCAATACCTCCTCAAATGATGAGCGTTCATCAGAGAAATATGCCGTAGGTGGCCGTAGTCGTTACAACATGACCGACTATGATTATCTCTTTGGGCAGGCAAGCTGGCTGACCGACCGTTACAACGGCTATCGCGAGCGTGACGTGCTGACCGCAGGTTATGGTCGTCAGTTCCTCAACGGACCAGTGCACAGCTTCCGTTTTGAATTCGGTCCTGGTGTGCGCTATGACGAGCACACGGATGGCACCACCGAAACACAGCCGCTGGGCTATGCGTCCGGGGCCTATGCGTGGCAGATGACGGACAATACTAAGTTTACGCAAGGTGTGTCGGTATTTGGTGCTGACGATACAACGCTCAATTCTGAAACGGCCTTGAACGTTGCTATCAACGAACACTTTGGGTTAAAGGTGGCTTACAACGTTACCTGGAACTCTGAACCACCGGCAACAGCGCCGGAGCATACCGATCGTCGTACTACTGTGTCACTCGGCTATCGTATGTAATGACAAGCCGGGTCAAATAATTGGCCCGGCTTTTCTCAATTAACGTTAAATATTATTTAATATTAAATCTGTGTTTTATTTTTAATACTTATCAATAACGCGCTATTTTCAGACGAATTCGATTTAATTGATAAATACAACGGAACCGGAACAGCGTGTGCCAGTATTTTAACCCCAGAGCATCGCAGCCCAACGTAGCATCAGCATTGCCGCACAAATAACGAGCAGTATCACAACCATCTTCCAGTGTTTCTTCGCAAAGCGATTTGTTGGCATTGTCCTTTTCCTGCTCAGGTTAGATGACTTTATACAAGTGTAACAAAAACGTCAGGGTGTCAGTGAATTGATTTACATCATAGAGTGCGCGTTGATTGTTGCTTTGATTGAATCGCCACGGATGATCTAGACACTTCCGAGCTGTTGATTATACTGGTTTTCGTATTCTGTCGGTGACATCTGATCGCTTGAACCATGGCGACGCTTACTGTTATAAAACATTTCGATGTAATCAAAAATATCGCTACGGGCTTCTTCACGCGTTCCGTAGATCTTTTTCTTTATCCGTTCGCGTTTCAGTGGCTGGAAAAAGCTCTCTGCAACCGCGTTATCATGACAGTTACCGCGACGGTTCATGCTATCTTCCAGACCGTGTGACTTCAGGAACGACTGCCACTCATGACTTGTGTATTGACTGCCCTGGACGCCCTTCTAAGTGTCAAGTTGTTATTTGAGTGCTGTTGATCTGCCGATTTTGATTTCGAAGCAGTGTAAAGACCTCGCGTGCGATGTAACGTTTCAGGCAGCGCAGTGCTTCCATTTTTGAGTGTCCCTCTGAGACTCTTTTCGCTACATACTCCTGTGTTTTCGTGTCCGTGCGTAATCTGCCTATAGCGATGATATGTAGCGCGCTATTAGCTGCACGATCGCCACCACGGTTCAGTCTGTGGCGATTTGTTTTGCCTGATGAGACGGGAACGGGGCTGACTCCGCATAAGGCCGCGAAGCCAGACTCAGACTGAAGCCGTTGAGGGTTATCACCGGCTGTGATCAGCAACTGCGAAGCCGATTCATAGCCGATTGCGTTACGCTTAATCAGATCAGGTGCCAGCTCATCAACGATTGATGCGATCATAATATCGAGGTCTGCTATTTCATCGTGCAGTTCAAGATATCGCCTAGCCAGCGATTTCAGGGCAATACGATAAGCATCCTGAACATTGCGATATGCCGTAACATCCGGTCGCCATGCGGCCAGGGTGCGAATCAGTTGCATCCGGGTCAGACTGCGTATTTGATCACGTAGTTCGTCCGGTGCAGAAACGATATTCATCTGGATCATTTGCAGCGCAATTCGACGCGCCGCAACGGCCGTTTTTCGGCAAACTTTCAAAACGCGAAGTGCTTCAATCATCCCGCTTCGTGTTTTAGGTGTGACAGTGCGTATAAATGAGAAAGCTGCGTGAGCGGCACTTTCAGCATCAATTGTGTCACTTTTACCACGCCTGCGACGCTCCATCTTATCCGGAGCAGTCACTTCCAGAACGGTGATCCCGGCATTCTGCAGGTAGCGCAGCAAGCCAGCGCCGTATGAGCCGGTACATTCAACGCCGATGCGGGCAACAGTTCCAAAAGATGTCATCCATGTCAGCATCTGACGATATCCCTGTCGGGTTGTCGCGAAAAACTTACTGCCTAAAACGCGGTTATTTTCATCAACCACTGCAGCAACGTGCAGATCCTTGTGCGTATCAACTCCACCCACGACAGACGGTGTGAGAACTGACTTAATTTTCGCCATGATCTAATCCTGCTCTGAAACTTATCGTCATTTCTCCTGACGATAACCCGGACAGGACAGTAATAAGACAAGCCGTCAGGCCCTTCTTGAGTCACGCGCATCGGTGAGGAGAAGCCTTGCATGAAGTACTTTCCGTCAACCGACGGGTCCAGGGAAAGACACATTTCTGGTCGATCAGAGTGTGAGTCAGGGAGCCGGAAAGTCTTCACTGCATCAGTGATCTCACCGGGCTGAGAAAACAGCAAGCATGATGATGAAAACTGACACCGACATTCTTACTGTCTGAGTGAACCAGCACATGTTTTTGGGGATTACGCTGCCATACAGCCATCAGCAGTGCGTTCAGAACAATATCTTTTGTCATCCGGGGTCGCATTGACCAGCCGATAACTTTGCGCGAGAACAGGTCAACAACTACGGCCAGCTACAGCCAGCCTTCGTGGGTTCGGAGTAGAGTAAGAGGCAGGGCGTAGTCGGACTATTTCCCTGCCTCTCCTCCCCGAACCGGACGTGCACCTTTCAGCGCATCCGGCTCTCCATTTAAATGCTGGCGAACGCCATTGCCACTTCTGTAAAGCGCGATGTATACGTGTTTCTGGTCTCCGTCCTCAGATAGGGATTACCTTCGGGTAGCCGCCAGCGGAACAGCTTCTTGCCTTGCCCCACCAACCGGTACAGTATTTCGCCGCTGAGCTTGCCGTGATTGGTTTTACCAAATAAAACCCACGTTTTGCTCTGACCCGGTTTCGGTGATTTACACCACCACCTCATCAGGGAAGCGATACCTGTACGGTATTTGCGGGCCAGCCAGTGAGCCAGCTTCCAGAACACGACACGGTCGATATAACTGAAGACTTTGGCCTTAAAATCAACGAACTGATAGAACATGGCCCAGCCTTTCAGTTTTCGGTTGAGTTGTTCAGCCATATCGACTTTGCTTTCACTGTAGTTGCCTGATAACAGTGCTGTCAGCGATGCGGCGAAGTTTCTGGCTTTCTCCTGCGGGATCGTTGAGACCACTCGCATCTCGCCATAACGACTGCGTTTGCGAATGATCCTGTGCCCCAGAAAGATAAAGCCGTCATTAACATGGGTGATTTTAGTCTTATCCATGTTCAGCCTGAGTTTCAGACTGCCTTCGAGCACACCCCGACACTCCTCCCTGATGGCTTCCGCCTGTGCTTTGGTGCCTTTGACGATGAGGACAAAATCATCGGCATAGCGGCAGTACGCCACCGCGGGTTTCCACTGCCAGTTTTCTCTGACCGCCGTACTTCGGCCCCGTTGGATACTGTTATTCCAGTACCACCGATCTTTTCTGGCTTTCCCGCTCAGGTAGCGCTCATGCAGGTATTGATCGAACTCATTCAGCATGATGTTCGATAATAGCGGCGATATAACACCGCCCTGTGGTACACCTTCACTGGCCGCCCGAAAGAGACCGACATCGATATGTCCCGCCTTGATGGTTTTCCACAGCAGAGTCATGAAACGTGCGTCACTGATCCTGCGGCGTACAGCCTTCATCAGCAGTCGATGATGTACGGTGTCGAAGTAACTGGACAGGTCGCCTTCAATCACCCAGCGTCCCCGGGTTTCACCACAGTCTGTGAGCTGTAATTTCACCGTGCGGATCGCGTGGTGGACACTGCGCTCAGGCCGGAAGCCATATGAGAGCGTATGAAAATCACTCTCCCATATCGGCTCCATCGCCATCAGCATGGCCCGCTGAACAATACGATCCCGCAACGCGGGGATACCCAGTGGTCGCAGTTTGCCGTTGCTTTTAGGGATGTAAACCCGTCTGGCGGGCAAGGGCTGGTAGTGGCCTGAGAGTAATTCATCCCTGAGGATTTGCAGCTCAACAGCCAGTCTGGCCTGTAGCATTGTTTTGTTCACGCCATCAACGCCGGGGGTATGGGCCCCCTTTGATGAAAGCGTGATCCGCGCCGCTTCAGCCAGCCATTCTGGTTGTGTTATCAGACGCAGCAGCCGTTGAATCCGTAGGGACGGATCGGTGGCTGCCCATGTGGCAAGCTTGCGTTGCATTTCGCTGATTATCAAAGGTCTTCACCTCGTTAGGTCAGTTAATTCACGTCGCAAACACATTCAAACTGCTTCCCTTCGCCATGTAATGGGCTTTCCCCATCGCGGACTACTACGGAAGCTCCGCCAGCCAGCGCGTCATCGGAGCCATGCCCCCTTAACATCCGTCGCTGACCTTCCCCGGTTTACCTGCCTGGACTCAGGCATACTGAGGAGGCTGCCCGTCGCACTCTTTATCCTTGCTTGCCGCAAGTTGGCAGAAGTCAGCAACGCAAGCGTGATAGACGCTGCTGCCCCGGTGTTTCGCATACATGTCAAAACACCTTCGACCGGCAGTGCTTACGTATCACTGCCAGTTCCTCCTGCACGGCCTGTCAGATCACGTAGGCCGTGGTGACGTTTTCAACCCACAGAGGCGGATTAACGGGTTCATGTTCTTCAGCCTTTCAGTACTTAACCTTGAGGATCATCTCGGCTTAGTGATCTCGCCTCAATCCCCGTTGTCAGCGGGTTACATCACCCTGCGGGCATGCCGCAGGTCACTGCCGCTCAGGTTCTCCACCGTCACACCCGGTGGGATTGTTGGGTTTCTCATCGTGAGTTACCGGTTCAATATTCCAGACAGACTCGCGGTTCATTTAAGCATCCATGCCCGCCCTGAACTCCGGGCACACT